>JBKJUF010000262.1:0-6419 GCA_046590445.1 Kofleriaceae bacterium
CGACCGCGCTCGAGCCCGGGAGTGAATCCCGGCCCCTCCATCTCGGGCAGACCACGAAGCTCGATCGCACGAAGCTCGATCCGGCGCTCGCCGCACTCCGCGAGGCCGCGACCCGCGCCGAGGCGATGCCGATGAAGGCGGGCGGCGATCCGGCAGCCTGCAACGGCGCGCTGACCGTCGCCGAGCGCGGCTTCCTCGCACCACCCGGTGACGGCCTCGTCGGGCGGCCGTGGTACCGGCACCTAGCGACCGGCCCGGATCCCGAGAACGGTTACGCTGCGCTGCTGCTGCCCGAGCTCGCCGCCGCGGTCGCCGCGAAAGACGAGAAGGCGATCGCGCGCGCTACCGACCGGCTCGCCGCCGCGATCACGCGCGTCGCGACCGCGCTCGAGCCGTGCCGCTGATCAGTCGGTCGCGAAGAAGTAGAGCGCCGCGAACACCGCGACCAGCGCCTCGCCGGCGATGAACCCGGAGCCAAGCGGGATCATGTACAGCTCCGCCTGCTTCTTGTTCACCTTCTCCCAGATGTAGCCGATCACGCCGCCGACGAACATCGTCGACACGACCGCGAACGGCACCAGGATGCCGATGCCGATGCCGGTCGGCGACGGCACCCACTTCTTGATCTTCTTGTTCGACTCGAGCACGGTCAGGATCACCCCGAGCACCGAGAAGATCACGAGCGCGTAGATCGCCGACGTCGACAGTGCGCTGACGCCGTCCTTGAGGAGCTGCGCGAACCCCGCCCACTTGGCGGAGATCGGCGAGGTCAGCTGCGCCGCGATCGTCTTGCCGGTCTCCGGATCGATGCGATCGACAATGCCATACGTCTCCTTGAACAGCGGATAGATCAACGACACCGCGGCGGCGCCGATCGGGATCGCGAGGAGCTGCATGATCGTGAGCAGGCGCGGCTTGGTGCCGACCATGTCACCGCACTTGTAGTCCTGCATGATCATCTCGGAGGACGTCGCGACCGTGCCGGCCGTGCCGCTCGCGACCATGTTCGCGCCGATGTTGCCGGGGGCGACCGCGGCGAACAGACCCTGCATCATGTTCGACAGCGCGCTGATCGGTCCCCAGTTGGTCTCGCCGAGCACGCGCAAGCCGACGAGCATCAGCGGCACCGACAGCAGGATCGCGACGATCGTCATCCAGATCGGCATGCCGAGCATCTGCTGCTGGATGATGCAGAGCGCGACCGCGGAGATCGCGATGCCCGGCACCACGATCGCGAGCGGGAACTCCGAGCCATCGATCTTCGCGGAGCGCAGGCTACGGAACGTCTCGACGAGGATCCGCCAGCGCAGCGCGAGTGCGGCGAGCCCACCGGCGACGAGCATGCCGGTCGCCGGCCACATCACCCAGAACAGCACCTCGGTGCGCTTCGGCGCGTCAGTGAACACCGAGCGCACGACCTCGGCGCCCTTGATCGCGCCCTCGACCGCGCCCTCGACTGGCACGATCTCGCGACGCAGCTCGACGCCGTACTTGATCAGGAAGTACGGCGCCACGATCCACCCGAGCACCGCGCCCAGCATCATGCTGACGTTGATGCGGAGCCCGACGAGCATCCCGGAGCCGATGCTCAGCAGGCTGTACGACGCGCCGACGGCGAGCTTCGCCAGCACCACGCCACCGATCAGCGTGATGTGGGGCTCCCAGCCTTCCGGGATGATGTCGGTGAACTTCGCGTCGGCGCGCAGCGCCATCACGAGGCCCGACAGGAACACGCCGGTCATCACGGCCCAGAACGCCTTGAGCGCGTTGCTCCTGACCTCGGCGGATGCGTCGCGCGGCGGGTCGAGCACGGTGATCGTCTCGGCCGTCGAGAGCCCATCGACGTAGGGCAGCTTCTCGTCGACGATGAAGTGCCGGCGCAGCGGCACCGCCATCAGCACGCCGAGCGTCGCGGCCGCGCTCAGCCACAAGAACGACGTGAACGGCGTGAGCTCGAGCTTGAACGGCGTCGCGCTGGTCCGGGTGGTGAACGCGAGGATGTCGAACGCGCCGAGCAGCACGCACATGAATGCGGTCTGCGCGGCGCTCGTACCGGCTGCCTCGACGAGGTTGTTCTGCCAGCGGTTGTAGTGACGCCCGCGAATCACCAGATCGAGCACACGCAGGAACAGGAACCCGAAGAACGCCGCGACCACCGAAACGTTCGGGCCGAACCCGAGCTTGAGGACCATGTACGGGTACGACACGCCCATCAGCACCGCGACGAGCGCGCCGGCGAGCAACGTCTGCCACGTGATCGAGCCGCGCAGCACGCCATCTCCCGGTGGCACGTCCGCGCCGAGCTTCTCGAGCTCGCGCTCGAGGGCCTTGTCCTTGGGGACCTCGATGTCGGGTTCTTCGTGGCTCACGCGCGAGGCATAACACGAGCAGGTGTCGTGTTACCGTCGGTCCCTATGACCGTGAGCTTGGTGCTGGGTGGCGCCCAGGTGCGTATCGATGGCCAGAATCCGCGCATTTATGCGGGTCGCGATCCGGCGGCCTGTCAGCTCGCGCATCAGGACCCGACGCTGTCGCGTCGCCACGCCGAGATCTGGCTCGCCGGGGACGGCCAGACTTATATCCGCGATCTCGGATCCGCGAACGGCACGTGGGTCGACGGCCACGCGCTAGGTCCCGATCCACTGCTGTTGCGCAACGGCCAGCAGGTCTGGCTCGGTCACGTACCGCTCGGCGTTACGTGGCCGATCAACGGCGGCCAGACCGTGATGGCGCAGCAGGTGCCCGCCGAGCTCAAGGCGCTGATCGCCGCGCGCCAGCAGCAGCAAGCCGTCGCCGCCGCCGCCCCCCCCGCGCCGTCTGCGTCGACCTCGTTCATGCTCCCCGCGGAGTACGCGTATCGAAAGCAGGGCAGCAACGACAACGGCGTGCTCCTGCTCGCGCTCAAGCAGGACACGTTCTGGTGCGGCAGCTCGATCGATGGTTACGTCGAGTTCACCGCGACCGATAACGAGACCGTCGCGTCGATCACCGTCGAGCTTGTCGAGATCCACCGCCATGGCTCGAAGGACGGGCACGTCTGGGATCGCGTCCTCGTCCGCCAGGGACCGTGGCGTGCCCAGAACGGCGACATCCTGCCGCTACCGTTCGCGCTCCGCGTTCCGGCCGGCACCTCGATGACCAGCAAGGAAGTAAGCTGGGAGATCCGCGGCATGGTCGACATCAACTGGGCAAGCGACATCGAGAACACGATCTCGATCACGATGCGCAACCAGGACATCGAGCGGCTGCGCGACGGGCTTGGCGCGATGGACTATCGCGTCCAGGACATCGAGTCGGTCGCCGGCGGACAGCGCTTCGAGGGCACGTTCGCGCCGCCCGCGCAGCTCGCGCGCGACATGGGCGTCAACAGCGTGAAGCTCGAGATCGAGTACCTCGGCGCGAACCTCAAGGTCCGCATGAAGCTCGACCGCAAGGGCATGCACCACGACCCCGCCCTCGACCAGGTCTTCGAGCTCGGCCGGCTCCGCGCCGCCTCGCAGCCCGAGGTCAACGCGACGCTGAAGTCGATGCTCGAAGCGCTGCTGCCGAAGCAGTAGCCCCGGACGCGAGGCGCAACCGGTAGTTCTGGAAGTTGCGGAAGCCGTGCGTGTCGAAGGACATGGCGCAGTCGGTATCCAGCGGTTCGCCGGCCTCGCGATCGAACCTCGCCACCCTCGCCACCGCGTCGATGCGATGCGCGCGGCGATGCCACCTGAGTCGCCGTCGCTACCGCTTCTTGCGAGCCGGCTTCTTCGCCGCCGGCTTCTTCACCGGCTTCTTCACCGGCTTCTTCACCGGCTTCTTTGCCGGCTTCTTTGCCGAGGGCCGCTTCTTTGCCGAGGGCCGCTTCTTGGCCGTGCCCGCCTTCCTTACCGGCTTTGGCTTTGCCGTTGGCTTCCTCACCGGCGCTACTGCGTCCGCCTTCGCCCGCGCGCCCGTCGCCACGAGCCGCGACAGCATGTACTCCGTGTTCGTCACCGGCGACCAGTTGCCGTAGGTCTCGAGCGCGTAGCTTCCGGCCGCGATCGTGATCCGTAACGGCAGGCCGGCCTCCGCCTCGATGTCCATCTGCATATCTGCGTCCGCGTACTGCTCGGACGAGTACATCGACTCGAACAGCACGTGCTCGCCACCCTCGCTGGCGTAGCTACCGTCGAGCCGCTTCCACTTGTCCGCCGGCAACCGTGCGAGCTGCGCTGCATCCGGCGCTCCACCGTAGATCGATTGCACGAGCAAGATCGCGCTGCCGTGCGGGATCGCGAAGGTGGTCTCCTTGTCGTGAAACACCGCAAGCGGCGTCCCACGAGAGGTATCGATCCCGACGAAGCCCTTCGGCCGCGAGGGTTCCTCGCCGTTCCAGGTCGCGAACACGCTCGCCGGCGCGAGCACTGTCACATTGCCGCAGACGCCCTTGGTCATGCGCGAACGGTACTACGAGCCCGCTCATGGGTAAGCCTCACGTGGTGTGGGGTTCACACACTGATCTCAAGACCTTGGTCCAAACGAAAAGGCCCGCACGGTGCGGGCCTCCTCGTCGGTCACTCAGCGGAGGGCAGTAGGGCTACTTCTTGCCGCCCTTCTGCTTGTCCTCTTCGTCCTTCTTCTTCTGCTCGTCGGCGCGCTTCTTGTCCTCGTCGGCGCGCTTCTTATCCTCGTCGGCGCGCTTCTTCTGCTCGTCCGCCTGCTTGCGCTGCTGGTCTTCCGCCTGCTTGCGCTGCTGGTCGTCGGCGCGCTTCTTATCCTCATCGGCGCGCTTCTTCTGCTCGTCCGCCTGCTTGCGCTGGTCGTCCTGCTGCTTGCGTGCGTCCTGCTCGGCCCGCTTCTTGTCCTCGTCGGCACGCTTGCGCGCATCCTCGTCGGCGCGGCGCTTGTCCTCGTCGGCGCGCTTCTTCTGCTCGTCCGCCTGCTTGCGCTGCTGGTCGTCCGCGCGACGCTTGTCCTCGTCGGCGCGCTGCTTCTGCTCGTCGTCGGCGCGCTTCTTGTCCTCTTCCTGGCGCTTGCGCTTCTGGTCGTCGTCCATGCGCTTCTTGTCTTCTTCGTCGCGGCGGCGCTTCTCGTCATCCGCGCGGCGCTTGTCCTCGTCGGCGCGCTTCTTCTGCTCGTCCGCCTGCTTGCGCTGATCCTGCTCGAGACGCTTCTTGTCCTCGTCGGCGCGCTTGCGATCTTCGTCGGCACGCTTCCGCGCGTCGGCCTCGGCGCGCTTGGCGTCCTCTTCCTGGCGCTTGCGCTGCTCGTCCGCCTGCTTGCGCTGCTGCTCGTCGAGCTTCTTGCGATCCTGCTCGGCGCGCTTGGCGTCCTCTTCGGCGCGCTTGCGTTGCTCGTCGGCCTGCTTGCGCTTGTCGTCGTCGAGGCGCTTGCGCTCCTGCTCGTCCCACTTGCGCTTGTCCTCGTCGGCGCGCTTCTTGTCTTCCTCGGCCCGCTTGCGCTGCTCGTCGGCAAGCTTGCGCTTGTCCTCCTCGAGCCGCTTGCGGTCCTCCTCGGTCTGCTTCTTCTTCTCTTCCTCGCGCCGGCGATCGTCGTCGGCCTTGCGCTTGGCGAGCTCGTCCTGCTGCTTCTTGTAGGCCTCGGCGCGCTGACGATCGTCCTCGTCGCGGCGGCGCTTCTGCTCCTCCTGGGCCTTGCGCTGCTGATCGGCGATCCGCCGGTTCTCGTCCTCGAGCTTGCGACGCTCCTCGGCGAGCTTGCGGCGCTCGTTCTCGTCCTGCGCCTTGCGCTGCTCCTGCTCCTCGAGCCGGCGGCGACGGTCCTCGAGCCTGGCCTGCTCGGCCTCGCGGCGGAGGCGCTCGTCCTCGAGCTTGCGGGCCTCGGCGGCCTCGCGGTTGCGCTGCGCCTCTTCAGCCGCCAGGCGCGCCTGCATCTCGCGGTAGACCTGCGCTTCGCGGCGCTTGCGCTCCTCCCACTGGCGGCGCTGATCGCGGACGCGCTTCTCGGCGTCGCGGCGCTGATCGCGATCGTAGCGGCCAACCTCGATGAGATCGACGCGCTCCCTGCGCGGCTGCAGGTTCCAGCGGCGCAGCCAGTCATCGTCGGGTCCGGCGACCCACACGTTCTTGCGGTGCCGGCTGAAGCGCTGCAGCTGGAAGGTGCCCTTGAGATAGACCTGCCAGTCGCGGGTCACGTAGTGCCGGCGCAGATCGCGCGCGAACAGCTGCGAGACCGGGATGAACCGCCACTGCTCCTCGGGGACGTAGCTGTCATCCGAGTAGCCCATCGGAGCCCAGCCGACCCACTTGCCGCTGACGCGCCACTGGACCCACGCCGGACCCCACGTGGTGTCGGGGCGCCAGATCCAGCGGTTGACCCAGACCCAGCGACCGTAGTGATCGGTGGCCCAGCCGAACGCGTCGCTCGACACCCAGGTCCATCCGACGTCGGTGTACTTCCAGTGACCGTTCGAATACGGCTGATAGCTCGCGCTC
>JBKJUF010000308.1:0-7018 GCA_046590445.1 Kofleriaceae bacterium
GCTCCTCCATCTCGCCCTCGACCATCATGATCGCGTCCTTCGACGCGGCGACGATGATGTCCATGTCGCTGTTCTCGCGCTCGGCGAACGTCGGGTTCGCGACGAACTGGCCGTCGATGCGGCCGATGCGGACGCCCGCGAGCGGCCCGCCCCACACGAGGTCGGAGATGTGCAGCGCGCACGACGCGCCGGTCATCGCGAGGACGTCCGTCGCGTTCTCCTTGTCGAACGAGATCACGCTCGCGATGACCTGGGTGTCGATGAACCAGCCCTTCGGGAACAGCGGGCGCATCGGGCGATCCATCAGGCGGCACACGAGGATCTCCTCGTTCGTGGTGCGGCCCTCGCGGCGGAAGAAGCTGCCTGGAACCTTGCCGGCCGAGTAGAACTTCTCCTGGTACTCGCAGGTCAGCGGCATGAAGTCGATGTCGCGCGGCTGCTGCGAGCCAGTGGCGGTGACGAGCACCATGCTGTCGCCACAGCGGATGACGACCGAGCCGCCGGCCTGCTTGGCCCACTTCCCGGTCTCGACGATAATTTCCTTGCCGCCGACAACGGCGGTTTCACGAACGAACGGCATGCGGGTCTCTCTTCTGCGCCCCTCGGGGCTCGAGTCACGTCGTCAACCCATCCGAGCTCCGCGGCCTGGTCCCTCTGTCCAAGCTCCCACCACCTGGGAACCTCGACGGAACGATCAAACCAGCGCGACCTCTTGCAGTTCGACGACGCTACGTTTGTCTTGTGTTTCGCGGGCGTTATTGCACAGGCGCTCCCGAAAGCCAACCGTCAACCCGCGCGCCGATCCGCGGCGCAACCTCGCGGCGTGTCTGGCTTTCCGCGGTCAGGTCCCGCCGGCCTGAAGGTCGGCGTAGTGACGTCGGAGCGCCGGCGGCAGGGTCTCGAGGCACTCGTCCCACGCGTCGATCGTGGCCGCGCTGAGCAGGCAATCCTGGACCACGGCGGGCCAGGCATCGTCGCGGCAGGCCGTGAACGCGACCGGCTTCGCGAAGGCCCGGATCCGGATCCCGCCGGACCCCGACGGCTGCACCTTGCCGCCGGGAGTCGGTTCGAGGCCGGCCCCGCGCGCCTGCTCGAGGGCCTGTTGCCGGCCCGGCTCGAACAGCGCCGCCTCGCGTGCCTCGACCTCGGTGCAGCGGTCGGCGACGCCCGCATCGGCGGCCTGCGCCGCCCGCGTCTTGTCGCGGTTCTCGTCGAGCGAGCGCCGCTCCTCGGCGGTGATCTGGCCGCAGTCGGCGGTGACGTTGCCGACGAGCGCGCCCACGGTGCCGATGCACCGAAAGTCGAGCGTTCCGCGGAAGTACGAGCTGCCATCCGGACGCTGCCCACCGCCCCAGCTGCGGTCGAGCTTCTCGCACTCGAGGCGATCGCCGCGGGTCACCGCCGCGATGTCGCGGTTCCAGAACAGCTGGCGATCCTCGAAACGCAGCTTGCCCACCGCGGTGGCGAGCTCGACAAACGTGGTCACGCCGCGGCCCGGCATGCACCGGGTCACGACGAGCGGCTTGCCATCGAGCGCGAGCGTGCCCTGGACCTCGGGGCTCGCAGTCGCGCGATCGCGGTTCTTGCACGCAGCGAGGCCACTCGACCCGAGCAGCGCGCCCAGCACCAGAAGCGCGAGGAGCTGCGTGGGTCGCACGCGACTAGCGACGGAGGCCGAGCGTCTCGATCAGCTTGCGGTAACGAGCGAGATCCTTGCGCTTCAGGTAGTCGAGCAGCGCGCGACGCTCGCCAACCATCAGGAGCAGACCACGGCGGCTGTGGTGATCCTTCGGGTTGTTCTTGAGGTGGTCGGTCAGGTGCGTGACGCGCTCGGTGAGCAGCGCCACCTGGACCTCGGGCGACCCCGTGTCGTTGGCATGCTGCTGGAACTTCGCGACGGTCTCGGCTTTACGAAACGGGGAAACGGACATCTCAGACTCCAGTCGCCAGCGGCCGCGTCCGACGCGAACGAGTGCCGTGGTCGAGGCGGAGATTGATGGAAACCTGCCCGGCGGTCAAGCGGTCACGAGCTCGGGGAAGACCCGGTCATACACGGTCCGACCGGCTTCCTCGTGGATGATGGCGACGAGCTGGCCTCGCTCGTCGAGGAGCTGGAACCGCTTCGCGCGATCCGCCGTGATGTCCGGCAGTTGCGACGGTATGGTCGGCGGCTCCCAGGTCGGATCCCACGCCGCGAACGACAGCTGGACACCATTGAACACATGCTTGAGCAGCTCCGGAGGGACCACGAAGCGGGGTAGCCGGATCGCCGCGGTCACCGGGACGAGGTCTCGGGCGAGGTCGATCGTCGCGAGCTGGTCGATCCGGAACGCCTGGTCGATCGAGAACACGCCGCTCCGCGTGCGCCGCAGCTCTGCGAGGTACGCGCCGCAGCCGACCTCGGCGCCGAGGTCGGCGATGATGCTGCGGACATACGTTCCCTTGCTGCACGCGATCGAGACCTCGAAGCGCGGCGGCGCGAAGGCGCGGAGCTCGAGCTGGTCGATGCGGACCCGCCGCGCGACGAGCTCGACGTCATCGCCATCGCCGGCGCGCGCGCGCTGATAGTTGCGCAGCCCGCCCTGCTTGATCGCGGAGTACAACGGTGGAATCTGGTCCTGCTCGCCGCGTCGCCCGGCGATCGCCGCTCGCAGCGCCTCCTCGGTCACGGCGACCGGACGCTCGCGAACGATCTTGCCGTCGCGATCGAGCGTGTCGGTCTCCGCGCCGAGCACGCCGGTGGCCTCGTACGCCTTGTCGTCCGCGAGCAAGTACTGTGCGATCTTGGTCGCGGAGCCGAGACACACCGCGAGCACGCCGGTCGCGATCGGATCGAGGGTGCCGCCATGGCCCGCGCGCTTCGCACCGAGCGCGCGCTTGACGTGCTCGACGGCCGCCGCCGACGACATCCCGGTCGGCTTGTCGAGGACAAGGACGCCGTGGATGGCCACAGCTACAGCGCGTTGATCCAGGCGGTCAGCGCGGCCTGGCCATCAGGATCGGCCATCTCGGTGCCCCGCTGCGGCATCTTGCGGACCGCGAGCGATGAGAGGAACCGGACCATCATGATCGAATTCTGGGGTTGCCCAGGGATCACGATCTTGGTGTACGTCGTGCCGTTCTCGGTCACCGGCGAGCCGTTGACGTTGACCGATGAGGTGTACGCGGGCGTGCCGGCGACGGTCGCGAGCGTGCCGACCCGCAGCCGGTAATCGGTCGGCGTCGTGCCGAAGTTCACGCTCGTCGGGTTATGGCAGTGGCCGCAGTTCGCGTGCAGGTAGCCGAGCGCGGTCTTGTCGACGTCGGTGCCGGGCAGCGGGAAGCGCGCACCCGCGGTGCCAGCGGTCGGCGGCGCGGAGAGCTTGTTCATCGTGATCAGATCCTCGAGATCGAGCAGCGCGCTGTTCGCCGGCGTGTAGTCGAGCGAGATCGCGCCGACGCCGAGCACGCGCGACGGCACCAGCACCTCGTGGCAGTCGCGACAGTCGGCGCGCTGCGGGATGTCGTGGTTCGTGTTGTTGGCATTCATCACGCCGGCGATGTCGACCTCGGTCGTCGCGTTCTGCGCCGCGTTCCACTGATACGTCGTGTAGAACCACGCGCCGACCGCCTCGTCGTCGGCGAGCAGCTTGACGATGTAGCGGGTCTCGACGCGTACGCCGTCGCGGGTGAATTCCTTCCACAGCTTCGTGGCGACCGGGAACTTCCAGTAGTCCATGTCGGTCGTGTCGATCGTCGTGCCCGGCGGCAGCGAGATCCACCGGCGCTTGGTCGCGGTGTCGGACCACAGCTGGAAGCGCGGCTCGTACTCGAGGACGTCGGCGGAAAACGTCGTGCACGCCGCGTTCGTACACAGGCTGGTCCCGGCGAGCGTGTCCGGGGTCAACGGATTGCCGTCGGGCGTCAGGGCATCGACGACCGCGTCGACCTCGGGCGTGACCGCTGCGTCGATCGCCGGGTTCTTGTCACCACCGCAGGCGCCAAGCGCGAGCAAAGCAGCTGTCAGCCGAACGAGACCACCCATTCGCGAATGCTATCACCCGCCGGCGTTGCCAGCGCCGGGGTTCCCGCTGCCGGATGCTGCCGGTGTCGGGTCGAGCACGGGTCGGCTCTGGCGATTGAAGGCCACCTCGAGCGCCCGTACGATTTTTTCCTTGGTCGTCGTCAGATCGCCGGCCATGTGACAACCGCCTGCGCCCGGATGGCCGCCGCCGCCGAGCGACATGCAGACCTTGCCGACATCGACCTTCTCGCTGCGCGAGCGCATGGACACCCGGACGCCGCCACCCTTCGCGGTGGTCAGCAGGACCCCGACGTGGACCCCGTCGACGTTGCGCGCCCAGTTGACCATGCCCTCGATGTCTTCCCACGACGCGCGCGCGCCCTCGACCATGTCCGTCGTCACGCTGAGTACGCCGACGCGTCCGGCGCACTGCAGCTCGAGCGTCGACAGCACGGATCCGAGCAGCCGCAGCTTGCCCGGGCTCGGCCGTTCCTCGAGCGATGCCGCGATCGACGACGGCACGACACCCGCGCGGATGAGCTCGGAGCCGCAGAGCAGCGCCTCGGCGTTCGTGTTGGCGTGGCGGTAACCACCGGTATCGCTGATCAGCGAGACGTAGAGCGGGATCGCGGCCTGCCGGGTGAGCGCCCAACCTTCGCGCTGCGCGATCCGCCAGACCAGCACGCCGACGGCGGCCGCGGTCGGATCCCACACCGCGATGTCGCCGAACGGGTGACCGCTCGCGTGATGATCGAGCGTGATCACGGGACCGCAAACCTCGGGCGGCGGCAGCGCGTCACCAAGGAGCGCGATGTCCGCGCAGTCGACGACGATCGTGCAGTCGTAGCGGTCATCGAACGCGATCGTGTGGACGACGGTGTCCGCGAGCGGCAGCCACTTGTAGCGCCGCGCGATCGGATCCAGTGAGTAGATGACCGCTTCCTTGCCGATCGCGGAGAGCAGCGACTTGAGGCCGCACATCGAGCCGGTGCCATCGCCATCGGGACGGCGGTGGCTCGTGAGCAGAATCCGCTGGGCGCCACGCATGACCTCGCACGCGCGGTCGAGCGCGTCGTCGACGGTCGGCACGGTGATCGGCGAGGTGATGCGGCGCTGCGGCTCGGCGGGTGGCCGCTCGACGTCACTCACGCCGGCTCCTTGTCCGTGGCATCGTCGGCACCGGGTGACACTTCGCCAATATCAGCCGGCGGCGTGGGCTCGGCCTGGCCGGGCTCGCGGCCTGCCGCGCGTGCGCGCTCCTCGTCCTCGCGAACGATCGCCGCGAGCTTGGCGCCGACATCGATCGAGACATCGTGGTGAAACCGCAGCTCGGGAGCGCGCTGGAGCGAGAGCTTGCGCGCGACGGGGCCACGCAGGAAACCCGCGGCCTTGTTGAGCCCGGCGATCACGCCATCGGCGGTCGCGTCATCGCCGACGACCGAGATGTAGACGTTCGCGACCGCGAGATCGACGTTGACCTCGACCTTCGCCACCGTGAGCAGGGTCGCCGCCTTGACGCGAGGATCTCGGACATCGCTGGCGATCAGCGCCGTGAGGACATCGCGAAGCGCGTGCTCGACGCGTGCCTTGCGTCCCGAGCCCTGGTTCACGACTGTCTCTCCACGGAGCGACCCTACCCCGGGGGCTCTCGCAGTGCCAAGTAGCGCCTGATCAGCTGTCCAGATCGTCACGCCACTCGTCGGGCACCCACGCCTCGTCGCCCTGTCCCGCGGCCTTGTCGCCGGAGCCCGTCCGGTCGTCGACGAGCGCGATCGGCGCCGGCTCGCCATCGAACGTCCAGGCGTCCTTGGCGACGGCCACGACCTGGCCGTCCGACGCCGACATCGTGACGCGCACGACATGATCGAGAAGCTCGAGGGCCTTCACGCGGTCGTTGCTCGCGACCGCGCATCCCAGCTCGGCGCGCTGCCACGTATCGAGCGAGCCGACCTCGTTGACGATGACGCCCACGCGCTCGCGCACGCGGTCCTTGATCCGGCGGATCACCATGCGCTTCTCCTTGAGCGAGTGCGCGTTGGAAATCACGAGGCTGAGCTTGGCCATGCCGACGTACATCACCGAAGGCTAGCCCGAAACTGACAAGGCCCCTGCTCCGGAAGAAGCAAGGGCCTACGAGACGCGCGCAGAGCTTAGAGCTGCGCGGCCTCTTCGATGACCTCGTAGGCCTCGATGACGTCGCCGGTCTTCAGATCGTTGTAGCCCGCAACCATGACGCCGCACTCGTAGCCGTTCGTGACTTCCGAGACGTCGTCCTTGAAGCGGCGGAGGCTTCCAACCTTGCCCTCGTAGACCTGCACGGCGTCCCGGATGATCCGGAGGTGCGCCTTGCGGTTGACCTTGCCACTCGTGACCATGCAGCCCGCGACCATGCCCATCTTCGGGATGGAGAACGTGTCGCGCACCTGGAGCTGGCCGATCGGCACCTCGCGCTTGATCGGCGCGAGCAAGCCGGCCATCGCCGCCTTCACCTCGTCGATCGCGTCGTAGATGATGTCGTAGAGGCGAATCTCGACGTCTTCCTCCTCGGCGAGCTTGCTGCTCTTGCCGGCGGGACGGACGTGGAAGCCGACGATGATCGCGCCGCCGGCCTTCGCGAGGTTGACGCCACTCTCGGTGATGCCTCCCACGCCGGCCGCGATCACGACGACCCGGACCTTCTCGGTCGACTGCTTGATCAGCGACGCCTTCAGCGCCTCGGCAGAGCCCTGGACGTCCGCCTTGAGGACGATCTTCAGCTCCTTGATGGCATCGACGGAGTTGCGCTCCATCATGCCCTCGAGCGAGACGCGCGTCGTCGAGGCCAGCTCGCGCTTGCGATGCGACTGGCGACGGTGCTCGACGACCTGCTTGGCGACCTTGTCGTCCTCGGCAGCGTTCACGAGATCGCCTGCCTCCGGGACACCATCGAGTCCGAGGACCTCGATCGGGGTCGATGGACCGGCTTCCTCGAGCGGGTTGCCGCGATCATCGAGCATCGCGCGCACCTTGCCGAAC
>JBKJUF010000487.1:0-5573 GCA_046590445.1 Kofleriaceae bacterium
GGTTCCGGCCCGAGCGCGAGGTTGCCACGGACGATGTCGTACTTGCCGCTGGCACCGTGTACGGCGGAGACCAAGTCAGTGAGGCCGTCGCCGTCCGCGTCCATCCAGCGATAAACCAGGTACGTGAGCGGCGTCGTCGTCGCGGGGCATGCCGTGCCCGCGCCACCGGGATCGCAATAGCCGCCTGCAGCGCAGAACTCGCCCGGGTCGCCGTCCTCTTGCGTCGGACAGTTGGTGTTGTGTGTCGAGTTTTCGTAGGCGGTGGACTGGTAATTCAGTGCGCAACTCTCGCCCCCTCCGATCGGAGACGCGAGCCCTCCTCCCCACTTGAGCCTTGGCAATTCGATCTCGTTGACGGCACCGAAAACTTTTCCTCCGCCCAGGTTGCGGCGCCACCTCATGATGCAGCGCCCGCCGGACGACTCGTTCGTGGCGCGGTCGAGCAAACCATCGCCGTCCAGATCCACGAGCATTGCTTCGACGCTGGGCCAGCGCGCTGGGCTGTGCTTGCGATAGCCCCAGCCCAGGTTGTCCGGCCTCGGTTCTCCGGGCCACAGCAGTTTCGACGTCGGAGGCGCGACCAGGATCGTCTTGGGGTTGCCGTACTCGAACGTGACGGCAGGCAGATCGACGCGCGGTGCATCGGTGCCCCACGCGCTCTCCTGGATCGACGCGAGGAACCGCAGCGGCGCGTGCTGCGCCGAACAGCTCTCGACCGCCGTGTTGTAGCCGAGCGTCACGAGCCGCTCGTGCTCGACGCTCGCCGGCGCGCCGGGCGCGAATGCCTTCGCGGAGATCGAGACGAGCTTGCTGCCGCCGGTCACCCGCTTGAAACCGCCGCGATAATCGGTTTGCGCGCCCACCGGCATGCCGGCGCAGAGCGCGGCGGCGGTCCAGTTGAATGTCACCGATGCGAACGCGGGCAGGCTCGCCGCCGCGTTCTGGCCGTACGTGATCGAGTTGATGCGGCACTCGCCGTCGACGCCGGGGCCCCACGAGTACGCCACCTCGTTCCCGAAGGCATCGACCATCCCGGTCAGCGGCGCGTTGCCGTCGCCGATGTTCGCGCAGCCAATCGTGCGGCTCGACTCGCCGAAGGTGGCGATGCTGCCGTCCGTCGCCAGCACGCGCCACCGAAAGCTCGCACCGCTGTCCATGCGCTGATACCGCGAGAACGAGCTGTCATTGGCGGCGCGGTAGCTCTGGTAGACGTCGCTGCTCGTCGGCTCGGTGACCGCGACGAGTGGACGGCCGCCCGCCAGAGAGCTGGTGAACCGATCGTCCTGGCGAGCCGCAGCGCCTTGCTGAAGCTCGACGCCGGGATGGTGCGTGCGCAGCCGGCCCGTGGAGGTGTCCTCGACAATCTCCGGCAGGCTCAGTGCCCAGCCCGCCGCGAGGCCGCCATAAATCGGCGCGTGCGACGAGTAGGAAAGCGCGAGCTGCGGAGCCATCCCGCGCGCTGGGGGAACCTGGATCGGAAAGCTGAAGGTCAGCGCACCGAGCTGGGTGGACACGCTCGCATCGCCGTCTTTGATGTCGTTCGCCTTCGGCGGATCGGCGCCGATCCCCGGCGCCGGCATCTCGAACATGTCACCGGGCGCCCCGCTTGCGGGACGCACCTGGATGATCGCCAGCGCGATCATCGAGGCGGCGATACACCGAACGAGCGCCGTGCGCCGACGCAGAATCAACACGCGAGCGGTGATGGTCAACCTGCACACCCGTTTCCGACGCCCAGCGTCGCTGCAAAATACCGATTACTGACTCGCGGACTCTGAACGACACGCCGACACGGCTGCCGTGTCACGTGCTTCGAGCGCGCACCGAACTTGCGCCACCCGGAGCGTGCTCGTGCAGCGCTCGATGAACTCGTCACCAAGGGCCTTCGTCATGATGGCTCGATGAGCTTCACGATCGATGTTCGTTGCCTGCGCGAGGCGCAGGTCGACGACATGATCGCGCAAGCGCGTGCAGGACTTCGAGCTCGCCGCAGTGCTCTCGTCCTCTCCACCGCTACATCCGAAGAGGATTGTCACCACCAACGCCACTCGCCCCATCCGCGCTGAATAACGGATCGCGATCATCGCGGTCAATCACATTCCGAAAAATCCGCAATACATTCTGAGCCGCGCGCCGACCGTGTACGTGCTCGTCGAGGTCGCCGTCACGATCGCGGTGCCGAGCGCGGCGATCGATCCGCTCACACTCGTGCCCGCCAAGCCTCCGCGACGAGGCCGGCCTGGTCGGAACCTCGCCGCGACCGGCACGTCCGTGTTCTCGGCCTGACCAAGGCCCCGACACGCAAGCCGGCTCACCGCCGCGTCGGTTGACAGCGACCCCCGAAGCGACACAATGGCTTTGTGAGTCGTATCAACGCAGCGAGAGATCGGTTGCTCGACGCGTTCGACCTGCACACGGCCGGCGTCGCGCTCATGAGAGAGAACCTCGAGCGGCGCATGCCGCGAGCATCAGCGACGGAGATCGATGCGGCGCTGGCGGATTGGCTGGCGGTTCGTCCAGGCGCCGCAGACGGCGATGGTGTGGGAGTAGCGGGCACGTGGCCACGACGCGGCTCAGCGCGATCGAACGCACGTTTCGAGACGTCATCGACGCGATCGCGCCAGCGCCGATCGCGCTGATCGGCGGTCTCGCTGTCTCGGCGCGCACCGAGCCACGGTTCACGCGCGAGGTGAAGCTGATCGCTGTTCGCGGGTTTTCGCGTGGCCGCGATCTGACGGCCGCGCTCGCGAGCTGGCGGGCCGGGTCGCGCTGACGAGGACTCGCAGGCAGTACACTGAAACCAAAAACAGCGCGATGGCCTGCGCCATCACGCCGTGATCACGAACGCGGACCGCTTACTCGGCCGGCGTCGGGAACGTGGCCTTGACGGCCTTGACCTTGATGCCGAGCGAGAGCGCCATCTTGCCGTCGATCGTGACGTCGGGGGCGAGCAGGCTCTGGATCAGCGTGTTGTTCTTGATCTCGTCGACGGTGACCATGCAGTCCTTCGGCATCGAGTCGAACAGGCCGAGCACGGTCTTGCCGGTCGAGCCCGACATGCAGCCGCAGTCGGGCGGCGTGGTGTTCGTGCAGTCGCGCGTGATGATCGGCAAGATCTGCTGGTGGATCGCCGGGATGACCTTGGTGTCGAGGTCCTCCTTGGTGAGCGCGCCGGCGAGGATCACCGAGTCCATGCCGGTCTCCGAGATGCCGGTCGCCTTCGCGCGCGCGCCGATCAGGTCGAGGCGAATGGCCATCGTCCCGCCGAGCGCGATCTGGAGCGCGATGTTGCCTGGACCGCCGGTGAACGTGCCACCGGCGATCTTGCCGGCGACCGCCGCGTTGTCGGGCGAGCCCGCCGCGACCGTGAACACGCCGGTGCCCGCGAGGTGCTTGCCGCACGTCGCGACATCCGCCGGGTTGGTGCAGGGAGCCGGCATCGCCGTTGCCTTGTCACCGAGCTTGATCGAGAGACCCGCGCCCGTCGTGCTGCTGAAGCTCGAGGTCTGGAAGTCCTGGAGGAGGATGATGCTGCCGGTCGCGACCGCTTCGTCGATCGTCACCTGGACCGCGAAGCCCTGACCTGCGAGCGTGCCGAGGACCATGCCGAGCTGGTTGTCGACCGTCTGGTCGTCGTTCAGATCGAGGCCGAACTCGCGCGCCTGGTTGTTGTTGGTCGGGACGAAGACCTGGCTCGCCACGTAGGTGTAGTGCGGACCTTCGGGCTGCGACGCTCCATCATCCCCGCCGCCACAGGCAACGAGGGATAGGGCGAGCGGTAAAGCAGCGATTGCAAACAGGATCGGACGGAGCGATGCCATGTGATTCCCCTCGGCTAAGTTCGAGTAGCGCGGTTCTATCGCAGAACCACGTCGGCGCACAATAAGCGGGTTCAGCCGCGGATGCCGTGATCCGGGACATATCCCGCGTCATCTCACGGTGCGCGCGACGCAGATCACGGTGACGGCAGGCCCGACGGCATGTGCTCGAACCGCACCTTCGCGCCGGGTGTGACCTGATGCTTCTCGGTCCAGCCGCCGTTGACCTCGAGGACGTACACCGACGGCTTGCCCACGTTTCGCAGGGTTTCGGTTCGTGGCTCGGCCTTCTGAACGATCCCCGCGATCGTCATGTCCTTCGCGATGAAGATCATGTCGAGCGGGATCAGGGTGTTTCGCATGTAGAAGGACCACTCGTGCTCGCGGCCCATGAAGAACAGCATCCCGGCGTCGGGCGCGAGGTGCTCGCGAAACATCATGCCCTTCTCGATCTTCGGCGGGGTGGCCACGATCTCGACGGTGACCGCGACCTCGCCGCGCGGCGTCTCGAGATGGACCGTGGGCGGGGGGCCGGCCGCCGGCTTGTCGGCCGTGTTCTCCGGTGCGGGCATCGCGGCGTCGTCGCGCTTGCTGCCGTTGGAGCAGGCCATCGCACAGGCGACGAGGATCAGCACGAAGCTGTGCACCGCGGAACGCTATCAGAAGATGGCGCGGACGAGCGCGATCACCGCGAAGATCGAGAGCCCGATCGCCGCCACGAACACGAGGGCGGAGCCGAGGACCATGAGCCAGTCGCGAGCGGTCGCCTTGCCACCGTGCTCCTGCCGCTCCTCGAGTAGCGCGGCGTTGCGCGTGTTGGCCTTGAAGCCGACGTCGACGAGGTCGCCGAGGAACGGCACGATACCGAGCGCCGCATCGACGCCGAGGTTCATCAGCATGCGCGCGATGATCACCGGCGACATCCGGCGGCGGATCGCGATCGACACGGTGTAGAGCCCGAGCAGCGAGCCGAGCACGTCGCCCGCACCCGGCAGGATCAGGCCGATGACCGGATCGATCATGTAGCGATCGAGGACGGTCGCGAGCCAGCGAACGCGTGCGACTTCGCCGTCCAAACGGAGGCCACTACCACGCTTGGCGCGCGGCGGGCTGTACACGGGGAGCCCGCGCCCGGGGGTGCGAAAATCGCCCGCGGGTCCTGTGCTCGCCATGACGTGGGGTGGAGCACGTCGCGTGCCAGGTCGCGTAGAGTGGCGAGATGCTGTACGCCGTGATCACGCGCGACGTCGAGGGCAGCGCACCGTACGCGACGGCCCTCGAGCCGCTCGGCCTGGAGGTCGTGACCATGCCGGTGACCCGCACCGAGCTTCCCGACGATCCGGACGAGCTCGTCCGCGCGATGGAGGCGGGCGGGTATCAGGCGATCGTGTGTGCGAGTGCGCGCGCTGCGGGCGCGCTGATCCGCGCCAAGGGCCACGCGCCGGTGCCCGAGGTCTGGTGCGTCGGGCCCGCAACCGCCCGCGTGCTCGCCGACGCGCACATCCCGCCGATCGTCCCGGAGGGGACGCGGGACGGCGCTTCGCTCGCGCACGCGCTGGTCGCGGAGCGCGATCTGGCCGGCAAGCGCGTGCTCGTACCGCGCGCCGAGGACGGCCGCGACGAGGTGATCACGATCCTGCGCGAAGCCGGCGTGCTCGTCGATGACATCGTCGCGTACCGTACGGTGGCGACCACCGCCGACGACCCCGAGCTCGCCCGCGGCCACCCGCTTCGAACAGCGCGCGGCCGCGGGCG
>JBKJUF010000646.1:0-6939 GCA_046590445.1 Kofleriaceae bacterium
TGCAAGCTCCAGACGTTGGAGTAGCCGAGCGCGCGCAGCTGGCCAGTTGCCAGGGCGCTCTGGTCTCCGGACTGGCAGTACGCGACGATGATCGTTGCCGGGTCGGGAACCATGCTCGGAAGCTTCTTCTCGAGCTCGTCGCGAGTGACGTTGATCGAGTCCTTGATCTTCGTAACGCGCGACTCCGGAGGTCGGACGTCGAGATAGACGACGGTCTCGCCCTTGAACGTCTGGATGAGGCTCGTCGGACTGATCTCTCTCGTCTTGCGGCGTGCGAGTGCGACGACATCGTCCGAGCTGCGAATCTCGGGTGCTACCTCGGCATCGGGATCGTGCTTGCGACCCAGCGCGAACACGACCGACACGCGTAACCGGCTGCCCGGCACGACGTACTGCGCGAGCTCCTGTGGCATGCGGGCATCCGCGAATCCAAACAGCCCACGAACGCAGCTCCAGTACTCGTTCACGTCTTGCACCGTCACCAGCGCCCGGATGCGCTTGGTCAGGACGTTCTGGAATCCCGCGGATGCGAGCTCGTGAACGATCGCCTCTTGAGTACCCCACTGCAGGACATGATTGACGAGCGGAGAACCGACCGCCTCGAGGACCTGGATGAACTCGTTGTGAGGGCCATCGGCGATGCTCATGATGCACATCCGACCACCTGGCTTGAGCGCCGCGAACGAGCTAGCCAGTGCGGCCGCCGGGTTCGTCAAGAACGGCAGCGAGAACCGGCAGAACACCGTGTCGTAGCTGTTCGGCTGCCCGACCGGGCTCATCGCATCGTGCACGGCGAAGCGGATCTTGGTGTTGCCAGCATAGGTTGCGCTGGCGGCGGCGATCATCTCAGGGCTGGAGTCGATGCCCAGCACGCTGCCGCCGGCCACGAGCGTGGCGGCTTCACCCGCCACGCCGCCCACACCGCACGCCAGGTCGAGGACGCTGTGTCCTCGAGCAAGGCCGCCCAGCTCCAAGAACTTGGCGCTCGCGGCGCCGAGTAGTTGTCCCATCCGGTGGGAGTCGGTTGTTACCTGATTCCAGTCTTGCTGCATGGTTGATCGAGCTCAGTAGACGGGCGACGCGCCGGTCTCGGCCGGGCCTTGCCAGGCTTGCATTCCACCGTGGAGGACCACGACGCCCTCGTACCCCATCGCCGACAGCGTTGTGGCCGCGAGCCGAGCGGTCTGTCCCGTCGAGCTGCAGACGACGATCTGCTTGATCGTCCGCGGGTCGACGATCCGGCCGATGCGACTCTCGAGCTCGCTACGCAGCACGTGATGTGCGCCGGGAATCCTCGCGGCGACATGTTCGACCCTGCTTCGGACGTCGACGAAAACGGTGTCCTCGCGGCCAACGAGGTCCTGGGCTTGCTGTCCCCACACGGCGCGCACGCCTTTTTGTTCCGCCGCCAGCTCGTCGAGCGTCTTCAACCGAGCAGCACTCTGGACGACGTTCTTGCCCTTCTTGCCCTTCTCACCCGAGCCGATCACGACCTCGAATGGAAGCCGGATCCCGTTGATCCCGCTGAACGATTCCGCGGTCGCGATCGTCGCGATCCTCGCCATGTTGGTCACGGCGTGGCCGGCTTGCTCGAGCCTGTGCTTCATGAAGCCGTTGCCATTCCAGATCAGATCCCAGTAGCTCGCGCCGTCAGCGCACGTGATCATGAGGGTGAGCGTTTGCGTCTGGACGTTGACGAAGCCGGCGGCGTTGTACGCAGCCTCGAGCGCGCCTTCTGCAGCGAGGTCGAATGTGCCCGGCGCGCCCGACTCGGCCGTGACCAGCGCCGGATCAATTCGATAGATCTCCAGCGGCCCGAGGCTCAGGAATTTCGATCGCTCCGCGCGACCGACCACCATCGAGGAGAAGACGCCGCCGGGCTTGAGGACACGCAACACTTCCTTGAGCGCCTTGTGCGAGTCGGTGAATTGCTCGAGGGCCCACTTGCAGAGCACCGCGTCAAAGGTGTTGGGCTTGAAGCCGAGCTCCTCGGCGTCCATCACGCTGAACTCGACGTTCTGTACGCCTCGAGCTGAGCAGGTCGCCTTCGCGATCTCGATCATGCGGGGCGCGAGGTCGACGCCGGTCACCTTGCCCGTGGGACCGACCTGCTCGGCCAGAAGAAAGGCATCGGATCCCGTCGAGGTAGCGAGCTCGAGCACTTCAAAGCCCGGCGCGAGCCGAGCATTCTCGATCATCTTGAGCGTCGCCGGGAGCGCGAGGCCGGAGAATCCGCGCTCGAAGGTGGCGGCTACGCCATCCCAGGCCAGCACCTGGTGCTTCTTGTATTTTTTTTGGTTGAACACAAACCCCGCCGGTTAGAACAGCCCGCGTCCATGATGACCTCTACCGTCGCTGAAAACAACGACGCTGACGGCGGTGGTTCTGGTTGCGTGGCGCAGGTCTGCCCACACTGATGCTCGCCGCGAAGCAGCGACCGTCGCTGCCTGCCAGCTCGTGATCAGCTCCGCAGAGCATTCGATTGTCAATGTTGCCGGCACGGCGAGCATTGGTCGATCCCGTGCCGTGGTCGGCTCAGCAGTCTTCGTGTAGATGACGCGACTTTGTCGGTGGGCACCGCGCGAGCGAGGCGATCAAGGCGGCGCGATCCTGATGTGATTCTTCACCAGAAGGTCCCCGGTCAGCGCGTTCACGGTCGCCTCGGCTGCCAGCGCATCGGACACCGCCAGAGCGCGGCTGACGCCCGCCTGCTGGAGCTCGTCCTGGCGCAGCAGCACATCGAAGTTGGTGGACTTGCCGTTGAGAAACCGCGTCTGTTGGATCTCGAGGTTGCGCCGGGCAAGGCCGATCGCCCGCTCGCTCACCTCGATGCGTTTTTGTGCGGCACGCAGGAGATCGATCGCGTGTGCGACGGAGACGACCACCTCGCGGCGAGCCTCCTCGAGATCGATCCGGACGCGACGGCGAGCGGCCCTGGCCTGGTCGTGAATGCCGCGGGCCGCGCGAGCGCCGAGCTGGTGTTCGTAGCCGAGCGCGATCGAGAACGTCGGGTTGTCAAACCGCCCCATCTCCTTGACGGCGTTCCCGGCGCCATTCACCCAGCTAACCGCGCCGATCGATGCCTGAACGTCGAGCCGAGGTCGACGATCGTCACCGGTCACCTCGACGTCGATATCGGCCCCGTGGCCCCTTGCTTCGAGGAGCGCCAGGAGCGGGTTCTCCGCGAGCGCGCGAGCGATGGTGGCATCGACGTCGAACGTCACGGTCGGGGGCACGAGCGGCGTCGACGGAGCGAGGTCGATCTCGTGCCGCCCGATCTCGAGACCGACCCTGCGGCGAAGATCGAGAGACTGCTGGGAGACGTCGACCTGGGCGAGCAGGAGCGCTTGTTCTCGCACCGCGATCGCCTGTTCGGCGGCGAGTGTTTCCGTCGGTGATACGGAGCCTGTACGCACGGCCCGCTCCGTGATCCGAAGCTGTTCGATCGCGAGCTTGATGCTGTCAGTCCGGATCCCCACGACCTGGACGGCATAGGCGACCTGAAAGTAGGCGATGATCACGTCCCGGGTGACATCGAGGACTTCGGCCGTCTGCTGCAGGGTCGCGACATCGCGTACGAGCCGCGCGCGACGGACGTCCGCGCGCGCGATGCGCTTGCCGAACCCGCGGAGGAGCGGTTGGACGAGGGTGACGGAGCCGCTGGTCGCGACGCCATCGAAGATCTCGACGGACGGCATGCCGTCGGCGCGAAACGTCTGGGTCACGAGTCCGCCGGACAGGTTCGCGCTGACCGTACCGCCCGTCGACAGACCTCGCGATAGCCCGACCGCGAGCTCTGTGGTGTCTGCTTGAACCAAGCCCACACTGCCCGGCGCCGACGCCGTGAACGTCTGCTTCCGTGCCGTGCCTCCAGTGGCCGTCAGCGTGAAGTCGTCGAGACCTGCGGCCTGGATGGCCTCGGCACGGGCGGCATCGATATCGACGATGGCTCGGGTGAGCGCGGGGCTCTGGCGGATAGCGACCTGGAGGACGTCGGGCAGCCCGATCGAGGTGCTCGGGCGTGGGCTCGGGATCTTGATCGGCTCGGGGATCGGAGCTGGGCTGGGGCCGGGCTTCTTCTGCGCATGCCCCGTCCGTGCGGGAATCATGGCCACGACGAGCGCTACGCACATAACGCAGAGTTGCGACATGAGATCCTCGTTAGTACCAGGACCAGAGTTTGACGAACGTCGAGCGAAGAAGGCGCCGGTAGAGGACGTAGCCCACCGGTGAGTATCCGAGCGAGATCTTGGCGCGGCCCTTGGTGTGGATCCGGAGCAAGCTCCACCGCGAGTCGTTGACCCGGGTGATGACCGGGACGACCGACGAGAACTCGGTCACCTGGGTGACCTGCGACTCGATCGTGTCGATGACCCCGGTGAAGCTCGAGCTCGGATACTGGAACGAGCGCAGCACGACGGCTTGCCCGAGCGTGACGTCGCCGAACTCGCTCTCCGGAACTTCGCCGCGCGCGACGAGATCGCTCGGTCGCACGATCTCGATGACCTGCGCGCCACGGGGAAGCAGCGTGCCGAGGAGCTTCTGCAGCTCGTGATCCGGCGTGACGATCTGTCCAGCCATCGGTGCCTTGATCTCGGTCCACTCGAGATGTTGCTCGGTGGCCGCTAGCTGTCCCTTGAGCTGATCCACCTTCGCGGCGGCCTGGGCGATCTCTTCCTCGCGGAATCCACTCGTGAGCTTCTTGAGCTCCTGCGATGCCTGGTCGAGGCTCTTCTTCGCCTGGACGTACTCGCTCTGAGCTTCGTCGAGCCGTGCTTTTGCGATGTCCTTTGCTTGGTACAGGGCGGTCTCTCGCTTCAAATTGGCGGCCTTGAGCTGGACCTCGGCCCTGAGCCCGTCGGCGCGGAGACGTCCGATCTGGATCTCCTCGGTTCGAAACCCTTTGGTGGCCAGGCGAAGTTGCGCTTCGACCTCGACGAGCTGAGCCTTGACCCGTGCTTTCTCGAGCTTCAGCTCGACGTCCAGCATCCGGGCAACGACTTGCCCCTCCTTTACCGTGTCGCCCATCTTGACGAGGATCTCGGTGAGCGTGCCCTCGACCCTGTTGCGCACCATGATCGGCTTGAGCGAGATGACCTCGAACTCGCCGGTGATCGAGAGCGGATAGGGGATGACGAGCAAGAGAGCGAGGACCACCAGGATGGCGATCCGCCGCGGCCATCCGCGCTCGCGGACCCTGTCGAGGAGGTCCGCCAGGAAGCTTCTCGTGCGATGCCAGACTCTCATCGCGCTCATGATGTCATTGGTCTCACCACCATGACCAGAACACGACCCACGCGGCGCGGTGGACACGGCGCGCGAACAGGCCCAGAACGGACTGGGACCCTGCTTCGACCTTGGCAATGCCAGTCGTTCCGAGCGGCATCGTCCCGCCGAGCTGACCAATGTTGGTCAGCATCCCCAGCGTACCGACCGGCTGGTTCTCGCGGACCGTGACGGCCGACTCGATGGCGTCGAGCCGGCCCTGGTACGCGACGTCGGGATCCTTGAAGAATCGCAGGGTGATCGGCATGCCCACCGAGACATCGCTCATGAAGCGTTCGGGCACCAAAAGTCGCGCAACCAGCTGCTCCGGAGCGACGATCTGGATCACGGCATCACCCGCCGCGATGTGCTTGCCGATGCGCTGCTCGATCTCGTACGGCGGGCTCACCACGCGACCGTCGGCCACGGCTCGGATCTTCGTCCACTCCAGCTGTTGATCGACGGCGGCGAGCTCCTGCTGGGAGCGTTCCACGGCGGCGCACTGGCGCTCGCGCTCTTCCTCGCGATGGCCCTTGTCCAGCATGGTCAGCTCGGCCGTTGCGACTCGCTGCCGAGTGAGCGTGGAGTTGTACGAAGCCGTGGCCTCGTCGAGCTCCTTGCGGCTCGAGATCCCTTTCTTGAACAGGTTGCGGACCCGGCGCAGCTCGTCGGCTGCCAGCGCGGTCTCGCGGTGCAACGCGCCGGCGCCGACCCGCGCTGCCTCGACCTCCTCGTTGCGATAGCCGGCCTTCAGCTCGGCAAGCAGCCCCTGCGCCTGCTGAAGCCTGGCGAGGGCGATCTGCCGCTGGAGCTGAAGTTCATCATCCATGAGCACTGCGACGATCTGGCCCGCCTTGACCGCCTCGCCGGACCGCACCAGATACGATTCGACGATGCCGCCCATCTTCGGACGGACGGTGACCGGCCCCGAGCTGATCACCTCGAACGGTGCACTGATGTGCAGGTCGTATGGAATCACCGCGAGTAATACGAGGAGCAGCGTGATCACCACCTCGATCTTCCACATCCGTACGATCCACCGACCCGCATCGCGAACCGGCTGAGTGAGGAGCGCGAGGAGCGGCCTTGACCCCTGATCGAATCCGAGGCGCAGCGCCTCGGAGGCAAGGCCAAGTGTCGCCGGTACGATCCGGAACACGGGACGCGCCAACCGATCGAGCAGGACGATCACGATGATCCAGAACCCGAGAACGTGCAGCTCGCCGATCAGCCACCCGGCGGTGCGGATGATGACGTAGCTGAAGAAACCGAGGAAGAACAGGACCTGAAGGGGTGCGTAGCTGACGTAGATCAAGGCCTCGCGGCTGGTGGCCTTGGGGAGCACGGTCTTGCGATCGACCAAGGTCTTACGGACCGCGGCTGCGAGGTACCGTTGCGAGTTCTCACGGAGGTTCGGGATATCGAGCGCGGTGCTGAGGATGTAGTAGCCGTCACCGCGAAGCAGCGGAAACAGTGTGAACGACGCGGCGAGCGCGTTGATCGTCATCATCGCGAAGCTGACCTGGTTGACCGCCGAGCCCTGGAGGGTCATCCGCCAGATCAGCGTCGATAACGCGCAGATCGCGACGTTGGTCAGCGCGCCAGCGAACAACACCATGAGCTTGCGGAACTTCGACGGGAACATCCACGAAGAGCTCACGTCGGTGTAGAACA
>JBKJUF010000677.1:0-11852 GCA_046590445.1 Kofleriaceae bacterium
TTCACCCTCGACACCCACCTGGTCACGGTGACCAAGGCCGGTAACGGTGCCGGCACGGTGACGTCGATGCCAGCCGGCATCAACTGCGGCACCGGCGCCGACTGCTTCAAGAGCTATGATTTCGGCACCAGCGTCACGCTGAGCGCGACGCCGGCGAATGGCTCGACGTTCACGGGTTGGACGGGCGGTGGCTGCACCGGCACTGCCACGTGCACGGTTTCGGTCACGGCCGCAGCGTCGGTGACTGCGACCTTCACGTTGAACACGTATTCGCTGACCGTCGCGAAGGCCGGCAACGGCTCGGGCGTCGTGCAATCGACGCCGGGGGGCATCGATTGCGGCACGGACTGCAGCGAGACCTACAACTTCGGCTCGACGGTGATGCTGGCCGCGACGCCGACAACCGGCACCACGTTCGTCGGCTGGTCCGGCGGGGGCTGCTCGGGTACGGGCGCGTGCAGCGTGACGGTGTCGGCGGCGACCACGGTCACGGCCACGTTCACGCTGACGACGCACAGGCTCACCGTCTCCACGATCGGCACCGGCGCCGGCACGATCAGCGGCGTCGGGATCAGCTGCGGCGCCGACTGCGAGGAGATCTACGACTTCGGGACGGTGGTCACGCTGACGGCGTCGCCGTCGGCCGGATCGAGCTTCAATGGCTGGTCCGGCGGCGGTTGCAGCGGTACCGGCACGTGCGTCACGACGATCACCGCGGCCGTCACGGTCTCTGCGAGCTTCACGCTGAGCACGCACCTGCTGACGGTCTCCAAGACCGGCAACGGCTCTGGCACGGTGACGTCGAGCCCGATCGGGATCGCGTGCGGTACCGACTGCACGGAGCTCTACGGGTTCGGAACCACCGTCACCCTCATGGCAGCGCCGGCGACCGGCTCGGTGTTCGGCGGGTGGTCTGGTGGGATCTGTAGCGGTGTGGGCGCCTGCGAGGTGCCGATCAACACGGCGACCACGGTGACGGCGACCTTCACGCTGACCACCCATTTGCTCACGGTGGCGCCGTCCGGCAACGGTACGGGCACCATCACGTCGAGCCCGGCCGGCATCACCTGTGTCGGCGACTGCACCGAGTTCTACAACTTCGGCACGCAGGTGACGCTGAGCGCGACCGCACAGGCCGGCTCGATCTTCACCGGCTGGTCGGGTGGAATCTGCACCGGCACGGGGACGTGCGACGTGACCATGACGGCGGCAACGACCGTGACCGCGACGTTCATTCTCGGCAACAACTCGATGACCGTGGCCAAGACCGGCACCGGCACCGGCGCCGTGACCTCGAACCCCGCTGGCATCAACTGCGGAGCCGACTGCTCGGAGGACTTCGCCAACAACACGGTGGTCGTGTTGACCGCCGCGCCGACGACGGGCTCGATCTTCGATGGCTGGTCCGGGGGCGGCTGTAGCGGCACCGGCACGTGCACGGTGACGATCAGCACGGCGGTCACAGTCACCGCGACCTTCACGTTGACCCGCCACACGCTGACCGTGACCAAGGATGCCACCGGCAACGGCGCAGGCACCGTGACCTCGAGCCCCGCCGGCATCAACTGCGGCGCCGATTGCACCGAGGACTATAACTTCAACACCTCGGTGACACTGACCGCGGCGCCGGCGTCAGGCTCGACGTTTGTCGGTTGGTCTGGTGGTGGCTGCACGGGCACCGGCACGTGCGTGGCGTCGATGACGGCGGCGACCACGGTGACCGCCAAGTTCAGCCTCATCCGGCACAAGCTATCGGTGACCAAGCCGGGTAATGGCAGCGGCGGCGTGACCGCCACGGGGATCAGCTGCGGCAACGACTGCACCGAGGACTATGACGACGGCACGACCGTCACGCTGAGCGCGACGCCGGCGACCGGCTCGACGTTCACCGGCTGGAGCGGTGCCTGCGGCGGTACCGGCTCGTGCGTGGTGACGATGACCGCGGCGACCTCGGTCATTGCCACCTTCACGCTCACGACCCATCAACTCACCGTGACCAAGGTCGGGAACACCGGATCTGGAACCGTCGACTCCGTTAGCCCGGGCGGCATCACCTGCGGCGCCGACTGCACCGAGGTCTACAATTTCGGTACGACGGTGACGCTCGTGGCGACGCCTGCGAACGGCTTCACGTTCAGCGGATGGTCCGGTGGCGGCTGCATGGGCACGGGCAACTGCGTCGTGACGATGACCGCGGCCACGACCGTCACCGCGACGTTCGCGGTCGCGACCCACACGCTCACCGTGAACCTGGCCGGCAACGGCTCCGGTAACGTCACGTCCAGCCCCGCGGGGATCTCCTGCGGGTTCGTGCCGAACGATTGCACCGAGACCTACAACTTCAACACCTCCGTCACGCTGACCGCGGCCCCGGCAACCGGATCGGTATTCAGCGGTTGGTCAGGTGCCTGTACCAATGCGACCGGCACGTGTGTCGTCTCGATGACCAATGCGTTGTCGGTCACCGCCACGTTCACCCTGACAACTCACGCGTTGCTGGTGACCAAGTCGGGTACGGGCAATGGTCTCGTGACGTCCCAGCCCGCGGGCATCAATTGCGGCGCCGCGTGTAACAAGGTCTACGACTTCGGGACCCAGGTCATGCTGACCGCGACGGCGCCGGCGGGCACGTCGTTCGTCGGCTGGTCGGGCGCCTGCTCGGGCACCAACGCGTGCGTGGTAACGATGACGAACGCGACGATGGCGGACGCGAGGTTCGATGTGATCCCGCCCAACATCATGTTCGTGACCTCGATGACCGCCGCCCCCGGGAGCTTTGGCGGGCTGGCGGGCGCCGACTCGGCCTGTCAGAATCTAGCCAACGCAGCCAACCGGGCGGGGACCTACGTGGCGTTCCTGTCGACCACGACCGTCGACGCGCCCAGCCGCCTCGCCGGCGCCCAGGGCTGGGTCCGCGTCGACGGCAAGCCGTTTGCCAATACCGCCGCCGATATCGGCAACGGCAAGATCTACAGCCCACCGCGGATCACCGAGCTCAACACCGACCTCTTGAGCTCGGGGATCGTGGTGACGGGCACGACGCTCGGCGGAATCTATAGCGGGGACGGCGATTGCAACGCGTACACGTCGAGTAGCAGCGGCGGTATTATTTCCAGCGTGCTCTCGGGTGTGACCCACGCCAGTAGCGCGATGATGCTGTTCTATCAAGGGGCCGATTTTTGCTCGGCACCCCGCCATATGTATTGCTTTGGCGTCGACCGGATGGCCGTCGTGATCCCGCCGCCGAGCGGCCCGCGGCGCGCCTTCATGGCGTCCTGGACCACCCCGGATCAGGGACTCGCGTCCGCGGACAGCGTCTGTTCGACGGCGGCATCAACGGCTGGCCTGGCGGGGACGTACAAGGCCTTGCTCGCCACGGCCGGCGCGACGGCGCTGTCGAGATTCAACACCGGATCCCTGACTCGCCCGTGGTTTCGCGTCGACAACGTCGCGGTGCTGCCTACCGCCGCTGCATGGGCGGGTGCGACCTACTTCGACGCTGGCGTCAACCTCAGCGCCGACGGCGTCACGAACTTCCACAACTACTTGCACTGGAGCGGCGCTGCCTCCTTCACCACAGCTGGCACGGCGGCATCGACGTGCAACAACTGGACTGACGCCACCATGACCGCGACCAGTGGCGTCGCGGGTACCAGCGACATTGCGTTCCTCCTCGGCGGCTTTGGTGGCTTCGGGTGCGACGCCACCTTTGGCGTCATCACCTGCCTGCAGGAATGATGGCGGCGATCCAAGGTTCTCGAACGGCGCGCAGTCTTTACAATCGTGAGAGGGGCCATGCGGCGTTGTCGAAAATGTAAGAAGGAGTGGCCCGCGACCATGACGGCCTGTCCGGACGATGGCTGGTCGTTCACGGTCGAGGTCGACGCGACCTATCACCCGCCGAGCAGTCCGCCGACCGACGGGGCGCTCGCGCTGGCAGAACCCGCGGACCAGGGCGATCTGGTCTCCGGCGTCCAGGTCGGCGAATACAGGATCGAGAAGAAGATCGGCGAGGGCGGCATGGGCGCGGTGTACTCCGCGCTACATCCGATGATCGGCAAGCGCGCAGCGATCAAGGTGATCAGCTCGGCGCTCGGCACCGATCCCTCGGCGGTCAACCGCTTCGTCCAGGAAGCTCGCTCGGTCAACCAGATCGGCCACCCCAACATCGTCGACGTGTTTGCTTTCGGCGAGCTCCCCGACGGCCGCAACTACTTCGTCATGGAGTACCTGCAGGGCGAGAGCCTCGCGGAGCGGATCGGCCACGGCGCGATGCCGCTCGGGGAAGCGATCGAGATCCTCGATCAGGTCGCCGATGCGCTCGAGGCCGCGCACGAGAAGCAGATCGTTCATCGTGATCTCAAGCCCGATAACGTCTACCTCGCAGCCGTGCGCGGTGGCCGTACGATGGTCAAGCTGCTCGACTTCGGCATCGCCAAGCTGTCGCTCCCCGACGGCCCGGGCAGCCAGGGCGGCATCGCCAAGACGCGCACCGGAATGATGATGGGGACGCCCGGCTATCTGTCGCCGGAACAAGCGCGTGGCAAGAACGTCGATCACCGGACCGATGTCTACGCGCTCGGCTGCATGATGTTCGAGATCGTCTGCGGTCGGCTGCCGTTCATCGCCGACAACGCGATGGACATCGTGCTGATGCACATGACCGCGCCGGCGCCGCGCGCGCGTGAAGCCTGGCCGGAGATCCCGGCGTCGCTCGACGAGATGATCGCACGGATGCTGGAGAAGGAGCCCAGCCTGCGGCCGTCGCTCATCGAGATCCGGCAAACCCTGTCGGAGCTCATCACGAGCGGGCTCGTCACGCTCACCAGTGGCCGCAGCGTCGCGTTCCGGTCGGGCTTTGGCCGGCTCGCGACGCCGGGTCACGGCACGCCGTCACCGACGGGTTCGATGCTCGCAGCAGGAACCCTGCAGGCGACGATGGCGCCGAGCACGCAACCGCCGATGACGGGGGGAATGCCAGTCGCCGCCGCGCACACGACCGCGCCACCGATGGAGGCGCCGAAGCCGAGGAAGACCGGCCTGGTCGTCGCGGTGGTCGCGGGGCTCGTGGTGATCGGCGGTGCGGGCGCATTCTTTGCTACCAAGGGCGGCGACAAGCAGGCGGTCGCAAAACAAACCGATCCCGTCGCGACGGCTGCACCGACACCCGCGCCAGCACCCACGCCGACGCCGGCTGGCACGCCGACGACAGAGCCTGGGGAGACCCTGAAGACCGTCGAGGCGGCGAAGCAACCGGGCGTGATCGAGATCGAGGTCAATGTCGACAAGGCATCGGTCACCGTCGATGGCAAGCCCGTCGCGATCACCGGCCGCACCGCCAAGGCTTCGGTCGACACCGAGGGCAGTCACACGATCACGGTCAGTGCCGCGGGTCGCGACGAGGTCCAGAAGCAAGTCGACGTCAAGGCGGGTGGCAGCGTGAAGGTCGTCGTCAAGCTCGAGCGCGCGAAGGTAACCGTCGGCACCAAGCGTCCGCCGCCACCAGGTAGCAACAAGAAGCCGCCGCCCGGCACTGGCTCGGCCACGTCGACCAAGCCCGTCACCGACAAGAACTACACCGTCGATCCTTTCGCGAACTAGGAGTCTGCCGGATGACCAAGACGACGTTCATGCTTGCTGCGCTGCTACTGGGCTCTACAACAGTGTCGGCGCAACCCAAGCCGGCACCGGCACCGGCACCAGCACCAGCGCCATCGCCAGCGCCATCGCCATCGCCGGCACCGCCGCAAGCACCTGTGCCCGGTGCCAAGCCCGGCGACCCCAAGACCGACGAGCAGAAGAAGGCCGAAGCGAAGGCGCTCTACGACAAGGGCATCAGCCACTACAACCTCGGCGAGTTTGACCCGGCGATCGCGGCGTTCCGTCAGGCGTATGCGGTGTCGTCGGCGCCAGGCCTGTTGTTCAACATCGCGCAGTCGTTCCGGCTCAAGAAGGACTACGAGAACGCGAGCTACTTCTACACGACATACCTACGCCTCAAACCCGACGCGCCCAACCGCGCCGACGTCGAGGCGCGGATCGTCGAGATGCACACGTTGCTCGAAGAGCAGAAGAAGATCGGGACCCGGGAGCCGACCGGCACGGTCAACCCCGACGGCGACAAGCCGACGACGACCACCCCGACCCCGACGACCACCCCGACCCCGACCCCGACCACCACACCGGTCGTGACCGGGAGTCTCGACAATCACGACAAGCCCGGCGCGAGTGACCCGCATCCCGGTCGGCCGCTGAAGAAGGCGGCCATCGTGACCGCCGGCGCCGGCGGTGCACTCGTGCTCACCGGTTTCGTGTTCGGGATGATGGCGAAGAGCGCGGAGAGCGACCTCAACGGGCTCAACGATGGTGGTACCTGGACGCCGGCGCAACAAGACAAGTATGACGCTGGCAAGCGTAACAACACGATCGCGATGGTCTCGTTCGTGCTCGGCGGTGCGGCCGTCGCGACCGGTGGTGCTTTATGGTTCCTCGGCAGCCGTAAGGAAACCCAGGCGCGCGTCGCCATGGTGCCAACCAAGGGTGGTACCAGCGTGGCAATCGGCTGGTCGTTCTGAGCCGGTCGTTCTGGTCTGTTTGAACGGCTACTTGAACGGATCGATCGTGTAGTCCGTGTTCGTCGGATCCTTCGTAGCCTTGTGATCTGGATCCGGTTTCGTGGTCGGTGACGATTTCCTCACGCGCTCGAGCGTGATCTCGACGTTCGCGGTGGCTGCCGAGACCGCGAGCTCGCGTTCGAACGGGAGCCGACCGGCTGCGGTGGCAACGAGCATGTGCACGCCATCGGCGAGCGCGATCGTCGCCGTGCCGTTGTGCGACTTGACGACCGAACCATCGATGACGATGACCGCCGTTGCTACGTTGACGTGAATCTGAACGTCACGAATCGCAGCCGTGGCATCGATCGCCGTGCTCGCTACGGCAGCCGCGTCGGCCGGCGCCACGCTCGCCGCGTCAGGCGTGAGCTGCGCGCCGCTCGCCGCGTCAGGCGTGAGCTGCGCGATCGCATTGCTCGACCCCTGGGTGGTGGTCGTGTCGTGCCGGTGATCGGTGGCACCCAACTTGTTCACCATCGCGATCGCGATGAACGTCACCGGCACCAGAAATGCCGCGACGACGATCCCGATCGCGAGACCGCGTCGTGATGGTTTCGCCGTCGGCGCATGCACGCCGGACGCCGGCGTGATCGTGTTGGGTCCCGGCCGGAACGCGACCGACGTCGGCGACTCGCTCGGCGATGGCGTCCGGCGACGCGCGGTCACCAGCGGGCCACGGGCGTCGGGCGCGGGCTCCGACGAGCTCGCGGCAGGCTGGTCGAGGAGCTCGTTGCGTGGGCTCGATGGCGGCTGGCCGAGCAGCTGGTTGCGCGGGCTAGAACGTGGCGTGCGAAGCTCGGACTCGCGACGACTGCGCGCGAGCTCGGAGCGAAACGTTGCCTTGCTACCGTGCTCGATCGGCACCAGGCCGCTGGCGACGAGCTCGGCGAACACGTTGCGGACCTCGGCGAGCGAGGGTCGCTTGTCGGGGTCCTTTTCGAGGGTCTGCAGGATGATCTGCTCGAGCGCCGGCGGAACGTCGGGCACGAGCTCGCTTGGCCGTCGCGGTGGCGCCGAGAGGTGCATCAGCACGATGTCCATCGCACTCTCGGCCATGAATGGCATGCGCCCGGTAACGACCTCGAACAGCATGCAGCCGAGCGCATAGATGTCGGTACGGTAGTCGACGTTCTTGCCACGCGCCTGCTCGGGGGACAGATACGCAGGCGTGCCGATCATCTCGCCGGTGCTGGTCTTCGCGATGCCGGCATCGCCGCCGGCGAGCATGGCGATGCCGAAGTCGAGCAGCTTGACGACGATGTAGCTGTCGCGCACCTTCGCGAGGAACACGTTGTCGGGCTTGAGATCACGGTGAACGATCTGCTGCTCGTGGGCCGCCTCGAGTGCGGCTGCGATCTCGTCGACGATCTGGATGCCCTCGGTGAGCGGGATCAACGCGCGCGTCAGCCGTTCACGCAAGCTCTCGCCCTGGAGGAGCTCCATGACGAAGTAGTTGCGGCCATCGGGAAGCTCGCCAAACGCGAACACGTCGACGATGTTCGGGTGACCGATCTGGTTGACCGAGCGCGCCTCCTGGACGAAGCGCTGGACGATGACCGAGTCCGTACCGAGCTCGGCGCCGATAACCTTGATCGCGGCCTTCTTGCCGATCAGCGGGTGGATGGCAGCGTAGACCACGCCCATACCGCCTTGGCCGATCTTGCGCTCGATCGTGTATTCGCCGACCACACTGCCCGGCGGCAGCTGGCCCGGCGGCAGCTGGCCCGTCGGATGCCGTGGCACGCCCGTACCGACCTGCGTGCCCGGTGCGGTCACGACGAGAGAGCTCGACGGTGACGTGGGCAGTTTCGGCGGCGCGGCACCGAGGATGGTTGCCTTCATCGCGGGCCTGGCGGGTTCCGGCAGGGCGGCGGTGTCCTGCACCGAGTCGACGGTGGGCGGTTCGGCCGCGGGATCCGGACTCGGCAACACCGGCGCCGAACGACGTGCCAGAGCCGCGTATGGCGCGAGCGCTTCGGCGAGCGCGTTGACGTCGGGGTAGCGCTTGCCGACATCCTTCTGGAGGCACCGGGCGACGATGGCGTCGGACGCTGGCGGCACGTCCCGAAGTGACGGCGTCGGATCGCGCGTGATCGACAGCGCGAACTCGGCAAAGCCTTCGCCCTTGAACGGCAGCGTTCCCGAAACGAGCTTGTAGAGGATCACGCCGAGCGACCACACGTCGGTGCGGCCATCGACGCTCTTGCTCGAGCGAAACTGTTCGGGCGACATGAAGCCCGGCGAACCGACGACGTGTGACGTTCCGGTCAGCGCGACATCGTCCGTTCCGGCAGGCGCTTTCGCGACACCGAAGTCGACGACCTTGATGAGCGGGCTACCGTCGGCGCGCCTCGTCAGGAACAGATTGCTCGGCTTGAGGTCGCGGTGGATGATCTGCGCGGCGTGCGCCTCGGCGAGCCCGAGGCAGGCCTGCTTGATGTAGAGCGCCGCGGTGGGCACGTCGAGCTTGCGGACCTGGCCGAGCCGCGCGAGATCGGTGCCGGTCAACAGCTCCATCACGATGTAGGGCATCCTGCCTTCGACGCCAAAATCGATGACGCGACAGATGTGCTCGCTCTTGAGCTGCGCTGCGGCCCGGGCTTCTCGCGTGAACCTCGCGACAGCGGTCGGCTCGGTCGTCATCGCTTCGTCGAGGAACTTGAGCGCCACCTTGCTCTCGAGCTGGAGATGGGTAGCCTCGACGACAACACCCATCCCACCGCGACCGATGACTCGCGCGACGCGATACTTTCCAGCCACGATGACACCGGGCTGCATGGAGGTCCCGATCGTACCACCCTCCGTTCCAGGTCGCGATCAACGTGCGGTGATCAAGCGACAGCTACCGGACGCGCGCTAGAGTGCTCGCGTGGGTCGGCTCGACGAGATCGCCGCGCGCAATCGCGACCCGAAGTGGTGGAAGGGCAATGTCGCGTTCGGCCTGCGCAGCCTGTTCCTGCTGCTGATCGTCGGCCTCTTGCTGTTCACGAGCTGGGCGCTGTCGCCGCCCGACGATCGGCCCGGCGTCAACGTCACGCTGCCGAAGGATCCCGCTGTCCGCGATATCAAGCTGTGGCAGGCGCCGCGGCGCCCGGCAACGAACGCGCCGACGACGAAGTAGATCTCACCCGGTACGTGCCCGGCGCCGCCGCAGCAGCAACACCGAGGCGAGGCCCACGAGCCACGACCCACCGTCACCGCCCGAGCAGCCGGCGCAGCCTCCGCCCACGGAGTACGCGTACGAGCAGGTCGCGAGATCGCAGAGCTCGCCGGCCTCGCAGCTCTCGTTCGCGGCGACGTTGACGATGCCGTCGCCGCAGCTCGCGGGCTGACAGTTCTCGGCGTTACATGCAGCGGTGTCCTCGCCGTCGTCACACGCTTCACCAGCGGCGGCGTTGACGTGGCGGTCGCCGCACACCGACGCGCGACACGTGGTGCCGACGCAGTCGGTCGAGTCGACGCCCGCCGACTCGCAGGCTTCGCCCGCGGCCGCGTTCACGTAGCCATCGCCACACACCGGCGCGGTGCAGGTCGCCGCGTTGCACGTCGCGGTATCGGGCCCGCCGTTGGTCTCGCAGCTCTCGTTTCCATCGACGACGCCGTTGCCGCACGTCGGGCTGACGTTGCACGGCAGCGCGTTGGTGCCGTAGTGCCGCCGGACCTTGATGGTGTGCGAGGCGCCGGGCTGGAGCGTGAAGCGCCACTCGAGGCCGAGCATCGCGTCTCCGCTCTGCGTCGCGACCCCGGCCGTGTCGTACCCGACGTGCGCGACGTGGTTCCGCCAGCCTGCAGGCATCCCGAGCAGGTCCCACGCGGGCTGCCTGGTCGAGTCTGCCGTCGTGTAGGGCGGCCCGCCGTCCGGGGAGACGCCCGCCTTGGCGGCGTAGTAACTCGCCGGAGACGACGATCCGCCGTCCGAGAGCGAGCCGCCTTGCGCCGGATTGCCGGGGTCGTGTTGATAGACGTAACAGACGCCGGTACCCGCACCGATGACATCGTCGAGGACCGAGTTACCCGTGAAGAACAGATCCATGTCCCAGAACGTGTGGAACGCGAGCGTGGCGGCGACGCCGGCCATGTTCGTGATCACGTAGTCCTGCTCGAGACGTGTCGACGACGTGGGGTTGACAACGACCAGGCGCTGATCGAGCTTGATGTCGATCCTCACCATCCCGGCCTGATCGCTGATCAGGAGCTCGCTATGGGAGCCCGCCGCGGTCGCCGCGTTGTCCACCGTCACCGTCCGCGAGATCGTATCCGGCTTGATCCCGTTCCCGGCGTTCGGCGGGGTCGGCTCGACCTTGTTGTAGGCGAGCTGGTGCGAGCTCAGCATCACCGCGCCCTCGCTCGGCAAGGAGATAAATAAGAACGAGGCGGCCATGAACGTCTGGTTCTCTACGCGCCCAAGACCCACCGGCCAGAATCGGTCGGCGGCGGTCGGCGCGAATTCGCGGCCATAGCTCCCGAAGTCGTCCGCGTCGACCTCGAGCTCACCCGGACCGGTGACGCCGTTGTCGAGGGTGATCACGCCGGCGGTAGCGCTGCTCGCGATGCCCATCACGATCGCGAACGCACGCCATCCCAGCCCGAACCCAGTGCGCGCCACGACGTGATGGTACGATAAAACCATGCGCTTGGTGGTGTGCGTGGGGACGAGCCTCGTGCTGGCGCTGATCGCGCCCGCGGGGGCGCAGGTCGCGGGCGACGAGTTCGGCATCGAGCGATTTCGGCTATCGATCGATCGAAGTGGCCTGCTCGACGTCGAGTCCGCCGCGGTGCCGCAGCACGCGAGCTGGAGTGCGGGCGTGTTCCTCGGCTTCGCGCACGATCCGCTCGTCATCTACGATAACGCCATGAACCCCGTCGACGCGCTCGTCGATCGCCGGCTCACGACGGGGCTCGTCGCATCGATCGGCCTCTGGGATCGGCTCCAGGTCGGCGCGGGCGTCGATCTCGTCGGGTACCAGCACGGCAGCGACGACAGCCCGACGATGCAAGCGCTGCCGAAGGCGGGGCTCGGGGATGCGCGTGCCGTCGTCAAGGTGCTGCTCGCGGAGACGGCGGCGTTCCAGATCGCGCTGGTCCCCACGTTGACCGTTCCCGTCGGATCCGCGCGCGGCTACCTGCGCGAGAACGGCGCGACGTTTGCGCCCGCGCTCGCGGTCTCGGGCGCACGCGCCAGGGTTCGCGCCGCGGCGAACCTGGGATATCGGATCAGGCCGCGCGTCGAGGTCGCGG
>JBKJUF010000057.1:0-4299 GCA_046590445.1 Kofleriaceae bacterium
ACGTCCTCGGCACCCGAGGTGTCGACCAGCGTCACGTGGTTGGTGTCGACCGCGAAGCCCGCGCCCGCCTCGGCGACGTTGTTGGCGACGACGAGGTCACACTTCTTGGTCGCGAGCTTCTTCTGCGCGTTGCCGATCACGTCCTCGGTCTCGGCCGCGAAGCCGACGAGCAGCGGTGTCTTCTTGGAGCCGCGCTTCTTGCCGAGCTCGGCGAGCAGATCGGGATTCGCCACGAGCTCGACGGTCGCCTTGGGCCCGAGCTCGCCGCGCTTGAGCTTGTGCTTCTCTTCCTTCGCGGGCCGGTAGTCGGCGACCGCCGCGGTCATCACGACGACGTCGGCGTCCTTCGTGGCATCGGCAAGCGCCCACTGCAGCTGGGCGGTGTTCTCGACGCTCATCGTCGCGACCCCGACGGGTGGGGTCAGCGCGCTCGGGCCGAGGATCAGCGTGACGCTCGCACCGCGGCGCTGCGCGGCGGCGGCGATCGGGACGCCCATCTTGCCGGAGCTGCGGTTGCCGACGAACCGCACCGGATCGATCGGCTCGTAGGTCGGGCCGGCGGTGACGACGATGCGCGTCCCGGTCAGGTCCTGCGGCGACAGCACGTGGGCCGCGGCCTCGACGATGTCCGCCGGCTCGGCGAGCCGCCCCGGACCGGTCCACCGGCACGCGAGGAAGCCATCGCCGGGTCCGACCACGCGGTAGCGCGCGACATCGACGAGCTTGCGCACGTTCAGCGCGGTCAGCGGGTGATTCCACATGTTGACGTTCATCGACGGCGCGAGCAGCACGGGCGCGCGCGTGGCGAGCACGATCGAGCTCACCGCGTCGTTGGCCCTGCCGGCGGCGAGCCGTGCGATCGCATTGGCGGTTGCGGGCGCGACGATCACGAGGTCCGCGCGATCGGCGACCTGGATGTGGCCGATCTCGGCCTCCTCGGTCAGCGAGAACAGATCGGTGAATACCGGCCGGCGGGTCAGCGCCTGGAAGGTCATCGCACCGATAAACTGTTGCGCGCGCGCGGTCATCGCGACCTCGACGTGCGCGCCGGCCTTGTCGAGGAGCCGGACGAGCTCGGCTGCCTTGTACGCGGCGATGCCACCGGTGACCGCGACCACGATGTTGGCGCCGACGAGTGGCGAGGCAGGATCTCGAGGGCCGCGATCGAGTCGCGGGGCTTCGTTCATCGCGCCACTCTAGCCGATGCGCGGCTCAGCTCACGCGGATGGCGGCGTACTTCAGCTGCGTGTAGTCGTCGAGCCCGTGGCGGGATCCCTCGCGGCCGAGGCCGGAGTGCTTGATCCCGCCGAACGGTGCTTGCGCCGTCGATACCAGGCCATCGTTGACGCCGACCATTCCGGTCTCGAGCCCTTCGATGAAGCGGGTCTGGCGCGCGCCGTCGCGCGTGAAGACGTAGGCGACGAGGCCGTATTCGGTGTCGTTCGCCTGCGCGAGCGCGTCGGCCTCGTCGGTCGCCGAGCGGATCGCGATCACAGGACCAAAGATCTCCTCGCGCCACAGCGCCATCGCCGGCGTGATATCGGCGAGCACGACCGGCGCGACGAGCCGCGAACCTGGACCCGACGCGCGTGTGGGCGAGGCACCGTGGAGGACGCGCGCGCCCTTCGCGATCGCGTCGTCGACGAGCCGCTTGACCTTCGCGACGCTCGCGTCATCGACGAGCGGCCCGAGATCGACGCCGGGGTCCGTCCCGCGGCCGAGCGCGAGCTTGGCCACCGCAGGGAGCAGGCCAGCGATGAACGCGGACTGCACGCTGGCCTCGACGATGAACCGATTCGCCGCGACGCACGACTGACCGCCGTTGCGGAACTTCGCGACGATCGCACCGGCGACCGCGGCGGCGACGTCAGCATCGCCGAGCACCACGAACGGCGCGTTGCCGCCGAGCTCGAGCGAGACCCGCTTGATGTCGTCTGCGGCGGCCCGAAGGAGCTCGCGGCCGACCGCGGTCGAGCCGGTGAAGCTGAGCTTCTTGATCGCGGGCGATCCGAGCAGGCGTGCACCGACCTGTTTCGCGTGGGCAGACGGCACGATGTTGATGACGCCGGGCGGGATCCCGACCGCGTGCGCGAGCCCGGCGATCGCCAGCGCACCGAGCGGCGTCAGCTCCGCGGGCTTCGCGACGACCGTACAGCCGGCGGCGAGCGCAGCGCCGATCTTGCGCGTCAGCATCGCGTACGGAAAGTTCCACGGCGTGATCAGCGCACACGGCCCGATCGCCTCGCGGGTGACGACGAGCCGCTGCCCGGGGTTCGACGCCGGGATGACCTCGCCATAGGCGCGCTCCGCCTCGCCGGCGAACCACGTGAAGAAGCTCGCGGCATAGCGGACCTCGGCGATCGCTTCCTTGAGGGCCTTGCCGTTCTCCCGCACGCATAGCTCGCCGAGCCGGCGCTCGTCCGCGAGCATGCGGGCCGCCAGCTGACCGAGCAGCTTGCCGCGCTCGGCTCCCGGCCGGGTTCGCCAGGTGCGGAACGCGCGAGCGGCCGCGTCGATCGCCGCGTCGACGAGCGCGTCGTCGGAGTCGGTGACCTCGGCGATCAGCGCGTCGTCGTACGGGTCGCGGACCACGAACCGCCGCGAGCCGGGCTCCCATCGACCATCGATGTACGCGTCACGGGCGAGCTCGCTCATGCGCGAACTATGGACGATCTCACCCTCGCCTTGCCGGCAGACGCCGCCCGATCAGCGCACCGGGGACCAGTCGGCTGCCCGAAACGTCTGCCGTCCCTCGACGACGGTCCACAGCACACGAGCCGACCGGATCTGCTCGGGGTCGAGCTCGAAGAGGTTGCGATCGAGCACGACGAAGTCCGCCCACTTGCCAACCTCGAGAGAGCCGCTGTCATCCAAGAAGTTCGCGCGTGCGGCGTGCAGCGTGTACGCCGCGAGGACCTCGGGGAGCGTCAGCCTTTGCTCGGGGAGGAACGCGGGCGATGTGGAGTTGGGTTCGCGACGCGTGAGCGCGGCCTGGATCGACACGAACGGATCGAGCGGCGACGCGACGGGCCCGTCTGTGCTCGCCACGACTGTGGCGCCGTGCGCGAGCAGATCGCGAAACCGGAACATCCATAGATGGCGCGTCGGTCCGAGCAGCGCGCGAGCGCGTATGGTGTTGTAGTCGATATTCTCGGCGAAGTAGGGCTGCACGTTTGCGATCACGCCGAGCTGCCGGAAGCGCGGCAGATCCGCCGAAGCGATCACGTGCAGGTGCGTGATCTGGTGCCGGGCATCGCGGCGCCCGTTCACCTGCTGCGCGTGCTCGATCGCATCGAGCGCCATGTGGATGGCGCGGTCGCCCATCGCGTGGAAGTGAAGCTGCAAGCCGGCTGCATCGAGCCGCGCGGCCCACGCGTCGAGCTGGTCCTGCGTCCAGTTCGACGTGCCGCGCTCTCCGCTCTCGCCCTCGGCGTACGGCTCGAACAGCGCCGCGGTGCGATCGCCGAGGTCGCCGTCGACGAAGATCTTCACGGTCCCTGCATGTAACCCTCGCGACCGGTGGCGCTGCGCCGCCTCGATGAACGCACGCGCCCCGGGCTCGAGCGCCGGGGCGTCAGCGCCGTGCGCGAGCACTTGGCCATGACGGATCCGTACCGGGACGGCACCCGCGGCGACCGCGGCCGAGTACATCTCGGCGCGGCCAGTCCCGGAGAGCTCCTGAATCGAAGCCAGGCCGTAGCGCGGCAAGGTGGCCACGAGCTCGCGGAACTTCGCCGCGATCAGTGCTGGGCTCGGCTTCGGCACGTGCGCATACAGGAGATCTTGAGCCGTGCCTCGGAGCGTGCCCGTCGGACGGCCCGCGGCATCGCGCACGATCACACCGTGTGCGGGGTCGCGCGTCGCGGCCGTGATAGCCGCACGCGCCAGTGCGGCCGAGCTCGCGAACGACGAGTGCAACGCGTTGATGACGAGCGGGCGATCTGCCGCGAACGAATCGAGGAACGCGAGCTCGGCTCCGGCCTGCGGGAACACGGTGACGTTCGGGTTCGCCATCAGAATCCACCGGGCATCGCGCGCTCGCTCGACGCAAGCACGCATCGCGTGGCGCGTCGCCTCGAACGTCGCGGGATAGCCTAGATCGCAGAACTCGTCACGGCTGGCGGCGAGCGCGAGATGGACGTGTGCGTCGTGAAACGCGGGGAGGACCAGCCTGCCGCCGACATCGACGAGCTTTGTCGTCGGCCCGATCCATGCTCGAGCGTCCCGCTCGGTGCCAACAGCGACGATCCGACCCTCTCGTACCGCGTGCGCCTGCGCCCATGGCCGCGCCGCGTCGAC
>JBKJUF010000193.1:0-10496 GCA_046590445.1 Kofleriaceae bacterium
CGTAGCCGGCAGCGTGACCGGCACCGCGATCTCGAAGAACACCGGTGCGGACTGCGGGCCCGACCCGTGCGCCGGGAAGAACTGCGCGACGTCAGCCGGTGCGGCCGACGGACCAAACGCGAGGGCCGGCGTCGGCGGTGGTGCGAACACCGGCGTCATTGGTCGCGGGGCCGGGGGAAGCGGGCGCCGCATCGCCGGCACCGGAGGCGGCAGCATGCGCGGGGTAGCGATCGCCGGCCGCATGATCGGCAAGATGCCGAGCGCCGTCGACGCTTGTTCCGACGTGATCGTCCGGCTGCTACCGAGGCGGCCGGCCGGCAGCGTGGCGAGCGCTCGCTCGACATCGCGCATCGTGCTCGGGCGCCGCGTGGGATGTTTCGCGAGCATCGTGATGATGAGCTCGTCGAGGTGCGGCGAGCAGAATGCGAAGCTCGATGGGCGCGGGATCTCGCCGTTGTGATGCGCCTCGACGACAGCCGCGAGATCACCATCGAACGGCGGCGCGCTGGTGATGAGCTCGAACAGGATGCAGCCGAGCGAGTAGATATCGCTGCGCGCGTCGACGCTCGTCGACGACCGGCACTGTTCCGGGGACATGTAGCGCGGCGTTCCGAACACGCTGTGCATGCGCGTGCGGCGACCGGTCTCGAGCTTCGCGAGCCCGAAGTCGAGGATCTTCACGCGGACACCGCTCGTCATCGCGGCGTCGGGGATCAGGAAGATGTTGTCGGGCTTGAGATCGCGATGGAGGACGCCTGCCATGTGCGCGGCATCGAGCGCCGACGCGATCTGACGCGCGATGTCGACGGCATCGTGAGGGAGCAGCCGACCGACCTCCGCGAGCCGCGTCGCGAGGCTTTGGCCGGCGAGCAGCTCCATGACGATGTACGCGCCACCGTCGTACTGGCCGCAGTCGAGTATCGTCACCACGCCGGGATGCACGATGCGGGCAGTCGCGCTGGCTTCCTGGAGGAAGCGACCGAGCACGTCGGTGTTCTGCGCGTGGTCGGGATTGAGGATCTTGATAGCGACCTGACGATCGAGCTCGGAGTCGAGCGCTGCGAACACGAGACCGAACGAGCCCTGCGCGAGCTTGTCACCCAGGATGTAGCGGCCGATCTGTTCGCCGGGAAACGGGCAGAACGCGGCCTGCGTCGGGCCGTCGTGATCGAAGCCGGTCGGTCCGGCGTCGAGGGCCAGCCCGATCACCTCGTCGGAGACCGTGTCGTCCGACACGCTGCTGCCATGCGAGGGAACCACGTCCGGGCTCAGTGCACGCGCCGTACCGCTCGAGGCGTCCCGCTGGATCAAGGGCTAACGCGATCGGCAACCGGGGCCGCGGCCTCCGATCGTGCCGACGGCGATGGGCACAACTGACCCCAGCTGCATATGGCATCAGGCAAGCATCGAGGCAGCGCGAACCCCTCACTCGAGACCTCCGCGGTCATTTTGACCGACCCTGCGAGCGAGCCTCGGCTATACCGGTCGCATGACCGCCTCCACACGGCCGCAGGACAAGGGCGGGTCCCGGCCCGACCAGCAGCGCAAGCGCGTCGAGATCCGCGGGCCGCGCCACGCGTTGATCGGCGTCCTCGCGGCTGCGGCGATCTGTGTGATCGCGGTCGGCATCCTGGTGCTGCGGCGAGGTGATGGCGGCGGCGTCCGGCTGTCGTCCGATCTGCTCGCGGGCTCGCCGCTATCATTTCGCGGTCTCGGCGTGGTGCTCGTCGTCGTCGGCATCTCGCAGGCGATCGCCGGGACCCTGCTCGTGCTGCATCACCCGCGCGGACGTCATGTCGCCGCAGCGGCCGGCGTGATCGTCGCGCTGCTCGCGGCGATCCTCGTGATGCTGATGGCCGGCTCGTCGTGGCTCCCGGTCGCGCTGTTCGGAGCTGCATTCATGGAGCTCTTGCTGGTCGCCGCGAGCACGCCGCGCAAGCCCATCGAGCGCAAGAGTCGGTTCGGCCGGCGGCGATGACCGCCTCGAGTAACCGTGCTAACTGCGCAGGTGCACTTGCGCGCGAAGCGAAGAGTTCTCGACGAGCATTGCTCGTGGTCGCGTCCTACCGCTTCGGGGACTTACGCTCGCGCTGCGAGTGGACCGTATGAGGCACCGGGCGCAGGTTTGGGGTGCCGCTGGGGTAGTCAGTCCGGGTAGCGCTGTTACGGTGGGCCGTGACCGCCGCGACCCGATGGATCCGCACGGCTGACGAGCTCGACGACCTCGTCCAGGAGCTCTCCGGATGCGGCGCGATCGGCTTCGACACCGAGGCGGACAGCCTGCACCACTACACCGAGAAGGTCTGCCTGCTACAGGTGACGGCGTTCGGCGGCGCGTCATGGCTGGTCGATCCCCTGGAGCTCGGCGACCTCTCGCCGCTCGGGCCGCTGTTCGCGAACGCGTCGGTCCTCAAGGTCGTCCACGGTGGCGATAACGATGTCACGTCGATGCGCCGCGACTTCGGCTTTTCGTTTCGCACCATGTTCGACACCTCGATCGCGGCCCGGCTCCTCGGCGACTCCGAGTTGGGGCTGCAGGCGATGGTGCGCAACGAGCTGGGTGTGGAGCTCAGCAAGGGCAGCCAGAAAGACGACTGGTCGAAGCGTCCACTGACCGCGAAACAGGAGGCCTACGCGCTCGCCGACGTGGCGCACCTCATGGCGCTCGCCGCGAGGCTCACCGATCGGCTCGCCGCCGCCGGCCGCACCGAGTGGGCACGCGAGGAGTTCGCGGCGCTCGCGAGCTTGCCGCCTGCCGTGAAGCGGACCGGTCCCGACGAGTTCCGAAGGATCAAGGGCTCGGCGAAGCTGTCGCGGCGGCAACAGGCGGTGCTCCGCGAGGTGTACGCGTGGCGAGAGGAGCGCGCGGCCGCCGCCGATCGGCCGCCGTTCAAGATCGTCGGTCCCGACGTCCTGCTCGCGCTGGCCGAGCGACCCCCGACGACGGTCGGCGAAGTGGCGCGCGTGCTGTCGTCGTACTCGCGGCAGTCCGGACAGGCCGAGGTGGTGTTCGCGGCGATCGAGCGCGCGCTGGACCTGCCCGAGGACGCGTGGCCGGCTCGCGAGCATCACGAGCACACACCGGTCACAGCGGCCGCTCGCCGGCGAATCGAGCTGCTCCGCGCCTGGCGAGACGAGCAGGCCGCGCGGTCGCAGCTCGACCCGTCGATCGTCCTGCCGCTACGCCTGATCGATCGACTCGCCCTGTCCGGGCCGCGGACGCTCGCCGAGCTTGCCGAGGTCGAAGGCATGCGGCAGTGGCGGGTGACCGAGTGGGGCCCGGCGTTGCTCGCCGCCTGCGCTGGAGCTTCGAGGCCGGGCTGACCGCGAGCTCCTGGATCTCGAACGGAAATCGAAGAACTGCGGAACCGAGGTTCTTCGTCGCTGCCTCATCCTCGATTGGCGAACCCGACGCCTTCGCCAGGAACGCGTCTACGGCCACCTGTTCCGGGGCGAGACGGATCCTGCGAGCTTGATGACCGAAACTCGTTGATCTTCTCCGAGATCGTCGGAGTCGGCGTTCGCGCTACAGCCTCGTCAGGATCGTGCCGGCGGCACCGACGACGACGAACAGCGATAGCTGCGCGCTCCAGCCGACAGCGGCGAGCGCGTTGGTCGAGCCCGACACTGCAGGCGTCCATGTGACGCCGTCCGGACTGGTCTGGAGCAGGCCCTGATTACCCGACACGACGTACTGCGCGCCGCTCCAGTTGATCCCGTAGAGCCGGGTGGTCGTGCCCGAGACCTGTTGCGTCCACGTGATCGCATTCGGGCTGGTGAAGATCTGCCCAGACGCCTCCACCGCGACGAACTGCGTGCCACTCCAGATGACGCAATTGAGCGAATCGACGGCCCCGGAGACCCGCGCGGTCCAGGTCACCCCATCGGTGCTGGTCATGACCGTACCGACCTGCCCCACAGCAACGAACTGCGTGCCGTTCCAGATGACACGCAGCAACTGGTTGACGGTGCCCGGGACCCGCGACGTCCAGGTCGTCCCGTCCGGGCTGGTCAGGATGATCGCTGGATCCCCTTGCGTGACTGGACCACCCACCGCGACGAACTGCGTCCCACTCCACGTCACGCCATCGAGGCGGTTCGTCACGCCCGAGACCTGCGTCGTCCACGTGATGCCGTCGGGGCTGGTCAGGATCGTGCCGACCGTAGCGAACGAACCACCGACGGCCACGAATCGCGTGCCGCTCCAGGCGACGCCCGTCAGCAGATGCGGCGTACCCGAAACCCGCGTGGTCCACGCAGTGCCGTTCGGGCTCGTCAAGATGGTCCCCGCATCACCGACGACCACGAACTGCGTCCCGCTCCAGACGATGTCAGTGAGCAAGTTTGTCGTGCCCGAGACACTTGGCGTCCACATGCCAGGCGCGCTGACATTCACGGTCCGCGCGACCGCCTCGGAGGCGTTGCCCGCCGAATCGGTGACGTTGTACGTGACCGTGTAAGCACCGACGGCGGCGACGTTCACCGGATTCACGGTCACGATCGCGGCGGTGAGATCGCCGTCCACATTGTCCGCGGCGGTGGCGCCGGGATCCGCATAAGGCGTGTTCTGCGCGTGACTGATCTGACTCGCGTCGAGCAGCGTGATCACCGGCGGGCTGTTGTCGGGCGGTAGCTTCCCAACTCCTTCGTCGCCGCACGCAGCCAGCATCATCATCGACGCGAAGACCCCGACGACCCGGGCCGCCATGCATCCGTACACGTTTTGCATCGCCGCACAGTACAGTGTTGGAAAATGGAGCTGCCCGAACCGGCGGTGGTCCGATCGGGACAGACAGCGAGCCCGCGGACGACATCGACCCGGCCCCATCGCGATGGCTGGCGACGCAGTGCATGGTCGCGTCGCACGTATACCCGTCGGTACATTCGAGCTCGCCTGGCAGGCAGTACGACTCGCACTCGCCGACCGTCACGTCGCAGCGATAGCCATCGCAGATCGGATCGTCCACGCGCGTGCAGTTCGGCATGCAGATGTTGAGATCACCACGGCAATAATACCCGACGGCGCACGACGCGCGCGCGCAGTCTGTGACGCACGTTCCGTCGACGCACGCGTACGCGCCGCACTGCTCGACGGCCGTCGCGAACGTGCACTGCGTTCCAACGCACGCCTTGTCGGCACACGCAAACGAGTCCGCGCATTGCGCGAACGAGTCGCAGGTGTAGAAGCAGCGGCCGCGCTGTTCGTCGCAATGATATGGAGCGCACACGCGCACGCACATGCGCGCCGTGTCCGCATCGATCGGCGCGCGCACCTCGTTGTCGCCGCACGCGCATGCGAGCAGCGCCATGTGGGCCACGGTTGATAGCACTCGGGTAGTGCGGCGATCCGATTTTGAACCGCCGCCACTTCATCCAGGAAGCGATCACCCAATCCGTCTCGCTCGTGCAAGCTCAGCCTTCCATGCGGTGGCCCAAGCGGGAGACTGTTCCGGATCGACGCTGGTGATCAGCTCGCGGGCGAGCTCCAAGCGTTCAGCCGGCGTCAGCTCGAGGGCTTGCGCGAGTACCTTCGACGCGGCGGAAGTTGCCATTGTTCGATGCTACCGCGTTCGCGGAAATGCGACGAGGGTTCGGCGATTCGCGCAAACGGACGTCCCACTTCAGGGCATGGCGAACCGCCTCGGCGAGGTCGGTGTCGGTGGTCTCCTCGATGCCCTGCACGCGGAGATCGTTGACCACGTCGAGGACTCCAGCGACGCGGTGGGCGGCCTTCACGCCCGCCACGATCTCCGCCCAGGTCGGGACGGTCCCCACCAGGGTGACGATGCCGCACGCGACCTGGATCCCGACGTGGGTCTCGTCGACGCGCGTGTCCCAGCGAAGCTCGTTGATGAGATCCTTGTGGATCTGCGAATCGGTCCGTTTCATGCTGCTCATCGTGGTCTTCTTTCCGTTGTGGGCAATCGGCGTTCGACGTTGTCGAGCGGTGCATGATCGCCGGCGTTGTGCGCTCAATTGAGCGGCCCGTCGTTCACTCGTCCCGCTCGGGGGGGATCAGCACGACCGGCCGGCGGCCGTGCTGGAGGACCTGCTGGGCCTGGGATCCGAGCACGAGCCGGGCGACGCCCGAGCGGCCGTGGGTGCCCATGCAGATGGCGTCGACCCCGAGGCGGCCCGCCGCTTGCCCGATCGCGAGGCCCGGTTCCCGTTGGGTCACGATCTCGAAGGTGGTCTCGATGTCGCGTTCGCGCGCGCTCGGCGGGACGAGCTCGTGCAATTGAACGATCGGATCGGGGGCGTCCTCGTCCGGCTTCCCGGTGACGACGTGGAGCAAGTGCACGATCCCGCCGCGCCCGACGAGCCCGTAGGCGAACGGGATCGCGCGGTTCGCGAGCGCCGAGAAGTCCGTCGGCGCGAGGACGCGGCGGAGCTGCGGCAACGAGACTTCGTCGACCGTCTCGCCACTGCCGCGCGGCACGCACGCGACATCGAGCGAGGCATCGTGGAGGACCCTGCGCGAGACCGAGCCTTGCCACAGCCGCGCGACGCCCGCGCGCTGGTGCGTCCCGACGACGATCAGGTCCGCCTTGGCCTCCGACGCGAGCTGGGTGAGGTGGACGTCGACGCGACCCCACCCGGGCCGCACGAGGAACGACGTGTCGCCCGGTCCGGGGAGCGCACCGGTCCACGCCTGGAGGTCGCGGATCACCGGCTGCTCGATCTCCGGACGCAGGTCGTCGAGCGGCATCGGCGCGGGGATCCCTAGCCGCACGTGTTCCCCCGGGGGCCAGGCCACCTGGGCCACCACGAGGTCGCACGCGCCGAGCTGGCGGAGACCCGCCGCCCAGTGCAGCGCCGCGCGGGAGGTCGCAGTCGGCTCGACGCCGACGAGGATGCGGAGCGGCCGTGGCTCGCCGCGCGCCCAGGCCACAATCGCCGCACCGTCGCGGATGACGAGCACGGGGACGCGGGAGGTCTGCGCCACGCGCTCGGCCACGCTCCCGAGCAGCCAGCGTTGTCGCCGCTCACGCCCGAGCGCGCCGACGATCAGGACGCGCGCGCCGGAGCTCGCCGCGATCTCGACGAGCTTGTCCGCGGTGACGCCGAACACCGTGATCGGGTCGACCTCGATCTCGTGCTTGGCGCGCAGCAGCTCCGCGTGGGCACGGAGCTGGGCACGGCGCGGGTCGGAGATCGCATCGCGAGGCCCACCGGTCTCGATCTCGGCAACGAGCTCGTCGATGACATGGACGAGCTTGAGCGGCACGCGCAGCTTCCTGGCAAAGGCCGCCGCGACGTCGGCCGCGGCCGTGGCGTGGTCGGAAAAGTCGGTTCCACAGACGATCATGTGTTCTCCCGTCGAGGCTCGTGGTTCTTGGAGTCGAGCGTGGGCTCGACCTCGGCGACGTGGACCCGGGTGCGGACGACCGGGTCGGGGTTGAGCGAGGGGGGCTTGCCGACGACGAGGGCGACATCGTCGAAACCGAGCTCGTCGAATCGGCGCTTACACGTGGGGGCGGTCATGGGTTCACCGCGGCTCCGCGCTCACTTCAGGGATTTCAGCGGAGCCTCGCGTGGCTCCGTCGCGGCAGCGGACTTGATGAACGGGGCGAGCAGATCGAGCGGGATCGGGAACACGATCGTCGTGTTGTGCTCCGAGCCCACGTCGGAGAGAGTCTGAAGGAACCGCATCTGCATCGCCATCGGGTGATCCTTCATGACCTCGGCTGCATCACGCAGCCGGGTCGACGCCTGGAACTCGCCCTCGGCGGTGATCACCCGGGCTCGCCGATCACGCTCGCTCTCGGCCTGCTGCGCCATCGAGCGCTTCATCGAATCGGGGAGATCCACGTGCTTGACCTCGACCATGCTGATCTCGATGCCCCACGGGCTGCTCTGCTGGTCGATCGTCTCTCGGAGGTGTTTGTTGAGGCGCTCGCGCTCGGAGAGCAGCTCGTCGAGCTCGGCCTTGCCGAGCACACTGCGCAGCGTCGTCTGCGACAGCTCGCTGGTCGCGTAACGAAAGTTCTCGACCGCGAGGATCGCCTTGAGCGGATCGACGACGCGAGAATAGACCACGGCGTTGACACTCACCGAGACGTTGTCCTTCGTGATGATGTCCTGTGCGGGGACGTCGTTGACGTGCGTCCGAAGGCTCACCCGCTCCATCCGGTCGATCGGCCACACGATCATGGTGATCCCCGGACCGCGCGGCTTGTCCTGCACGCGACCGAGCCGGAACACGACGCCGCGTTCGTACTCGGCGAGAACCCGGATCGTGGTCAACAGGTAGAAGGCGATCGCAGCTAGAACGATCCAGATGGGGCTGACAAGAAATTCGTAGCTCATGCTGGGCTCCTCGCTCGTTGTTCATCAGCCGCTACAGCACGATCCGGGCCTGATTCATCAGCAACGTGGCCGCGCAAGCTCGTCTACATTTAAAAGTTCCATCGGACCAACGCATTGCCCTCGGCATCCGCCAAATCCCGCGGTGCGCGCCGCACCGCGGAGGACGACTCCGAGCAAGTCGCCTACGAGGGCATCGGTTGCAGGCATTGATGAAGAGCTGGTTCGCGCAGGATCTGCGCCCGACCGGGTCACGACGCAAGATCTTCGCGGTTGAGTGGTTCGGCGGGTGCGAGCCCGCTCGCTAGGCGAAATCGTCCTCTGACCGCTCGTCGGCGCTCACTTATCGCGTGACTTCGGGACTCGCGGTGGGCGACCGCGTGGCGACCGGCGCGCAATTCCTGCTCGACTCGGAGAGCTGGTTGCTGTGCCCGAGGTCGAGCGCGTGTTCGGCAAGGCGGACGCGCCGAGACGCCACTCGATCCGGCACCGCTCTCGATGTTCGAGACCATCGTGCACCTCAAACCGAAGAACCAGTGGCGCGCAGGGATGACCGTCCAGAAGGTCATCGCCGAGCTCGGTCGCGTGACCAAGCTTCCCGGCGTTCAGGGCGCGTGGACGATGCCGATCAAGGCCCGAACAGTTGCGCTTCCTCGAGCCGTCGCGCAAGAAGTGCGGAGTCCCTCGTGGTGAGAGCGAGCGTTGACCAGATCGCGGAGCGTCGACCCAGCTGGCCGGTGACGTGCACACCTCGACCGGCATGAGAGCCGGCCTAGCTACGACCAGAGAAGCGTCGACATCGCGAGTGTCGGCCGAGGAGGTTGCACCCACGTGGCACGCTCTCGAGCCGGGTGCCGCGCTTGCAACGCTCGAGTCGTGCGAGGACTCTGGTCTCGCGAGCATCGAGGCGCAACGACGGCTGGCGCATTACGGCCCTAACGTCCTCCAGGGCGTTCGGGGTCCGAGTCTCGCTGTTCAATTGTGGCGACAGTTCAACAGCGCCATCGTCTTGCTCCTCCTCGGCTCTGCAGGGGCGGCGATCGTGCTCGGGAAGTTGATCGATGGCGCGGTCGTGCTTGGCGCTGTGCTGATCAACGCTCTGATCGGATTCATTCAAGAGCTCCGCGCGGGCAAGGCGATGGAAGCGCTCTCACGCATGGTTCCGCAGGATGCGCACGTCGTACGCGACGGCCGGACGCAATCGATTCCGTCCGCGCAGCTAGTTCCTGGAGACGTGGTCTTCCTTGCATCTGGCGACAAGGTACCCGCAGATCTACGTCTACTCAGCTCGAGGTATCTGCAGATCGAGGAAGCCGCGCTTACCGGCGAGTCCGTGCCCTCTCACAAAGAGGTTGCTCGGGTCGCGGGGGACGCATGCATCGGCGACCGACTTTGCATGGCCTTCGGCGGCACCCTCGTGACGTCCGGCACGAGCCGCGCCCTCGTGGTGGAGACCGGGGAAGCGACCGAGCTCGGTCGCATCTCTCACCTGCTGCGCGAGACCACCGAGGTGCAGACGCCACTGACACGGGCGGTGTCTTCCGTCGGGAAATGGCTCACGCTCGCCGTACTCGCCGTCTCATGCGCCCTGCTGGGGGTCAGTCTGTTACGCGGATATCCGTTCGCAGATGCTGTGCTCGTGGCGATCACGCTTGCCGTCGCCACGATTCCCGAGGGCCTCCCCGCGATCATCACGGTTGCCCTGGCGGTTGGAGTCCAGAGAATGGCGGCGAGAAACGCGATCATCCGCAAGCTCGCGTCGGTAGAGACCCTGGGCAGCACGACCGTCATCTGCTCCGACAAGACGGGAACCTTGACGCGAAACGAGATGACCGTGCAAGCCCTCTACACGCCCGAGGGCTGCTACACGATTTCCGGCGTCGGGTATGCGCCGAGCGGAACACTGCAGACCGCCGCGGGTGCACCGTCGGATGGGTTTGCGGATGTACGAGCTCTCGTCGAAGCAGGTGCGCTGTGCAGCGACGCGGCGATTCATATGGTCGGCAACACGTGGAAGGTCACCGGCGACCCCACAGAGGGAGCTTTGGTCGTCGCCGCGATGAAATCCGGCGTCGACGTCGACAGACTCCGCTTCGAACGGCGTCGGCTCGACGTGATCCCGTTCGAGTCCGAGCACCAGTTCATGGCCACGCTTCATTCTGCGGCGGACGATGCCAACGAGGTGTTCC
>JBKJUF010000198.1:0-8833 GCA_046590445.1 Kofleriaceae bacterium
AGCAGATGTACATCGAGCCTCAGGCGATGATGGCCGAGTGGGACGGTGAGCGCTGCTACATCGTCGGCTCGATGCAATGCCCGTACTACGTGCACAAGGCGATGAAGGCGTTCCTCGACTGCGCTGCCGCCGAGGTCGTGATCTCGCAGTCGGTGACCGGCGGCGGGTTCGGCGGCAAGGAGGAGTATCCGTCGATGCTCGCCGCGCACGTCGCGGTGCTCGCGAAGCAGACCGGCCGTGCGGTCAAGATGGTCTACGACCGCGACGAGGACATCGCCGCGACGACCAAGCGCCACCCGTGCCGCACGCACCATCGGCTCGCGGTCGATGCCAAGGGCGAGATCCTCGCGATCGATGCCGATGTCGTGATGGATGGCGGCGGCTACCTGACGCTGTCGCCGGTCGTGCTGTCGCGCGGCGTGCTGCACGCGGCAGGTCCGTACCGCAGCCCGGTCGTGCGGATCCGCGGGCGCGTGGTCGCCACGAACCATCCGCCGCACGGTGCGTTCCGCGGGTTCGGCGCGCCGCAGACCACGTTCGCGTACGAGCGGCAGATCCAGAAGCTCGCGCTCGCCCTCGGCGAGGATGCGCTCGCGATCCGCAAGCGCCTCGCGGTGCGCGCCGGCGACACCACGGCGACCGGCCAGCTGCTCGGGATCTCGGTCGGCACCGACGAGGTGCTGGACGCGATCGAGCAGGTCGCGGGCACTCCGCCCGTGCGCGACGGTCATGGGCCGACCGGAGCGCCGGTGCGTCGCGGGCGTGGGGTGGTGTTCTATTTTCATGGCGCCGGGTTCACGGGTGCCGGCGAGCAGCGGCTCGCGGGCCGTGCGGCGGTCGCGGTCACCGCCGACGGCGGGTTCGAGGTCCGCTCGAGCTCGACCGATATCGGCCAGGGCGCGATCACGATGTTCTCGCAGATCGCCGCGGGCGCGCTCGGGGTCGATCCGTCGGCAATCGTCGTCATCGATCCGTCGACCGCGAAGGTGCCGGACAGCGGCCCGACGGTCGCGAGTCGCACGTGCATGGTCGTCGGCGGCGTCGTCGAGAAGGCGGCGCACGCGATCCGCGGGAAGCTCGAGGCGTGGGGCGCCGCGCATGATGTGCAGGGCCCGATCGGCGAGCTCGCGCGCGCATACGCCGCGAAGCACGGCGAGCTCGTGGAGCTCGTCACCTACGAGCCGCCGCCGGGCATCGCGTGGGATGACGCGACGTACACCGGCGCGGCGTATCCGGTGTTCGGCTGGGCGGCGTGCCTCGTCGACGTCGAGGTCGACCTCGACACCTACGAGGTCGCGATCACGCGCTGCGTGCAGGCGATCGATGTCGGCAAGGCGATCAATCCGTCGATCGTGAAGGGACAGATCGAGGGTGGCACGCTGCAGGCGCTCGGCTGGGCCGTGCTCGAGAATGTCGTGTACAAGGACGGCAAGGTCGCGAACGCGAACATGACGAACTGCATCGTGCCGACCTTCGCCGACGCGCCCGATCTCGAGACGATCCTCATCGAGGTGCCGTATCCGTACGGGCCGTCGGGCGCGAAGGGCGTCGGCGAGATCCCGATGGATGGTCCGGCGGCCGCGGTCGCGAATGCCGTCGAGGATGCGCTCGGGTGCGCGTTCGACGAGCTGCCGATCTCTCCCGAGGTCGTCGCGGCCTCGAAGCCGCGGTGGAGGAAGTCGTGAACGTCACGCTCGAGCTCAACGGCGAGACCCGCGAGGTCGACGTCGCGCCGTGGAAGCGGCTGCTCGACGTGCTGCGCGAGGATCTTCGCCTGACCGGCACCAAGGAAGGCTGCGGCGAAGGCGAGTGTGGTGCGTGCACGGTGATCATGGACGGCGAGCCCGTGAACTCGTGTCTCGTCGCGATCGGTCAGTGTCACGGCCGCCAGCTCACGACCGTCGAGGGGCTCGCACACGGCGAGGTGTTGCATGCAGTGCAGCGCGCACTCGTCGCGTGTGGCGGCGCGCAATGCGGCATCTGCACGCCGGGCATCGCGATGTGCGCGTCGCACGTCGTGGATCGCGGCCTGCTCGCCGGTACCGACGATGCGACCGCGCGCGCGAAGGTCCGCGAGTTGCTAGCCGGCAACATCTGCCGGTGTACCGGTTACCAGCTGATCGTCGACGCGATCATCGTCGCCGCGCGTGAGGTCACACGATGACGACGTACCTCAGGCCGCGTGATCTCGACGAGGCCTTGCACGCACGCGCCGAGCACGCGGACTGGACGGTGCTCGCGGGCGGCACCGACCTGCTGGTCAACGCGAACCACCGCGCGGCGCCGGTCGGCATGATCGATCTGTGGCGGCTCGCCGACCTCTGCTTCGTGCGCGTCGAGAAGGCGGCGGTCGCGATCGGCGCCGGGACGACGTGGACCGAGATCGAGCGCCACCCCGCGATCCGCGGCCGGCTCGCACCGCTCGCACTGGCGGCCCGCGAGATCGGCGCGCTGCAGATCCAGGCGCGCGGCACGCTCGGCGGCAACGTCGGCACCTCTTCGCCGGTCGGCGATAGCTTGCCAGCGCTGCTCGCCCTCGACGCCGAGCTCGAGGTCGCGTCGGTGCGCGGCCGGCGGCGTGTGCCGTACCGCGAGTGGTGCACCGGCTATCGCACGACCCACCTCGCAGCCGACGAGCTGATCGTCGCCGCCCACGTCCCGGTCCCCGATGCGACGACACGCACGACCTGGCGCAAGGTCGGCACCCGCCGCGCGCAGTCGATCTCCAAGGTGATGGGTGCTGCGGCGATCACGCTCGATGGTGATGTCGTGGTGTCCGCACGCGTCGCGCTCGGTGCGGTCGCGAACCGGCCGATCCGGATCACCGCGGTCGAGGATGCCGTGCGCGGTCAGCGGCTCGGCGCTGCCGGGGACGCCGCACGCACCGCGCTGCGAGGTGCGATCCAGCCGATCGATGACGTGCGCTCGACGGCGACCTACCGGCGCGAGGTCGCCGAGAACCTGGTCGCTCGCTTCTTCTCCATGTCATGATTCAGCGTGTCGTCACCGCCTGACTCGGATGATCCCGCGCCGCCGGTTCCCGGCGATGGCAAGACATCTGATACCGCGCCAGCGCCCGCCGGCCAGAGCGGATCGATGCCGGCGAGCGGAGCCAGCGGGTCGATCGACGTCGCGCTGTCGAGCACCGCGCTGCCCGCCGCACCGCAGTCCGGATCGATGCCCGCAACGCTGGCGAGCGCAGCGAGCGGTTCGATCGACGTTGCGTTATCGGGCTCGATGTCGACCGCGAAGCTCGCGAGCGACGGCACGCCGGTCGCGGTAGGCGGCAGTGACTCGGCGCCGGTCTCGACCGGCGGCGTGCGAGTCGCGCGCGCGAGCACCGAGCAGACCCGGCGGAGCGGGCGCATCGCCGAGGGCGTCAAGGATGCGATCGGCGGCGGCGTCTCGGCGCTCGGTAGTGGCCTCGGCACGCTCGGCGGCGGCGTCACCAGGCTCGGCGAGAGGTCGCGCAAGGTCCCGCTCGTCGGCTCGAGCGTCTCGGCGCTCGGCGAGAGCATCACCCACGTCGGCGAGTCGCTGACCGATCTTCCGCGGGTCGCCGCGACCCGGCGGGGGCGGCTGCTGCTGCGCAGCTTGGTCGTCGGCTTCCTGCTGGTCGCCACCTGGATCGTCGCGATCGTCGCGATCCAGGTGCGCGGCACCGACGCCCCCGACTTCCGGCCGAACGCCGAGAAGATCCTGATCGAGCTGAGCAGCGGCCCCGAGGTGATCGGCCAGGTCTACGAGGCCGCATCGCCGCGCTTCCAGGAGTTCGTCGCCAAGGATCAGTTCATCGCGAACATGACCGATCTCCACGCGACCGTGGGCAAGTTCAAGGAGATCAGCGCCGTCAACGACACGCTGGTGACCCGAGGCGTGTCGGGTCGGATCGGTCGCGTGTCACTCACCGTCGCGTACGAGCGTGGCAAGACCAAGGCATCGGTCAGCCTGCACTGGCACGAAGGACGGTGGAAGCTGCTCGGGGTCGGCGTCGACATCCCGGCGGAGGTCGAGATCACCCAGACCCAGCGCGAGGAACGCGTGCAGGCCTGCAAGGACCCGATGGATCCGCGGCGCTGCGATGTCTACATCGCCGCCAACACGGTCCTCGAGCTCCTGCGCGACGGCCGCGCCGCCGCGGTCTGGGACGGCGCCGATGCGATCTTCCAGAAGCAAGAGGAGCGCAAGCGCTGGGTCGCGATCCAGCAGGATCATGCCGCGATCCTCGGCGACTATCGCCGGATCCTCACCGTCACCGAGGCGAGGATCATCGGCGGCAACTTCGTCATCTTCGATGTCCTGCTCGAGTACGCGCGCGCGAATGGCGTTCGCGCGATCTTCGGGTTTTCCCGCAAGTCACGCAGCGATCCGTGGAAGCTCCGCAGCCTCAAGCGTGTGTTGCCGATGCCGCGCGCCGACGAACCGGAGCTCGCCCCTTCCGTTGACGCGGGATCGGGGAGCGCGGGATCGGGGAGCGCGGGGAGCGGAATTGGCGGGAGCGAGACCATGGGAAGCGCCGCATCGAAGTAACCGACCTCAGCCGCGCGTGTCCCCGGCTGCTACGCATAGAATTGACGCCCCATGATGTCGATGGATGAGCTCAGCTTGGTCGCGGACGAGTTGCCCGTCGCGATCTGGATGGGACGAGTACCGAGCGGCGAGGTCGTTTACACCAATCGCGCATTTCGCGAGGTCCTCGGAATCGAGCCGCCGCCCGGCGCCGCACGCGGAGTGTTCGTCGAGCCCTATGGCGTCCATCAGCTCGATGGCCAGCCATACCCCGAAGATCGCATGCCGTTCGAGCGAGCGATCGCCGCACGCGCACTCGTGATCGTCGATGACCTCGTGATCCACCGCCGCGACGGGCGCCACGTCCACCTGCGCGTGTTCGCGAAGCCGCTGTTCGACACGCCTGGCGAGATCACGCACATCCTCGAGGCGTTCATCGACATCACACAGGAGGTGCAGGCCGAGCACGCGCGCGTCGAGACCGAACGCAAGCTGATGCACGCGCAGCGCCTCGAGTCGATCGGCCAGCTCGCGATGGGTATCGCGCACGACTTCAACAACCTGCTCACGGTGACGACGCTGACCACGTCACGGCTGCTCTCGCAGCCGATGGACTCCGCGCTCCGCACCGCGCTCGGCGACATCGAGAGCGTGACGCGCTCGGCCACCGACCTGGTCGCGAAGCTCCTCGCGTTTGCCCGCCGCACCCCGCAGCCGCTCGTGGCCGTCGACGTGGCGGCGATCGTCCAGTCGGTCGTGCCGATCTGCCAGCGCACGTTCGGACGGGAGCTCACGCTGTCGGCGCAGTGCGATCCGGGCATTTGGATCCGCGGCGATCGCGCTCAGCTCGAGCAGGTGCTGATGAACCTGCTCGTCAATGCACGCGACGCGATCGATGGCGCCGGCACGATCACGGTGGGCTGCTCGCGTCGCACGCTGGCACGCGGCGAGATCGAGACGTGTCTGGCCGGCGACTACGCCGTGCTCGAGGTCACCGACGACGGCGTCGGCATCGCCCCGAACATCCGCGATCACCTGTTCGAGCCCTACTTCACGACCAAGACGCGCGGCTCGGTCAAGGGGACCGGCCTCGGCCTGTCGACCGTGCTCGGCATCGTGCGCGTCCACGGCGGCTTCGTCGAGGCAGTCGCCGCACGACCGCGAGGTACCGCGATCCGCATCGCGATCCCGGCCGCCGACGCATGACGACCGCTACTCGGTGATGAGCTCGCCGGAGCCGCCCATCTCCTTCGGGATATCGCGTTGCTTGGGCAGGCCATCCTTGAGCGGAAGCACGGTCTCCTGGTAGTGCACGTGAAGACCCGGCGTGAACTTCATGCTCGGGATCAGTGCGGCGTAGACGTCGATCAAGTTCCACTTCGGGTGATCGGTGAACAGGTGGCCGCCGCAAGTCTTGCACCACTTGCGGACGCTGCGATCTGTGCGCTGGTACGCGCCAATGTTGTCCGCGCCCTTGGTGACTGCGAATGACTCCGGTGGCCACAGAGTAAACGCGTTGATCGGTGCGGCAGACCACTCGCGGCAGGAGCTGCAATGGCAGTAGCCCATCGCGGCCGGCTCGCCGGTCACCTTGAAGCTGACGGCGCCACAGAAACACGTTCCCTGATGATCACTCACGAATCCTCCTCGTCATGTGGAAGGTCGAGCCTATCGCGGGCTTCACGCATCCGGATCGCGGCGGTCCACGATCCGTGCACGCGGCAGGTCGACGCGACCGCGCCGCTCGTTCCGCCGCATCGCCAGCCACGCCGCGAGCGTGAGCAAGGGCCATGCGAGCCACGATGCGGTCATCCACCACGGTCGCTCGAAGCGGAACGCGACGACGTGCTTGCCGGCGGGAATATCGATCGCCGGGAAGTCGGGGGTCACGCGCCGGATCGCGACCTCGCGGCCGTCGACATACGCATGCCACCGCGGGTGCCAGCTCTCGCGCGCGACGAGCGTGCTCGACTTCGCGGCGTCGACCTCGGCGACGATGTCGGGCTGGTCTCCCGGTGAGTCCTGGCGCCACGCGCGCAGGATCCGGGCATCGGGCGCGGCCCCCGGCACGCCGTGACCGGCGTAGGCGAGGTGGTGGTTGGCGTACGGCAACTCGCCGCGCAGCCAGTCGAGCGCGGCCTTGCGGGTCGGCGTTCCTGCGCGCGTTGCCCCCGCGGGCAGCACACCCGTGATCTGCACCGGCGAGACGAGACCGGGTGACGGCAACCGGCGGACCTCGTGCGTCGCGGTCTTGACCACGGTCTCGCCTGCCGGCTGATCGCCGCCCTTGCCCGCGGTGTAGACGAGGTACGGCGCGTCGTAGACCCACGCGAGCTTCTTGAAGTCGCGCACGGTCCACACGAAGTCGTAGTTCGGGCTCGCCTGCAGGCCGCCGCCGCCCATCTGCAACAGCGATGGCACGCGCGCATAGACGTAGGTCAGCAGGTTCCACCAGTGGTTCTCGGTGCCCGGGCCCGCGTGCTTGCGACCCTGTGGCTGGTGCGCGAGCACGTCGATGATCTCGAAGATCTCCTTGCGCTGCGCACCCGGCCGATCGTGCGGATAATCGGCGAGCACGTGGATGCGCTCGTCGAGCGCGCGCCAGCCGCCCTGCGCGACGATCACGCCGAGTGCAGCGGTCAGCGCCGCGAGCGCGGTCCGGATGCCGTACTGCAGCGGCAGACGCTCGGCGAGCTCGCGCCGGCGAAGCGGTCGCAGCAGGCCGATCACGAGGAGGCGCACGGGCCGGTGCAGCGGCGAGCCCTCCGGCGCCATGTAGATCGCACGCGCGATCGCGAAGATCCCCGCGCCGATGCCGAGTGCGAGCAGAACCTGGTAAGCGCCGAGGAAGCGCACGGCCGGGAACAGATCGTCGCCCGACGTCTTGCCGATGTGCGGGCCGATGCCGAGCAGCAGCGCGAACACGAGCGACGGCGCCCACAGCCAGCGCAGGAAGCGCGTCCGCGCGAACACCACCACGAAGGGCAGCGCGATCGTCAGGATCGGCGCGAAGTGCTTGTAGTCGAGCAGCTTGCCGCTGGCGTGCCAGTCCGCGAGTGTCTCGAAGCCCGGTCCGACCTCGTCGCTCACGCGATGCGGAAAGCCGCCGAAGCCATCGTAGTCGAGGAGCAGCGGCAGATAGATCGGCATCCACGCGACGAGCAGCAGGATGCCGAGCACGAACGACCGCACGAGCTCGTCGACGAGCGGGCGCGTCGGCGGTTCACGCCAGCGCCGGCCCACGCGCGCGAGCACGGCGTGGAACGCGCTGCGCTCGGCGGGCACGTCGAGGGTGTGGCCGAGCTGCACGAACGCGCCGTCGAACGTCGCGAGCACCGCCATCGCGGCGAACGCGGCCATCAGCACGATGCCGAGCGACACGCCCGCGAATGGATGACACAGCCACACGAACGTGCCCCACGCGATCGCCGGGGCGAGGCCCTTGCGATCCATGATCCAGCGCGCGGCGTGACCGACCGCGAGCGGGAACGCGGCGAGTGCCCAGGTCTGCGTGTAGAGCCCGACCTGGAACGTACCGGCATTGCCGGCGCCCCACCGCGACTCGCCGTTCATGAACGCGATCGCGAACGCCGCGATGAACGATTGCCACGGTGAGCCGCCCATCAGCCGGACCCCGCGGTACGCCGCCGCCGGTGCGAGCAGGTGAGGCAGCGCGACGCTGAGCTCGAACCAGAACAGATGATGGCCAAAGATCGCCGTCGGGATCGCCGACGCGAGCTGCGGGATCGCCTGGTAGTAGTAGATCGACGCGAAGCCGCCATTCGCGCTCGGATTCCAGAAGTCCCAGTCGCCGTGGCGCAGGCAATCGGCGAGGCGCGCGCTCTCGGCCATGTGGAACGTGAGGTCGTCGCCGACGGTCTCGCCGGTGAACAGATGGCGATAGAGCACGACCATCGCGATCGTCAGGATGCCGAGCGCGGGCAGGGCGCCGTGCGCCGCGAGCCAGTCGGCGGTCCGATCCCACGCGTCGGGCGGCTCGCTCGTGCTCGTCCTGTCGACGTCGTCGGGCGGCGCGCTCACGCCGTCTCCAGCAGCGTCGCGATCTGCGCTTCGGTGAACAGCGGGGTCGCGCCGCGCACGCCGGCGACCTCGGCCGCCCAGCGCGCCGCGATCCGTCCCGACAGGGCGAGATCCCAGCCGAGCGTCAGCCCGAGCACGAGGATCGCGAGGTACGCGTCACCGCAACCGACGTTGTCACCGCCGGGCCGCGCCGCGAACCCGGGGACCTCGATCGCGCCGGCCTCGCCATACAGCGTCGAGCCAGCCGCGCCGTGGGTGACCGCGATGACGCGGCGGCGGTCGG
>JBKJUF010000215.1:0-8388 GCA_046590445.1 Kofleriaceae bacterium
CCACACCCGCGTCGCGGAACCATAGCGCCCGGCGAGCGCCTGCTGGACCTCGCGCCGGGTCGCGACATCGATGGGCTCGGGCGCCGACGTACGCCGCTGCAAAGGGGGGCCCGCGAAGCCACCGAGGAGCTGCGGGACCGGACGCTCGGCACCCTCGGGTGGGCCGCCGCGATGCGAGTCGGCGATCACCACACCGGTCGCATCGAGGAGCCGGATCCGCGTGCGGGTATCGCGTGCGGCAGCCCGCAGCACGGCCTCGCGGCGCGCGGCCGGCACCTCGGGATCGGCGAGCACGAGCGCGCGGACGAGCTGCGCCTGGTGGATCATGTCGGCCTCGAGGGCAGACAGCAGCTGCGCCTCGTGCATCTCGGCGAACGCGATGCCGGCGAGTGGGACGACCGCGACGATCGCGTTGACGAGCAGCAGCCGGTACCGGATCCGCGCGAGGTGGCGCGCGAACCGCTTAACCGCAGCGATAGCCGACGCCATGGACCGTCTCGATGACATCGGCGCCGGCGGCCTGCAGCTTCGCGCGCAGGTTGCGGACGTGGGTGTCGATCGTCCGCTCGCTGATGTGGTGATCGTCGCCATAGACCGTCGCGATCAGCTGGCCGCGCGACAGCACGCGCCCGCGATGCAGCGCGAGCGTCGCGAGCAGGCGCAGCTCGGTCGCGGTCACCACGAGCGGGACCTCGCCGACGCAGACGGCGTGGCGATCGCGATCGATCGTGACGCGCCCGATCGCGAGCACCGGCTGGGCGGCGGCGACTGGCTCGGGTGGTGCGGTGCGGCGAAGGACCGCGGCCACCCGGGCGACCAGCTCGCGCGGCGAGAATGGCTTGGTCAGGTAATCGTCGGCGCCGAGCTCGAGGCCGAGCACGCGATCCATCTCCTCGCTGCGTGACGACAGGAACACGATGGGCACGCGGCCGGAGGCACGCAGCCGCCGGCACAGCGCGAGCCCATCGAGCTCCGGCATCAGCACGTCGAGGACGACGAGGTCGATGCCGCCGCGCTGCAGCCGGTCGTAGGCAAGGTTGCCATCGACCGCGAGCTCGACCGCGTGACCGGCACGCGCGAGCGCGAACCGAGCGACCTCGCGGATGTGCGCGTCGTCATCGACCACGAGCACAGCCGCCATGGTTCAGGAACGCTCGCCGTCGGAGGGTTTATTCCGTTCCCCTGGCCGTTCCCGTGGCCAGTCTTCTGGCACCTCGCTGCCCTCGAGGAGTGCCTGATAGGCGAACAGATCGCCGAGGCCCTCGACCCGGTTGACCAGCTCGCGGACGAGCTCTCCGGAGCTGTGTGCGATCGCCGGTTGCAACCGGACCAGCTCGGCCTGGGTGACGAGCTGCGCGATCAGCTCGTGGACCTCGTCGAGCTCCGCGCGATAGCGCTGGCGAAGCGCACGGAGCTGGCCAAGGGTCCGCACGCGGAGCAGGGTCGTCGCAGCGGCAGTCGTCGCGCCGCGGTCGGTGAGCTCGCGTGCACGGGCCTCGGCGGCGACGGGATCGAAGTCGGGACGCGCGAGCACGCGATCGAGGTCGGCGAGGCGCTGGGTCGCCTCGCGCACGCGGCCGGCGAGCACCCGCGCGGTCTCGGCATCCGGCAGGATCTGCGCGAGCGGTGAGGCCTTCGCGCGGGCGAGCGCACCGAGCAGCTCGCGCTCCTGCTCCCCCTCGCCGGCACGCTGCGCGATCACGAACGGCGCCCACAGCGGCCACAGCCCGACGAGGAGCAGCGTGTCGGAGACCGCCGGCACCCCACGCGTCACCGCGATCCCGACCGCGATCGCCAGCCCGATGCCGACGTAGCCGAAGGCGAGGACGTCGAGGCTCATCGGTCCGTCTCCGGCAGCGGAGCCTCGTCGCGGGTGTAGATGCCACGGGCCGAGCGGAACGCGCCGGTCACCGCGTCGAACAGGCTGCCCTCGAGGGCGCGCACGAACACGATCTCCGGCGTGCGCGGGCGGACGAGGTACGGCCGCAGCGCCCACGCGAGCTGACCACCGACGAGCGTGAACACCACGCAGAGGCCGGCGACCGCCGAGCGCCATCCGGTCCCGCTCGCCAGCGTTCGCTGGCTCGCTCCATCTCGGGCCCCGTCCCTCAAGGCCTCGAGGGACAGCGCGTGCACGATCATCCGCAGGCTCGCGAGCCCGGCGATCGCGAACATCACGACGGTCGCGAGGATCATCTCGTGATACGAGAGCTCGAGCGCGCGCCCGAGGAGGATCAGCGGCGTGCACGCGGCGAGGAGCAACGCTCCGAACGCGAGTGCCGCCATCACGAGCGCGAGGTCCGAGGCGAGGCGCGAGCGACGGCCGAGCGCGGCCCCGATCGCGGTGAGTGCAGGGGCCGACAGCGCGGCGGTCCCGAGGAGGACGAGCGGAAGCTTGATCGCGGCGTAGCCGATCTGCAGGCCCCCGCGGTAGCTCCCGAGCGCGGCGCCGACGATCGCCATCGCGATCGCGATCGTCGCGACCATCGTCCGCACGAGCGCGCCGACGTCATCGCCGTGGCGGATCCGCGCGAGCATCACCTCGCGGTCGCGCAGGAGCAGATCGATCGTGCCGATCGAGCCCGTGGCGGAAACCGTATCGACCGCCCCGATCACGACATCACCTCGCGCGCGAGATCGAGCCACAGTCGCCCGGCGATGCCGAGCGTCGCGGCCCCCCACACGATGAAGATCACGGTCGAAGTCAGTGACGACTCGGGGGTCGCGAGCTCGGTCGCGAGCCGGCGCAGCGCGAGCACGGCCGCTCCGCCGAGCGCGGCGGTGACGACAGCGATCGTGGTCACCGCGGACACCGACGACAGCGAGAGAAACGCCGCCGGCAGGACGAGCCCGGCGAGCGCGAGCCCGAAGGCACCGAGTGCCAGCGCGAATGCGCTCGCGACCCGCGACAGGGGCGGGGCCTCGCCGGTCGCGGCGATCGCGATGTAGAGGGCGGGGCTCGTCGCCGCGACGACGCCGAAGATGATCGCCGGAGCGCCGGCGAGCGGTGTGAGGCTGCCAGCTCGTGCCGCGAGGATCGCGCCGAGCGCGACCGGACCCACGGCGGCGAGCGTCAGCCCGAGACCGCGGGGGAACGGGGCGGGGATTGCAGTGACCAGGGACATGAAGACCTCCTGCCCAGTACAACCACGCAGATCCCGAAGCCTCGCGCAGCCTCCATGGAGAACCCGTCGGGGGATCGTGGAGATTTCGCGCAGACCTGTCGCCGGCCGGTGATCACACCGGCGGCGGAACGCGCCGGCGGCTGATCACTTGCACTCGACGAAGCGGACGGTGTCGAACGCGCCGAGCGCGTCCTTCTGTGACGGCGCGCAGCAGCCCTTCCAGCCCTCCCAGACGACCGAGAGCTCCGGCGTGCACGTCGTGCCCGAGACCTCGGTGGGCTCGATCAGCGTGCAGCCACCGTGGTGCTCGAGTGCGGTGAACGACGCGCACGGCGTCTCGCACCGCGGGTTGCCGTCGTTGTTGATGCGATGCGGCGAGCTGCCCCAGTCCTGGTTGCAGTAGAGCTTCACGCGCAGCTCGGCCTCGGGTGCCCGCGGTTCGTCGCCACATGCTGCGGCACCGGCCAGCGTGCACACCGCGAGCAGGCGAGCGAGGCGAGACATCGGCAAGGCGAGATCGTAGCGCGGTCTGGACACCTGCGGCGCGGCGCGACTAAGATTCGCGCCGAGGGAACCGGGGTGGATCGCGTATATCTTTTGATGATCGGGGTGCTCGTCGGGGGATGTGTCGACGGCTTCCGTGGCTCGAACGTGCAGATCGATCTGTCGCCGGCGACGCCCGCGCAAGCTTCGCCCGGCACGACGCCGCGGCCAGGTCAGCTTCCGGCCGACGTTCACTACCGGCTGTTCGCGATCCAGGAAGCGGCCGATCGCGCGCACCTCTTCGAGATCCAGCGCTTCGAGATCCACTCGATCGTCGACACCTCGTCGCCGTGCTTCATCGACGTCGGCGCGCACGTCCGGTTCCCTGGCCTCCAAGTGACCCGCTACAGCGCGAAGATCGAGGAGGTCACCGGCATCACCGACATCGCGAATCCGCCGCCGGGAGCGTCCGAGCAGGACCAGATCGATGCCGCCACCGCGATCCAGCGGATGTCGAACGTGATGCGGCTCGCCAGCGACACCGGCATCAAGGTCGTCACCAGCGCGTCGACCTCGACGTACCCCGCGGTCGATGCCGACTGCACCGGCAGCGGCCTGCCGCCGCCGACGTGCATCGACGATGACGCGAACGCGCGCCGGCTCGCGATCTGTCAGGACGCGTGGCGCGCCGATCCGACGCTGTTCGAGGGGACCGATCGCGTGTTGACCGCGCCGCTCAACGGCACGACCTTTGGCTTCGTCGTCGGCCTCAACCCGATCAACCTCGCGCCGGTCGGCGGCGCGCAGTTCTTCGTCGACGAGGCCCTCGGTGGCACCGACGCGTACGCGATCTACATCCAACAGGATCGCATCGAGGACGCGCCCGGTACGCTCGTGCTCGCGGGCCGGCCGACCTCGCCGACGCGCGGCGTCCGGCACGCGCACCTGACCAGCCCGGTCTCGCCGAACCAGAGCGCCGATCTCGCTGTCTTCGAGGATCTCGGCGAGGACGACGTTCACTTCTAAGCGGAGGCGCCATGCGATCGATCCACGTCCACGTCGCGCTGCTCGCGGTCACTGCCTCGACCCTGGTGAGCTGCCAGCAGGTCGAGTGTGGGCCCGGCACGATCGAGCGCGGCGGTAGCTGCGTTCCGGCCGACGAGACCGTGAGCACGGCGACCTGTGGGCCGCTGACCCGGCTCGTCGGCGATCAGTGCCTGCCCGAGCTCGCGGCGACCGTCTGCGATCCGGCGACGACCGACGAGGATCTCGATCCCGCGACCAACGTCACGACGTGCATCGGCAGCGGTGGCGGTGGGTGCGGCGCCGCGCTCGCGTGTCCGCAACCTGCCGCGGGCAAGCAGACGATCTGCGGCCAGATCCTCGACCTCGAGACCGGCGAGCCATTCACGCCGTCCGACGGCACCGGCACGCGCTGCGATCCCAACGCGCCGACGGCGACCGGACCATGCTCGATCCGTGTTCAAGCCTACGACGCGATCGCGTTCTCGACGAACCCGAACGACCCCAACGCGCGGCTCGCGGCCGGCGACAACTACCTCGATGACTGGGGCCGCTACCGCGTCAGCGACATCACGCTGCCGGCATCGTCGCCGTTCATCGCGCTCGGCATCGACGACGTCGACATGACCAAGGCCGGCCCGCTCGGCACGACCAACGCGACCGGCGTCGCGACGCCGAAAGCCGCCGATGTCGCGACCAAGGACGTCGAGGCCTTCGTCGCGCCGCGCTCGACGACCGAGCAGTGGGCGCCGAATGGTGGGCCGCAGATCAACAACGGGATCTACGTGATGATCTTCCGCGCGAAGCGCGCGCCGGGCAAGCTCCCGCAGGCCGGCGTCACCGTCATCAAGGGAAATGGCTTGCAGACGCCGACGACCGATCACTACTTCGTGTCGACCGACGTCACCCGCCAGCGCCTCGACGCGGCCGCGACCTCGACGGGCGCGAACGGCAGCGCGCTGGTGACGAACGCGATGCTGAGCGACGGCTACAGCGGCACCGGTGGCATTCCACCCGAATGCCGGTGGTCCGGTCACGCGGCGGCGACGCTGCCGTTCATCGTGTTCATTCAGATCCTCCGCCCGATCAACGCCTCGGCCACCCAGACCTGCCCGCTGTGAACCGCGTCCTTGCCCTCGGGCTCGCGATCGTCGTCGGGTCGCTGATCGTCGGATCCGCCGCGGCTTCGGCCGATCCGACGAGCGGGATCGATGGCGCGCTGTTCCGCAGCTCGTACGACGCCGGCGGCGTGTTCGCCGTCGAGGGCGCACGCCTGCTGCCGAAGCGCGATCTGTCGCTGAAGATCCTCGTCGGCTATGCGCGCTCGCCGCTCGCCTTCGCGGTGCCGGGCATCGGCGGTGCCGGCAATACTGGCGACGATCGGATCCTCGACTACCTCGTCACGCTCGATATGGCCTTCGGCATGACGTTGACCGACCGCTTCGCGATCGGCCTCGACATCGCCGCGTATCGCACATCCACAGGTGACGGCTACGGCAAGCGCGGCCGTTACATGTCGGGCGGCACGGTGGTCAGGCCGTCGACCGGGCTCGTCGCGCTGCGGCCGCTGTCGAACCTCGATCCGTCGGCGTCGCCCGATGACGAGGCGTCCTACCTCGGCGATGGCCTCGCCGGTCCGCTCGACGCGCGGCTCGGCGGAAAGCTCGCGATCCTGCGCGGTGCACACGTCGCGGTGACCGCGGTCGGCTCGGTGTTCCTGCCGTTCGGCGAGGACGAGATGCTGCTCGGCGATCGCAACCTCGTGTTCGAGCCCAAGCTCGCCGTCGACTGGCGCCGCGATCCGCTCGCCACCACGCGGCTCGTCGCGAACGTCGCGGCGCGCTTCCGCCAGCGTTCCGTGCTCGAGGGCTACGACACCGCCGATGAAGCCGCCACCGATGCCGACGCCAGGGTCATGCTCGACGTCGGCAGCGAGCTCGTGGCCGGCGCCGGCGGGATCTACGAGCTGACGCCGCGGATCGCCGCCGCCGCCGAGGCCCAGGTCTTCGTGCCGCTCGGTGCGGGGGCCGCGTGGGGACGGTGTCGTCGCTACAACGGAGATCCGTGCTCGTCGATCGATGACGAGGACTACTTCGGTGATGCCAGGGCGGGTGACTTCACGGTCCTCGCGACGGCCGGCGTGCTCGCGCGGGTCTCCGCGGACGTGACCGCGACGCTGATGGTCGGTACAGGCCAGCTCGGCGCGCGCGGCGATGACCTGCGCTTCACGACCGGCCTCACGTGGGCGCCTCAGCCGCTCGGCGCCGCCGCACCCGGTCGCAACGACAAGGACGGCGACCGAATCCCCGACTCGATCGATGGTTGCCGCGAGGAAGCCGAGGACTTCGACAGCTATCACGACGAAGACGGCTGCCCCGACCGCGATAACGACGGCGACGGGATCGCCGATGCCGATGATCGATGCCCCAATGATCCCGAGGATCGCGACGCGTTCGAGGATGGCGATGGCTGCCCCGAGCCCGACAATGATCGCGACGGCAACCCCGATGTCACCGATCGCTGCGCCGATCAGGTCGAGGATCGCGATGGCTTCGAGGACGAGGACGGCTGCCCCGACGCCGACAATGACGCCGACGGCTTCGCCGATCTGGAGGATCGCTGCCCGAACGATGCCGAGACCGTCAACGGCGTCGAGGACGACGATGGTTGTCCGGACGTCCGCGCCACGAGCGGCCCCGAGGAGCGCGCCGATCGCATCGATCTCAAGGGAGCACCTGTGGCCTTCGGACGTGGCACCGCGACGCTGACCGTGCCCGCCAGGCGGCTGCTCGATCAGGTCGCCGCGATCATCAAGCGTCGCAAGCTCGTGATTCGCGTCGAGGTCCACGTCGCGCTCGAGACCACGGCCACGCGTCCGGCGCAGATCGCCGCGCAGCGCCGCAGGGACAAGGCGCTGGCGCAGCAGCGCGCGCGCGCGATCCACGACTACCTGATCGCGCAAGGCGTCACCGTGCACCAGCTGCAAGCCGTCGGGCTCGGCTCGGATCGCCCGCTCGGCGCGGCGGCCTCGACCGATCCGGTCAACGAGCGCGTCGACCTCATCAAGGCGCAGCAAGGCGGCACGCCGTGAAGCGGCTCGTCGGGCTCCTGCTGCTCGCGACGACCCCGGCGGTCGCGCAACCCGGCGCGGCGGTCACCGACATCGAGGTGCCCACGCTCGTCCTCGAGGTCGGCGACACCGAGACCGATCCGACCGAAGACCCCGCGCTGGATCTCGCGAACATCGTGCAGAGCGCCGCGAAGGGCGTGACGACCGTGCAGGAAGCGCCCGCGATCGTCACGGTCATCACCGAGGACGAGATCCGGGATCGCCAGTTCCAGAACCTGACCGAGCTCTACGACACCGTCCCGGGATGGTCACGCGTTGGCATCTATCACTCGACGTTCCATAACCCGGCGGTGCGCGGCCAGGCCCAGGCCGTCCAGTTCCTCCACGACGGCCTCTCGCTCTTCGATCCGTTCGTCAACGTCTCGGCGACCACCCGCGTCCAGCCGATGGAGCTCGTCAAGCGCGTCGAGCTCATCACCGGTCCAGGCGGCGTGCTGTGGGGCTCGAACTCGCTGCTCGGGATCCTCAACGTGATCACCAAGGATGCCGAGGACGTCGAGGGCATCGAGGTCGGCGGCTCGCTCGGACATGGTAACGGTGATCGCAAGATGGCGCGCGCCTACGTGATGGCCGGCAAGAGCGACATCCTCGATGGCAAGCTCAAGGCATTCGGTCACGGCAGCGTCG
>JBKJUF010000372.1:0-4016 GCA_046590445.1 Kofleriaceae bacterium
ATCGACGCGGAGCGCACCGCCGACCGATGCGCGGAGGTGCCGCTCGCGTACGAATTCGGTCTCGGACGCGGTGCCGGTATCGGAGAGCAGCGCCATGTGCATGCGTCGCACGTAGAACGGCAGGGTGCCGACGCCGTGCTCGATCTGCCACAGCTCCTGGCGGTATTCGAGGTTCAGCAGGTGGAACTGGTTGCCGACGATGTGGCGCGCCGGATAGCCGCGGAGGTAGCCCGTCGAGCCCGCGCGCGTGCTGTCGATGATCGCGCGCACGAGATCCTGCGGCGGGATCCCGCCGAGGCCGAACCCGCCGGACCGCGCGAGATCGCCGGCGCGCAGCGAGCCTGCAAGCCGCGCAGAGATCACGCCGCCTGGGTCGTCGCCCCAGAGCCGCCGGAACGTGCTCGTCGAGTAGCTGACCGTGACGTTGTGATACGTCGCACCGAGCGCGGGGTGATCGAAGCGCAACCCGGCGGAGACATCGAACCCCGATTGCGGCCCGAGGCCGTAGGTCGTGCCGCGTACCCGCGAGTAGCCGAGGCGCATGCCGACGCCTGCTTGCACGTAGTCGGTCACCGGCCGGACGGTCACCCGATCGTTCGGGTCGAGCATGATCAGCGGCTCCTCGACGGGACGGAACCAGTCGACGTCGTAGTCGAACGACAACGACCAGCTCGCGTCCGGTCGCGCCTCGAACGGGATGCTGGTCGATACCGTCGCGCTCCAGTCCTCCTGGCGATAGGTCGCGGGCACGCCGTCGACGCGAAACCCGCCGCGCGTGCCGATCGTGCGCGAGGCCGCGAACCGCAGGCTCTGGCGCCAGCCGCCGTAGCCGTAGAATGCACCGATGTTGACCTCGCCGTTGTCGAGGTTCGTACCGACCGCGAGCTGCCAGGCGTGGACGTTGAACGAGTCGGCGCCGCCGGTCGAGATCGTCGCGCTCGGGTCATCGCCGAGCACGTACTGGAGGTTCCAGGTCTGCGGCGCGAGCGTCTCGAGCGCGCGATACGGGCGCTTCTCGCTGACCGTGGCATCGTGGTCTGGGATCAACAGCGGATCGGGCTTGTCGTCGAGGTAGCTGCGTGCCGGCAGCCACGTGCTGCGATCGATCGGCAGCTCGTAGAGATCGTAGCCGCCGGCCGGCACCGCCGCGTCGAACACGAGCCGGCGACCGTCGGGTGACGGGTTCGGGCGGAACGCACCGCCGAGCACGTTCGTGATCTGCGAGAGCGCGCGGTCCCCGGTGTCCCACGCGTAGATGTTGGTGATGCCGGTGCGATCGCTGTCGAAGTACAACGTGCGACCATCGGCGGACCACGCCGGGTTCATGTCGACCGCGCGATCGGCGGTAATCTCGTCGACCGCGCCCGAGGCCACTTCGACGACGAGGATGTCGCGGAAGCCGCCGCGCCGCCACGCCGAGAACGCGATCCGCGAGCCGTCGGGCGACCACGCCGGCTGGAACGCCTGATCGAAGCGCTGGCCGCGCCAGAGCACCGACGAGGTCGCGCCCGGCGCGGTGTCCATGACCGCGAGCACGCTCTCCGAGGCCTCGTTCTTCGAGAACGCGACCCGCCGGCCATCCGGCGACACGCCCGGATCACGCGCGCGCGCGCCGCGGGTCAGCCGGGTGATCACGCCGGTCCGCGCGTCCCACCGGAACAGATCCTGAAACGCGTACTCACGCCGGTACAGCCAGCCGCCCTGCTCGAAGATGAACGAGCCATCGGGCAACAGCTCGAACGGCCCCATCGCCTCGATCTGCGTGACGTCGCGCGCGCTCGTGTGATCGCCGCCGACCGGCATCGCGCGGACATGCGGCCGGCGGTAGCCATCGGATTGCAGCCAGTAGATCTCCTTGCCGTCCGCGCTGTACTGCGCGAAGAAGTTCGCCTCGGCCGAGTGGGTGAGCCGGCGGCCGATCGCGAGCCCACGGCGCTCGGCGGCCATCTCCTGCAGGCCGTATCGATCGCGCAGGTAGCCCTTCCAGTCGCCATAGAGCTCGGTGAACGGCTTGCCCGTGACCTTCGCGATCTGGCGGTTGGTCGCGAACGGCACCGGGTGGCGGCCCGAGGTGTGGCTCATCTCGCGTAGCGTGTCGTCGCCGAATCGATCGAACACGTAGCGCAGGAAGTGCGAGCCGTACACGTACGCCGCGTTGCCCCGAGGAAACCGCCGCGGCGCGCCCGTGACCTCGTCGAGCCGGAGGTCCTTGTTCTCGAGCCGCGACGTGCGGATGTACTGATCGAAGCGCGTACCTCGGTTGCGTCCGCCCGCCGAGCGCTTGGACTCCTCGTACGTCGCGATGCCCTCGATCACCCACCGCGGCATCACCTGGTTCGGCGCCCAGATCTTGCCGAACAGCTTGTTGTAGAGGCTCGGTAGCCCCTCCATCGTGTCGATGTGGATGATGTGCGTGTACTCGTGGGCGGTGAGCCCGTAGAGCCAGTCCTCGTGATCGTCGAGCTCGGTGAAGCTTCCCGGCGCAGTCGCGAACAGCGTGATCGCGTTGCGCGGCAGCACGCCGGCGAAGCCATTCGCGCTGTCGGTGTCGTCGACGACGTTGATGATCGTCTTCGTGCTCGGGCGGTGATCGAGCGCGGGTGACAGCACGCGATGCGCGCGCTCGGCGACCACCGCGACGCGTCGCGCGACGTCCTCGAGAGGATCGTAGTAGTGGATGACGAAGTGGTCGGTCTCGATCGTGTAACGCACCCGCAGCGGATCGCCGGCGCGAGCGGTCCCGAGCATCGCGGCGAGCACGGCAGCAAGCACGCCCGCGGCCACGGCGATCCGCACCGCGGGCCGCCAAGCCCTCATCAGGCCTTGCGCTCCTTGCGCGGTGGGCCGATCGCGGTCACGTACTCGCTGACCATCGCGCGGATCTCCGCCGACGTTGGCAGCTTCTTGATCTTCTGCACGAGCGCCTGCGCGTCACTGACGTTGGTCGCTCGGATCACGGCCTTGACCTCGGGCACCGAGACCGCGCTCATCGACAGCTCGCGGATGCCGAGACCGAGGAGCACGGGTGCGATCACGGGATCGCCGGCCATCTCGCCGCACACCGTGACCGGGATGCCGGCTGCCTTCGCCGCATTCGCGACCTCGCCGATCAGCCGGATCAGCGACGGGTGCAGCGGCTCGTAGAGGTACGAGACATACTCGTTCACGCGATCGACGGCCATCGTGTACTGGATCAGGTCGTTTGTACCGATCGAGAAGAAGTCGCACTCCTGCGCGAGCAGGTCTGCGGTCAGCGCGGCCGACGGCATCTCGATCATGATCCCGAGCTTGACCACCGGATCGAACGGAATTCCCTCGGCGGCGAGCTCCGCCTTGACCTCGTCGACGACGGCCTTGGCCGCGCGTAGCTCGGCGACGCCCGAGATCATCGGGAACATGATCTTCAGTGGCCCGTGGGCCGACGCACGCAGCAGGCCGCGGAGCTGCTGGTGGAAGATCGGCCGCCCGAGCTCGGTCAGGCATAGCCGGATGGAGCGCAGGCCGAGCGCCGGGTTCGCCTCGTGGAGATCGGCGGCCACGAGGAACGGCGCGAGCTTGTCGGCGCCGAGGTCGAACGTGCGAATCGTCGCGGGCAGGCCACCGAGGCGATCGATGAGCTCGAGCGCGGTCTGGTAGTGGCGCTCCTCGTCGGGCAGCTCGGCGTGCCCCATGAAGAGGTACTCGGTACGGAAGAGGCCAACGCCCATCGCGCCGTAGTCGAGCGCGTCGTCGAGCTCGTCCGGGCCGTCGATGTTGGCGAACAGCTGGATCTGGTGATCGTCCTTGGTGACGGTCGGCAGATCGCGCATCGAGTGCAGCAAGGCGCCGGCGGCGACCTGGCGGCGCTGCTCCTCCCGGTACTCGCTGACCGTCGCGGCTGTCGGGTTGACGATGACGATGCCTGCGCCGCCGTCGATCAGGATCAGGTCATCGGTCTCGACGACCTCGGTCACGTTCTCGAGACCGACGACCGCAGGGATCTCGTGCGCACGCGCGATGATCGCGGTGTGCGAGGT
>JBKJUF010000761.1:0-6138 GCA_046590445.1 Kofleriaceae bacterium
CCGCTGCCAGTCGGCCTGATCGGCGCCGTGCAGCACCATGTCGCCGGTCACGCCGACGGCGTCGAGCCCTTCACGCAGCATCTGCTGCACGAGCTTGCGGTGCGTCGCGTGGCCGCCGCGGACGTCGCCGTAGACGCCGATCCGGATCACCGAGCCTGGACCCGGCAGTGTGTGAAAGGTGCGGCGCTCACCGCGCGACGCACCGGCGAGCACGCGGTAATGCACGTCGGTGTTCGGTGGCAGGCCGTCGAGCGCGAAGTGATGGCGACGCCCGGCGGGGCTCGTGCGGCGCTGGACGAGCAAGGCATTGGCGTCGCCGAGGCTCCACTCGATCGTCGCGTCGATCCCCGGATCGGTCTCGACCGCGATCACCGCGGAGCTCGGCCCGACCTCCGCGAGGATCGGTCCGCGCAGGATCCCGCGATCGCGGCGCCCCGCGAGCGAAGCGGCGAAGGTCGGCGCGAGGCGGCGCCCCGACGGGTGAACCTCGATGGCGAGCACGTTCTCGCCGAGCTGGAGCAGCCCGGGCGCGACCGCGACGTGGAACGTCTCCCACTCCGGTCCGTGCGGACGTGAGGCGAGTCCCATCACTCCGTCACGCGGCAAGGCCTGCCGCACGATCTCGATGCCGTTGAGCCAGACCGCGACGCCGTCCTCGTAACGCAGCCGCAGCTCGAGCATCTCGAGTCCCTGGTGCGCCACGCCGAGCGTGAACGTCGCGATGCCGAACGCCACCGCGATCCGGCGCTGCTCCGGTGCCACCGGGATCGATCGCGCGTCACCGTCGACGCGATACGGCCACCCCGCGGGCTCTGGCGGCGCGTCCCCGAGGACGGCGACGACCGGGGCACGCCCGGCGACGGCATCGAGCCCGCTGACCGCCATCGCGCCGACCTGGGTCGGGATCCGTGGCGCGCTGACGACTTGCCAGCGCCACGCGGCGGTCACCGGCAACAGCGGCGTCGCACCTGCTGACAACGCGGGCGCGGAGGCTTCGGGCGTGACGGGATCAGCCTGCTCGGCCGGCTCGGGCTCCGACGTCGCGACCGCTGCGCTGCCAAGCAGCACACCGATCACGATGACTGCACGCCAGGAGGCGCGGGAGATCACGCCCCTAGCCTCAATGCCGCTCACTTAGCGACGCGTCGCAAAACGCTTCCCCGGTTCCAGATTGGCCGCCAAGGCGCCAAATCGCCAAGGGTTAGACTTCTGCTCTCTCGTGCTACCGCCGCGAGCATCTCCTGAAAAAAAACCTTGGCGTGCTCGGCGCCTTGCGCGGCCAATCTGGCGAGGGCGTGCGAGGTCGCAACGAGCGAGGCCGCTAAAGTGAGCAGCATCTCCCTAGCCTGCCAGGATAACTGACCTGCGGCGACGGTCGACGGTCGCGGCGGTGTCAGGAGCGCGCGCGGCGCTCGCTAGACGTCGCCAGATCGAGCAACTGCGGCAGCGAGTACGAGCCGAGCTTGGCAAGGTAGTCCTTGTCCGAGCCCTTCTTCTCCACCTTGGAGATCGCCGCGATCATCTGATCGCGGCCGCCGTACTTCTGCTTGACCCGCTCGTTCGCCTTCTGGAGGCGGAGGAGCTGGGCGTTCGACGCGGTCTTGAGGCGCGCCTCGACGAGATCGGTGTCCTCGTCCGTGCGGGCGACCGCGGCGGCGAGCGACTTGGCGAGGTCAGCCTTCGTCTTGTGCGCGGCCTCGAGCCGGCCGTGCGGATGCCGCGGACCGGTGTCGACCTTGCCAGGCTTGACCTTCTTCTCGGTCGCCTTCTTCACAGGCGCCTTCTTGATGGCGGCCTTGGACTTGGTGTTCGCGCTCTTCGGGGTCTTCTTGCTCGCCATCTTGAACTCTCTTACTGACTTGCCGGACTCGAAGAGCCGGGCCCTGATGCGGGCGGGGAATCCTGCGCGGGAGGTCTACCCCCGTCAAGCATAGACAGCACGTGATTGACGTCGTCCATCGACAGGTTCGCGCGGAATCGCACCACGCTGCCTTCGACGGCGATCACGAGCTTCTGGACGAGGGTGCCGAGCGACTTGAGCTGAGCGATCATGACGAGCCCGGCGAGCTGAGCCTTCGCTTGCGATTCCAGCGCCTTGGCATCGTCGCCGGAGGACATCACGGCGCCGAGATCGAGCTTGGCGCCAGCGGACGGGTCGAGCGAGCCGACGAACGCGAGCGGCCCCGTCTTCAGCTTGCCGTCGGTGACCCGCACGAGGCCCTGGCGGACGCGCTCGCTGACGCGACCAACGGCCCACACCGGTGCGTGCTGGTCCGCGAGCTTGATCCACGCGGCGAGCTCCGGATGATCGAGCGCCTTCTTGCCGTCGCCGAGCGCCTCGACGACGTACGCCTCGGTATTGCCGAGCACGACGGTGTCGGGGCGACCGAACGACCAGAACATCGTGCGGTTACCTTCCTTCACCTGATAGAGCGTGCGGCCATTGAGCGGCTTGGCGGTCAGCGTGCCGCCGCCCTTGCCCACCAGCGATCGCATGCACGACGCGAGGTCGGTCTCGACGAGCGCCCCGGTCGCGACCATCAGCACGGGCCCGGTACCCGGCCGTGCGTTGGGCGCTGCCGGCCCGGAATGTAGCGAGTCAGCGAACGCTGGCGAGCGGGGCCCGAGCGCGACCATGAGCCGCTTCACTTGCTTGTGGACGTCGATCTTGCACGCCTCACGCACGTGCTCCCAGCTCGCCGCGAGCTGCGGATCGCGAAGCAGCAGCTGCGCCGCCGCGCGTTCGACGATCGGCGACGCGCCGAGCTTCTCGACATCGACGCCGATCACGACCTCGGCGGTCGCTGGCACCGCGGCGAGCCCGGTGAGCTCCGGTGCAGGCGCGCGATCGGCCCGCTTGCCACACGCGATCGCGAGCACCGCGATCGCACAGCCGCGCGCCAGCTTCGTCATCATCTGATCCTGCCGGGACCGCGCTGCCGTGGTCCGCATCGGTCCCTGGTTACGGCGTGCCACCCATGCCGCCGCCACCCATGCCGCCGCCGCCCATGCCGCCGCCACCGAACATGCCGCCGAACGTCTGCACGAGCTGCTCGAGCTTCTGGCTCGACAGCACGAGCGCGACCTTGACGTCCGAGCCGTCGTTCGTGATGTCGAGCTTGTCGACCATCGAGACCACGGCCTGGGCCTGGCCCTTGAACGTGTTCGCCATCTGCGCCGCCTGATCCGGCGAGTCGAGCCGCATCCGCATGTCCAGCGTCAGCCCGTCGGTGACGTTGATCGAGCCGAACACCGCCTTGGGCTTGACGCCCATCGCCGCGGCCTTGTCGAACGCCTTGGAGTTGCCGTTGAGCAGCATCCACAGCGAGTCGTTCGTCTTGATCTTGCTGTACATCTCGACGAACGCCGCCGAGCTCTTCAGCGTCGAGCCGCCCATCGCGGCCTTCTTGACGCCGTCGGTGGTCGCGCCCGTGCCGATGACCGCGAGGACGGTGGTGTCGTTGACGAACGTCAGGCCGACGGTCTCGCCGGACTTGCTCTTGACGAGGACGATGTCGCCATCGCGGGTGATCGTGTCACCGCTCGCCGCTGCCTCCGCCTTCATCGTGTCGAAGCACGCGAGCGTCTTCGCCTTGTCCGCACCGCGGACCACCACGACGCCATCGGGGTTGTCGCCGCCGACGCCCTTCATGCCGATCGACATCGTCTTGATCGCCGTCATCGGGTCGAAGCCACACTTCGCCTTGAACATGGCGAGCTTCACCTGGAAGTCGCCCTTCATCATCTGGGGCTCGGCGAACTTCTTCCACAGCGAGCTCTGCTGGAGCTGCGCGAAGTTGAGGCCCATCACGACCTCGGAGTCGACCGGGATCAGCGAAAGGTCATCGGCGATCGTGCCGGACGGGCCCGCGCCAGCCTGACCCATGCCGGGGCCACTGACCGGCTTCTCCGCCGTCGTGCCAGCGGCGGTGCCGTCCGCCTTCTTCTCTTCCTTCTTGCACGCGCCGACCAGTACGAGACCGGAAGCCAGGACACCTGCGAACAGCCAACTCTGAGTGCGCATCGTGAATTCTCCTTGGTGCTTATTCCGCGAACATCTTCATGAGCGCCTCGAGCTTCTGGCTCGATGCGGCCGCGACGAGCCGAACGTCGGCACCGTCGTTCGTGATCTCGAGCTTGTCGACCATCGACTCCATCGCCGCGGCCTGGCCACGCAGCCCGGTCGCGGTCGTCGTCGCGGTATCCGGCGAATCGAGGCGCGCGCGGACATCCGCGTTGACCGCGTCGGTGACGTTGACCGATCCGAAGACCGCCTTCGGCTTGATGCCGAGCGCGCCGGCGTCCTCGAACAGCTTCGAGTTGCCGTTGACGAGCGCCCACAGCGAGTCGCCGGTCTTGACCTTGGCGAACATGTCGACGAACGCGGCCGAGGTCGACAGCGTCGAGCCGCCGGCGGCGATCTGCTTCACGCCTTCCGCGGTCGCGTTCACGCCGATCACGACGAGCGCGGTGCTCTCCGAGAGGAACGTCATCGCGACCGTCTCGCCGTCGCTCGTCGCGAGCACGACGTCGCCGTCCTTCTTGATCGTGATGTCTTCCTTCGCGGCCTCGGCCTGCCACTTGTCGAGGCACGCGAGCGTCTTCGTCTTGTCCGGACCGTGGACGATGATCACGCCGTCGGGCTTGTCGGCGTCGAGCCCCTTGATGCCGACCGACATCTTCTGCACCGCGAGGAACGGATCGAAGCCGCAGCGATCCTTGAACTGCGCCATGCCCTGCATGAAGTCCTTGTCCTTCTGCATCTCGGGCTCGACGAACTTCTTCCACAGCGGGCTCGCCTGGAGCTGGCCCCAGTTGACGCCGAGCACGAGCTCGGAATCGACGGGCAACAGATCGAGATCGGGATGCTGCGCTGCGGCGCCGGTCAGCTTCTTCGCGGGCGTCCCGTCGGCCTTCGTCGCGGCACCGGGTGCACCAGGAGCTGGCTTGGCCTGCTCCTTCTTGTCCTTGCAGGCGCCGGAGAAAGTCGAGACAGCCGTCGCGATCGCGACGACGAACACGCGCTGTCGGGTCAGCATGAAGCCGGGCTTATAACACCTCGTGATAGGGTGCGCCATGCCCTGGATTCGTCACCGCCTGCGCGATGCCGACGTCTGGGCGAAGGTCGACACGACCGGTACACCCGTCACCGATCGTGACGGTCGTGTCGAGATTGTTTACAAACCGGTGAACGGCGCGAAGGTGTATCGGGCGGGCGCGCGCAACCTGTCGGCACCATCGGGCGAGCCCGTCGAGATCGAGGTTGGCGAGGTCGCGGTGTCCAAGCCCAAGGGTGGCGCGGTCGAGGTCCCGGCGAACGCGGTCCACGTGTGGACGGACGGCGCGTGCACCGGCAATCCGGGACCGGCCGGGCTCGGCGTCGTCATCATCGATGGCGAGACCACGCGCGAGCTCAGCGAGTACCTCGGCCACGGCACGAACAACATCGCCGAGCTGATGGCGATCTACCGCGGCCTCGAGGAGGTCAAGGAACGCACGCGGCCGGTGATCGTGTACTCGGACAGCTCGTATTCGATCGGCCTGCTCAGCCAGAACTGGAAGGCGAAGGCGAACACCGAGCTCGTCATGAAGATCCGCGAGCTGACGAAGCAGTTCACCGACCTTCGCTTCGTCAAGGTCGCCGGGCACGCGGGCGTCGAGCTCAACGAGCGCGTCGACGAGCTGGCGCGCCGCGCGGTCAGTAGCCGCCGCTGACCGCCGAGGTTCGTTGATGAGGCGACGCGCGCTCGCGATCCATGCGCACGGGCACTTCGGTAATGATTGGCCGCCAAGGCGCCAAGCCCGCCAAGGTCAGAACCAAGATTTTTTCTTTTCTTCGAAAAGGAAAATCCTCCGTGTTCCCGCGTGCACGCACGGGGAGAAGTTCTTCCCCGAAGGGGAAACCGGTTCTCCGAACTTGGCGTGCTTGGCGCCTTGGCGGCCAATCCGCGACGCGATGCCCGAGCGAATGGACTGCGCGCGGGCTTGGCGGTAGCGGTCACAGCTCACGCCGTGCGCTGGACGTCGGCGGCGACCTCGGCGAGCGTCGCGAAGCTCCAGGTCCGTGCGAGCTCGTCGAGGATGGCCTCGAGCCGCGCGAGCTTGGTGTCGAGCGAGACGCGCAGATCGGGCTGGCGC
>JBKJUF010000091.1:0-2937 GCA_046590445.1 Kofleriaceae bacterium
GGGCTCGGCGTCGACTACGACGGCTCGCAGACCAACTTCGCGTCGTCGATGAACTACACGGTGCAGGAGTACGCCAACGACGTCGTGTTCGCGATCAAGGAGATCTGCGACGCCGACAACGTGCCACACCCCAGCATCGTCAGCGAGTCGGGTCGCGCGATCGCCGCGCACCACTCGGTGCTCGTCGTCAACGTCCTCGGCGTGACCGAGTTCAACACACACGTGCCGAAGGAGCTGCAGAAGCCGGCGCCGCCGCTCGTCGTCAACATGTGGGAGACCTATCAGGGCGTCTCCGCGAAGAACCTGCTCGAGAGCTATCACGACGCCGTCGAGTACAAGGATCAGGTCCTCCAGCTCTTCAACCTCGGGCACCTGTCGCTCGAGCACCGCGTGATCTGCGAGAACTTGTTCTGGGCGATCTGCGAGAAGGTCCACCTGATGTCGCACGGCAAGGAGCACATGCCGGAGGAGCTCGAAGGCCTCGAGAAGGCGCTCAGCGACACCTACTTCTGCAACTTCTCGATGTTCCAGTCGGTGCCCGATGCGTGGGCGGTCGATCAGCTGTTCCCGATCTGCCCGATTCACCGGCTGACCGAGGAGCCGACCCGGCGCGCGACGCTCGCCGACATCACGTGTGACTCCGACGGCAAGATCGACTCGTTCATCGATCTGCGCGACGTCAAGCACGTGCTCGAGTTGCACCCCAAGCATGAGGGCCAGGACTACTACCTCGGGATCTTCCTCGTCGGTGCGTACCAGGAGATCCTCGGCGACCTCCACAACCTGTTCGGCGACACCAACACGGTGCACGTCCAGCTGTCTCCGGAGGGCGAGTACGACGTCAAGGAAGTCGTCGCCGGCGATACCGTCAGCGAGGTCCTGGCGTTCGTCGATTACTCGCCGAGTGATCTGCTCGGCCGGCTGCGCAACAACGTCGAGAACGCGCTGCGCAAGAAGCTGATGACCATCGAGGAGAGCCGGACGCTGATCAACCGGTTCCGCGAGGGCATGATCGGCTACACGTACCTCGGCCGCGAGTAGCGACGCCGATCACGACACCGGCTCGGTCGCGAGCCGCTTCTGCCAGAACTCGACGTCGCACCACACGCCGTGCTTGAAGCCGGCGTCGCGCACGGTGCCGACCGAGACGAAGCCGAAGGCGCGGTGCAGCGCGATGCTCGGGTCGTTCGGCAACGTGATCCCGGCGATCGCCGAGCGGAACCCGCGCGCCGTCAGCTCGTCGAGCAGCGCGCCGTAGAGCGCACGTCCAAACCCACGGCCGCGCACGTCCGGCGCGACGTAGAGCCCGATCTCGGTCGTCCAGTCGTAGGCGGCACGATCGCGCCAGGTGCCAGCCTTCGCGTAGCCGGCGACCTGACCGGCCTCCTCGCAGACGAACCAGGGATAGCGATCGCGATAGCCGAGCCACATGTTGCCCAGCGCTGCGGTCGCGAGCGGTTCGTAGGCGAAGTGGATGGTCGAGGTCGTGATGTAGTAGTTCGTGATCGCGGTGATCGACTCGAAGTCGTCTTCGCGGGCGGGCCGGATCAGCATCGCCTCGACCATAAACTCGGCGTAGGATCACGTCGATGCGCTGGCTCTTCCTGTTTGTCGTAGTCGCCGGTTGTTCCAAGCAGGCCGAGAAGAAGGCTCCGACGTGCGCGGAGGTCACCGACCACGTGCTGTCGGTCGTGCAGATCGCGTATCCCGGTCACGGTGACATGGGCGGCCGGGGCAACCGCGACCTCGAGATCCAGCAGTGCGAGGCACGCAAGGTCTCGGCCAAGGAGCGCCGGTGCATCGTCGCCGCGAAGGACATGGCCGGCATCGCGGCGTGTCGCAAGGGCGGGATTCGCGGCAACGACGCGAAGCCGCCCGAGCCCGCACCGACGGTGCCTCCGGTCCCGGCGCCCGCGACGCCGGCATCTCCCTGAGGGGCGGCCTCGGGAGCTCGGATCGCGTGGTACACGTGCGACATGCACGACGCGATCATCCACGTTCCGGATCCCGTCAACGAGCCGGTCCTCGAGTACGCGCCGGGTAGCCCCGAGCGAGCCCGGCTCAAGGCCGCACTCGCGGCGATCGAGAAGGAGGTCGTCGAGATCCCGTGCGTCGTCGGCGGCGAGCGCGTGCGGACCGGCAACATCCGCGAGGTCGTGATGCCGCACCGCCACAAGCACGTGGTGGCACGGTTTCACGCAGCGACCGAGGACGTCGCGCAGCGTGCGATCAAGGCCTCGCTCGAGGCGGGCCGCGCGTGGAGCGCGATGCGCTGGGAAGCGCGTGCCGGCGTGCTGCTGCGGGCGGCGGAGCTGCTCGCCGGGCCGTGGCGGATGCGGATGAACGCCGCGACGATGCACGGCCAGTCGAAGACCGCGCACCAGGCGGAGATCGACTCGGCGTGCGAGCTGATCGACTTCTGGCGGTTCAACGTCGCGTTCGCGCAGGACCTCTACCGGATGCAACCGAAGTCGTCGTCCGGCGTGTGGAACATGATGGAGCTACGCCCACTCGAGGGCTTCATCTTCGCGCTCACGCCGTTCAACTTCACCGCGATCGCCGGCAACCTGCCGACCGCGCCCGCGCTGCTCGGCAACACGGTGGTGTGGAAGCCTGCGGAGACCCAGCTGCTCGCGGCGTGGCAGATCTACTTGCTGCTCGAGGAGGCGGGCCTGCCGCCGGGCGTCATCAACTTCATCCCCGGCCTGCCCCACGGCAGCACGAACGTCGTGCTCGATAACCCGGCGCTCGCCGGCATCCACTTCACCGGCTCGACCGACGTCTTCCGGATGATGTGGAAGCGAGTCGCCGACAACCTCGAGCGCTACGCGGGCTATCCGCGGCTCGTCGGCGAGACCGGCGGCAAGGACTTCATCGTCGCCCACCCGTCGGCGGATCCGCGTGCGGTGATGACGGCGATCGTGCGTGGCGGCTACG
>JBKJUF010000326.1:0-16679 GCA_046590445.1 Kofleriaceae bacterium
CCGGCATCGCGACTGAGCGCATGGAGCTCGCGGATGCTCCGCGCACCCCGAACGAAGCTCGTGACGAGAAGGACAAGCCGAACAAGCATCGCAGCGCCCGCAACTGCAAGCGTCACGACAACCCAGGTCCGCTCGATCCAAAGTGCCCCATGGACGACGCAGAGATGAGCATGGTGGTCGTGGGCCTCGCAGTGATCGATTCCCAGCGTCGACTGCATGACGAGGATCGCCACGGAGAACACCGCGAGCGAGACCGGAACGATCGCCGCAACCTCCGCGGCACGCCGCTCCGCCATCGGTCCGAGTCGCTGGAGTCGCGTACGAGCTCCACGGAGGACGAGACTGGCGACCGCAGAGAGCGGCCACGCGATGACGACGAACACGAGCGCGAAGCCGGCGAGGCTGCCGAGGCTCACTTGCGCCTCCGATGGCTCGCGATCAGACGCTCGAGTTGCGCGAGGTGCTTCTCGTCGAGATCCGCTGCGACCTCGACGAACGCTGCGAGCACGGGGGCCGCGCCCTGTTCGAGCAGCGGCGTCAGAGCAGCCTCGACAACGCGGCGCTGGTACTCCGATCGGTCCATCGCGGGCTCGTAGAGAAACGCGTTGCCGTCCTTCTTGCGGCGGAGCAGGCGCTTCTTGTGGAGCCGATCCATCGTCGTCATGATCGTCGTGTATGCGTGCGCGCTGCCGAGGCGTTCACAGGCCGTGCGGACCGAGATCGGGTGCACTTCCCACAGCAACTCCATGACGCGCGTCTCGAGCTCGCCGAGGACCCTGGTGGCTGCAGAGAAGGTTCGCACGCCGTCAGAGCCTAGGTCGGGTTCCTACTATGGTCAATAGTAGGAATCCGCCATCAGTGCGTGTGGTCGTGGTGAACGTCGGGGGCGTGTTCGTGGACGTGCTCGGTCCTGGCGTGAGCGTGGCGGTGGGTGTGCTCGCCGAGCACGGGCGGGTCGTGAGTGTGGCCGTGGTGTCCGTCGTCGTGGCGGTGAGCGTGCTCGTGCTCCGTTGGTTCATGGAGGTGCGGGTGCCCATGCTGCTCGGAGACGTGCAGATAGACACCGACTCCAAAGCCAGCGGCGGCTAGCGCTGTCAGCAGACTGGCGTCACGGTCACCGAGCGCAAATGCGAGCGCAGCGCCGACGAACGGTGCGAGCGCGAACACCGAGCCGGTACGCGCTGCTCCGATCCGGCGTTGCGCGAGTAGATACAACCGCAGGCTGACGCCGTACCCGGTCGCCCCGCATGCCACGAGAGCACACACCGTCACGAGCTCGGGCGTGAGCTCTCCCCAGAGGATCGCAGCGGTCCCGGTCATCAGCGCGCCGAGGAAGCCCTTCGCTGCAATGACGTGCAGAGGATCGCGCTCCGCGAGAGCACGCGTCAACGTGTTGTCGATCGCCCACCCGAGGGTCGCGGCACCTACCGCGATCGCTCCCCACAATCCTGCGTTCGTGCGCGAGGAGGCATCGACGGCGAGGAGTATTCCCGCGATCGCCATGATGGCCACGGCGGCGACGACGCGCCTGCCGAGGGGCTCGCGATAGATCATCCATGCCAGGAGGACGGTGAGCACCGCTTCGAGGTTGAGCACGAGCGAACCTGCGGTCGCGCCGGCACGCGCGAGTCCCCAGGCTAGGCACACCGGTGCAACTGCCGCGCCGGCAACTGCGATGGCGAGGATCCGCGGCACATCGCGCCGGCCGAGAACGGACCCTTCCGATCGCGGTCCCATCCGCATCGCGAACGCGGCGATGACAGCGCCCGCGTACAGAAGCGCGGCGGTGGTCAACGGACCCGCGTCTCGACCTGCCCACGCGATCACGGGCGTGGTGAGACCAAAGGCGATCGCTGAGCCGAGCGCGAGCAGCACGCCGGTGGCGATCGGAGAGCGCACGGCACGGGAACCGTCGCCGGGAGCATGGGGCACTGGAATGTCGACACGGGGGTTGGTCATGGAGTCGGTCGAGCTCTGGTCCGTAGCAGACGGAGACCATTGGCGGCAACTACGAGGCTCGCACCCATATCCGCGAACACGGCCATCCACACGATGGCGATGCCGAACAGGCCGCGACCGAAGAACACGACCTTCACCCCGATCGCGAACGCGATGTTGGCGCGAAGGATGTTCGACGTTCGCCGACTGAGATCGATAAACGCTGGCACGCCGCGAAGAGCGTCGCTCATCAAAGCGACGTCGGCCGTCTCGAGGGCGGTATCGGATCCGGCGACGCCCATCGCGAATCAGCTCGTCGCGCGAGCCAGTGCAGGCGCATCGTTGACTCCATGAGTGTCGAACGTCAAGCGATCGGTTCGCCGCAGCGCGCCTCCTGCGCGAGCACACGCAGATCGAAGCAGCGCTCGCCGGCATCGAGCTGCCTTGGCTTGCCGAGAGGGAGCGGCTTTGTCGTTCGAACGTCGTTGTTCAGCGCGGGGGCGTGGCGTAGCGGTGATCGCCGGGGAACGCCTCGGCGGTCTCGCGCGTCATGATCTCGCCTTCGTCGGGCAGCGGCTGCAGCGGGATGCCGAGGGCGATCAGGCCTGCGGTGTCGTTGTAGCGGAGCTCGGCGATCGCGATCGGCTTGCCGGCCGCGCGCACGAACCGCGTGAAGCTCGCGGCCGAGTGGCGCTGTTCGCCGAACTCGGTACCGAGGCCTGGGCGCGTGGTGCGCTGCGAGACCTGCGGTGGCGGCGGGGCTTCCATGTCACCGTCGTAGTCCATGTGGCGGGGTGCGCCACCGCTGGCGCCACCGGAGTCACGGGCTGGCGCCGGTGACGGTGCGCGCGCGGTCACGCGTGACGGGGCGCGCTCGGAGCGATCTGTTGAGGATGGCTCGGCAGGCGCGCGGTCGATCTTCGCGGTGCGCTTCGGGGCGGGGCGATTTGCCGGCCCGCGGCCGCGCGAGACCGACTCGTCGGCGAGATCATCCTCGTAGTCGTACGGCGGATAGTAGCCGCCGTAGCCGCCACCGCCGACGATGATCTGGCTCTCCGGCTCGGGGGCCTGCTCCTCGAAGATCGCGACGGCGATCACGCCGACGTTACGTGCCGTGCCCTGCTTCGCGGCGTACGAGTCGCTGACCGCGGAGAACCGAAACGTCGCGACGTCGGCCTGCGAGGTGCGGAAGCCCTCGATGCGGACATCGCCGTAGGGCGGGACGACGTAGCCGCGCTTGCGGAGGTCGCCGGTCTGGCCATCGATCACGTCGAGCCCGTCGACGCTGACCACGGCCTCGACGCGCTGTGCGGTCGGATTGGTGACGCGGATGACGTAGCGCTCGTTGGCGTTGCCCTGCACGTAGAAGCGGTTCTTGAGCCCGTAGGTCGGCAGGGTCTCGCCGCTCTCGCGGATGACCTGCACGTCGTAGGGCGCGCGAAGCTGGGCGGGAGCGATGCCGATCGCGATGCGCGAGGGCATCGGTCCGGCGATTCGATCCGCATGGGCCGCCGAGCAACCGGCAGCAAAGAGGAGGGCAGCGAGAAGCATCCGCATGCCGAATCAAACGCTGCAGCCCGGCCGCCGATCTAAAGGCGTGTATAGTCCGCGTCATGGCGTCTGCGAAGAAAGCTGTAAAAGCCGCCAAGTCGGCGAAGTCAAAGCAGAAATCGGCACCTGCCGTGATCAAGAAAACTTCGGGCACGCCGGTCGGCAAGTCGGTCGCCAAGCCGGCCCGGACCGCTCGCAAGGGAGCGCCCGATGTCGCCAATGCGGACCCCACGCTGTTCGATCCGCTGACCCCAGGTGAGGCGGCGGACGCGCTGCGGACGCTGACCGAGGATCGCCGGCTGTCGTCGATGGCCAAGGTCGGCCGCTATCGCGTGATCTGCACCGAGCCGCTCGTCGTCAAGCCGCCGCACTGGATGGCGGGTCACCGGCTCGCGCGCGTGGTCGCCTATGACTACGCCGCCGACCGCTGCGTCGATGCGTGCATCGATCTCGATGCCGGCGTGGTCGCGCACCTCGAGCTCACGAAGTCGCAGCCGATGCTGTCGCGTGATGAAGAGGCGCTCGCCGTGTCGATCGCGCTGGTCGATGCTCGCGTGCGCGAGAAGCTGTCGCTCGGTGATAGCCCGCAGATGACGATGCACTACTGGGGACGCACGCCGACCGAGATCGCCTATTCGCGCCGCTCGGCCGCGGTGGTGTTCGGGCGCAACGACGGGCATGCCTCGCTCGTCGCTGTCGTCGATCTGCTCGACAACCAGGTGACCCAGGTGGTCCCGGCGGAGCTCTGGTAACCATGTCGAACGTGATCAGCGAAGCGAACTGGAAGTTCCACTGGCGGCTCACCGAGTCCGCCGGGATCATGATCTACCTCGCCGACTACAACGGTCGTCGCGTCCTGTGGGAAGCGTCGATGCCGTACGTCACGGTCGACCACCAGCGCGAGACCATGGAGGTCGAGGCCGATAGCGTCGAGACGCACGGGCCGTGGTGGATCCCGCTCGGCGCGCGGACGCTGCAAGGTCCGGTGCGCGTGCAGTCGTTCCGCGGTGGCGTCGAGCTGTCGGCGGCGTTCGAGGCGGGTCCGTACCAGTACACGCAGCTCTGGCGGTTTCACGACGACGGCCGGATGTGCCCGTGGCTCACGATCTACGGGCCCGGCGTTCACGAGCAGCACACGTACCATCCGCACTGGCGCTTCGACTTCGATCTCGATGGCGCGCGCGACGATCGGTTCGAGCGGTTCGAGGATTCGCGCTGGCACCGCATCGAGCGCGAGGGCTGGTTTCCGTACAGCGGCGAGGCGGACGAGAATGCCAACGTCTGGCGTCAGGTCGACTCCGGCTCCGGCGCGGCGGTCAATATCCGGCCGCACAGCTGGGACGACGCCGAGCTGTTTGCGATCCGCTACCACGATGGCGAGTGGGCACCGTTCTCGCCGCGCAGCGCGGCCGGCAGCGCGACGTTCCCGGCCGCTTACGTCGGTGACGAGGCGCTCGACGGCGACGACGTCACGCTGTGGTACGTCGCCCACGTTCACTTCGACCAGTCCTTCCCGTACACCGCGGGACCGTGGATCAAGGTCGAAGGCTTCGGTCGCTGATCAGGACGCGCGGCGCAGCGAGACCGCGAACGGGACTGCGAGATCGACGTCCTCGCCCTGGGGATCGATCGTACCGCGCGGCAACCGTGACGCCAGCGCGGCGCGGGCGGCGTGGACATCGGTGGCTGACGCGGCGAGGACGGCGCCGACGGCGTCGAGGACGGTCACCGACGCAGCGACTGCGTGCTCGAGCTGAGCGGCGAAGGTCCCCCACCCGCCGTGGAGGTAGCGCGGCTTGGCCTCATCCTTCGCGGCGCGCGACGCCAGACGTTTCCCGAGGCGAGAGCCGAGCAGGCGGACGTGGCTGCGATAGCCGCGGGCGTAGCCGGTGAATTCCGCGGGCTCGGGGGCGGTGCCGAGCGCCCGCCGCCACGCCTCGAGCACGAGCACGGTGACCCGCTCGGGCAGCTCCTCGGTGAGCCGGATCGCGAGGTAGCTCGTGATCTCGGGCGTCCCCATCATGTCGCGGCCCATGTAGCTCTCGTGGAAGCAGATCGACTGGAACTTCTCGACCTCGCGATGCGAGGCATCGTGGTTCTTGCCGGCGCGATGCTCGCGGGCGAGCGCGTTGATCAGCGGGTGCAACGAGCGATCGATCGCGCAGTGCGAGCCGAGCCCGAGCGCGATCGCCGCGAGCGTGTCGTCGTGCTCGCGGCGCGCGATGTCGAGCAGCGCGGCGAGCAGCGCGACCGCACCGCCATCGTGCAGCGCGGCGCCCCAGTGCGATGGCCGCGCCGGAATGCCGGTGACGTAGCGGAAGATCTCGCCGGCGTAGCGATGGAAGTACGGCAGGTCGACGAGGATCGCGCCGAGTCGCGCGGCATCGGCGTGATGTTGCAGGCGCTGACGCACGTGGGCATCGAGTCGTGCCGAGGAGGCCGCCTCGCGGAGTGCGGTGAGGTGAATCCCCTCGGCGGGCATGCGGATGACTAGCTTGCCCGAGTCTCTACAGGAAGCCGAGGGCCTCCGCGTGCCGCACGTACTTGCGGGTCACGTTCCAGACCAGCCAGTTACCGCCGCTCCCGACCAGGACCCATGGCGTGTACCGGTACATCGAGGCCGTCGCGTGGTTTGTCGGCGTGACGTTGCGCGGGTCGAGCGTGCGGGTCGTCTTGCCCTTGCGCCACTCGCCGGCGCCGGCGACCGACTCGTCGTAGCCGCGCCGCATGACCTTGGCGCCGCACGCGAGCTGCGGGCCGAAGCCGCGATACGACGAGCTGCACCCGCCGCCATCGGGACAGCCGCAGCCGAGCGCACGATCGATGCGATAGCTCGATGGCTTGACCGTCTTGCTGACGAGCGAGGCCTCGACCTGCATGCGCGCGACCAGCATCATCGGATGCACGCCCTCCGAGGTCGCGGCATCGATGACGAGCTGCGCGGCGCTGCGGCCGTCCGCGCTGTAGTCCGCGAGCCACGAGCGATTGCCGTACGGGGAGCGCTCGAAGAACGTCTGAACCTGGGTGACGGTCATCGTGCCGAGGAAGAGATCGTCGCCGACGACGTCGTTCGCGACGAACGTGGCCGGGACGCCGTCGCCCTTGCCGTCGTCGGGATCGACCTCGTAGTCGGCGGGTTCATCACTCGTGACGATGTCGTCGGCCTCTTCACCAGCGGAACACGCGGCGAGCGCGCAGATCACGATGATTCGTGCAAGCTTCATGGGCTCCCGACTCTGCGAGCGGCGGGCCGTTGCACATCAAATGCAACACCTCGCACATGTCCGCGCGGGCTCGTGGCACGCGATCGATATCCTCGCGAACGATCACGTGGCGACTCGAGTAGCCGCCCGGGCGTGGGGAAAAACCCTCGGGGGGCGGAGAGTTGCGGCCCAGGCTTTTGCGGTTGCCGAGGCGAGCCGCACAGGCCACTCGTCACGCCAGCGTCAGGCGCCGAGCTCGCCGTGACACTTCTTGTACTTCCTGCCCGAGCCACACGGACACGGCTCGTTGCGGCCGACCTTGCTGTCGGCGACCAGGGTGCCCTGGCGCTCGCCGGGGCGGCGGCCTGCGAGCGCGGCGTCGAACGCCTCGATCACGACCTCGGTGGGCTTGATGATCGCGCCCGCGGTGTCGGCGGTCATCGCGGCTTCCTTGACGTCCTCGGCGAGGAGCTCGGCGAGCTTCGCGTAGATGTGCGGCTGGCTCGTGACGAGCGCGGGCGCGACGCGCTCCTGCGGCGGCTTGTCTGCGAGGCCCTCGATCGTGGAGAGCGCCTCGGTGACGACCTTGTCGGCGTCCGCGAGGTTCTGGCCGGTGAGCCTGGGCAGCGTGCCGTCGCGACCGCGATCGAACATCGCCCACACGAGCGTCGCGTAGAAAACCGCGGCTTCGCCGACGGCATCGCCGTGCTCGGTGCGGACGGCGGCGGCGTGCTGGAGCAGGAACGGCTGCTCCTTCTGCAGGCGCTGCGCGAGCTTGTTCATCGCCTTCTTGTCGCCGCGCTGATCGAGGCGCGTGAAGGCGGTGATGGTTCGTTCGACGTTCTCGGCGGTGACGTTCACGGACATGCCCGGCGATCTTCCCTGGTCGATGCGCGTCGTCAAGTCAGCGCGCCAGCTGATCGACGCAGCCGTTCGGGCCCGGACACTTGCGGGGATACGGGCTGGCATCGACGGCGGTCACGGTCAACCCGGCGAACACGCCCGGCAGCTGGTGGATCATCCGATCGATGTGCGCCGGCATGTTGACGAGCAGCCGCGGCAGCTCGGGCCGGCCGGTCGCCTCGAGCATCACCTCGAGCGGCATGCCGCCGGCGACGCCATCGCGCGTGATCGACAGCACGATGCCGGGGTGCGTGCGTCCGGGATCGAGCGGCTTGCCCGCGAGCGGATCGACGAGACGAGTCGTGATGCAACCGAGGTGCTCGCAGCGTGCGAACACGGCCGATTCCCAGCGCCGGATCCGCTCGGCGGCGGCGATCTCGCGGCGCGGCGATAGGTAGAGCTGCCGGGTGTGCCAGCTGACCCACACGACATGCGGGGCGAAGAAGCCGAGGCCGAGCGTGCCGTCGATCGCCATCTCGTCCCAGCGGCGATCGCCGTACGGGATGAACACGATGCCATCCGAGCGGATCGGGCCGACGGCGACCGACGTCGGCTCGGTCGCCGTCGTGATCCGGCGCGGCACGCCGACCTCGTCGATCACCGCGGTCTGGACCTCGCGCGGCACGAGCTTGGTCTGCTCCCACAACGATTCGCGTAGCTGGCTGGCGGGCGCGCCGAGGTCGACATGCAGCGAGTGCTTCTCGCCGTTGACGGTAGCGTCGACGAGCCGGCGCGGCGCGGCCGAAGTCTGTGCGTTCTCGAAGCGGCTCGCGAGCTCCTCGTAGCCGAGCGTCGTCGCGCCCGGCGGCGGCTGAAATGCCTTGTGGGTCATCAGGTGGACGATGCCGCGATCGCGATCGATGCCGAACACGAGGGAGTCCGCGATCACGTCGCGGCCGATCACGCCGGAGATCCGGCGGCCGGCGACGTCGAACGATCCGGGGCGCACGACGATGACGTCGCGGCGCTCGATGATGAGCTGGCCGATCTCGAGGCCGATGAGCTCGGCGTAAGGACGCGGCTGCTGGGTGTCGGTCTCGTCGAGGCGGTGCGGCCCGTTCGAGGTTCGCAGGCCGGCTTCCTTGACGACGTCACCGTCGACGATCGAGATCGGCGCGTCGGGATCGATCGCGAACAGATAGGGACCGTGCGTGTTGATCTGGACGGCGGTGACGAGCAGTCCGTTCTCGAGCGGGCCGACGAGCGGCAGAGCCCAGCGATCGCCGCTGAGGCCGCCGGAGAACCCGGGTGGGGCGCCCGAGGTGCAACCGGCGGTGAAGGCCGCGAGCGCGACCGCAAGTTGCGCTAGTTGCGTCTGTCCCCTTCGCATTCAGGATCTCGCCGGCTTACGGATCGCAAGTTGCGCAAGTTGCGTCTGACCCTAGTGGCGGAGGCCGTCGGCGCCGACTTCCCAGACCATGCCGGAGTAGAGGAGCTTGGTGAGATCGCCGACGCCCTGCTTGGCTTTCGCGTCCTCGATCTGCTGCTGGGCAAGGGCGCCGTAGGTCGGCTTCTCGGTCCGATAGAGGATGCCCATCGGCATCGGGAAGTCCGGCATGACGAGCTGCGCGAGGAGGTTCGCGTAGAGCTGGCTGCCGCGCTCGGTGTGGACGAGGAGCTCGCCGACCGGGGTCTGGCCGGGGGCATCGCCGACGTCGACGATCTCGGGGGCGAGGGTCGCGCCGACCTTGATGCCCTTGGTGCCGCCGGCGAAGGTGAGGGGCTTGCCCTCGACGAGGACGAGCTGCTTGTTGGCGGGATCGTCCTTGAGGCCTTCCCAGATGCCGTCGTTGAAGACCGGGCAGTTCTGGAGGAGCTCGATGAAGACGGCGCCCTTGTGCCTGTAGGCCTCCTCGAGGATCTTCGCGAGACCCTTGGCGTCGGTATCGGCCGCGCGCGCGATGAAGGTGGCGCCGACGCCGAGCGCAAACGCGATCGGGTTGAGCGGGTGATCGATCGAGCCGAACGGCGTCGACGGCGCGCGCGTGCCGGGGATCGAGGTCGGCGAGTACTGGCCCTTGGTGAGGCCGTAGATCTGGTTGTTGAACAGCAGGATCTTGAGATCCATGTTGCGCCGGAGCGCGTGGATCATGTGATTGCCGCCGATCGCCAGGCCGTCGCCGTCGCCGGTGATCACCCAGACGTCGAGATCCGGGCGCGTGATCTTGAGGCCCGACGCGATCGCCGGGGCGCGGCCGTGGATGGTGTGGAAGCCGTACGTGTTCATGTAGTACGGGAACCGGCTCGAGCAGCCGATGCCCGAGATGAACACGGTGTTCTCGCGCTTGATCGCGAGGTTCGCGAGCGTGCGCTGGACCGTCGCGAGGATCGCGTAGTCACCGCAGCCCGGGCACCAGCGTACGTCCTGGTCGGACTCGAGGTCCTTCTTCGAGAGCTTGATCTTGACTGCTTCGCTCATGATGTTCTTTCTCGGCTCTCGGGGCTGCGATCGACGCTCAGGCCGTCGCCAGCGGCTGGGCGGGCAATTCGGTGGAGGACTGGGCAGGCGGCTCGCCGAGCCGCGCCTCGATCGCGTCGGTGACCTCGCGGACCTTGAAGGGCAGGCCCTGGATCTTGTTGAGACCGACCGCATCGATCAGGAACTCCGCGCGGATCACCTGCCGGAGCTGGCCCATGTTGAGCTCGGCGACGATGACGGTCTTGAAGTTCTTGATGATCTTCGCGAGGCCGGGCTCGAGCGGCGCGAGCCAGCGCAGGTGCGCGTGGCTGACCTGCTTGCCCTGCGCGAGGAGCTGCTGCTGCGCCTGGCGCAGCGACCCGAAGGTGCCGCCCCAGCCGATCACCAGGACGTCGCCACGCTCGGGCCCCGAGAGGTCGAGCTCGCCGATGTCCTGCGCGATCCGCTGGATCTTCTCGGCGCGCACGTGCGTCTGCTTCTCGTGGTTCTCCGGCGCGTACGAGATGTTGCCGGTCAGCGCATCCTTCTCGATGCCGCCGATGCGGTGCTCGAGGCCGGGCGTGCCCGGGATGACCCACGCTCGCGCGAGCGTGCGGGGATCGCGCTCGTAGACGAAGTAGTTCGTCGGATCGGTGCGATGGATGACGTCGAACCTCGGCATCGTCGCGAGGTTCGGCAGCGCCCACGGCTCGCTGCCGTTCGCGATGTAACCGTCGGAGAGCAAGATCACCGGCACCATGTAGCGGGTCGCGATCTTCACGGCCTCGACGGCGCAGTAGAACGTATCGCCCGGGCTCTTCGCCGCGAGCACCGGCATCGGCGACTCGCCGTTGCGGCCGTAGAGCGACTGCGAGAGATCCGATTGCTCGGTCTTCGTTGGCAAGCCAGTCGACGGCCCGCCGCGCTGGATGTTGAGGATGACGACCGGCAATTCGGTCATCACGCCGAGGCCCATCGCCTCGCCCTTGAGGGCGATGCCGGGACCACTCGATGCGGTCACCGCGATCGAGCCGCCGTACGCCGCGCCGAGCGCCGCGCCCATCGCCGCGATCTCGTCCTCGGCCTGGAATGTTATCGTCCCGAAGTTCTTGTACTTCGCGAGCGAGTGCAGGATCGACGACGCTGGCGTGATCGGATAGCCCGAGTAGAACAGCGTCTTGCCCGCGAGCGAGGCACCGACGACGAGGCCCAGCGCGATCGCCTCGTTGCCCGTGATGTTGCGGTACATCCCCGGCTTGAAGACGTGCGGCGGGACCTTGTAGACGGTCTGGAACACCTCGGCGGTCTCGCCGAAGTGATAGCCAGCCTTGAACACCTTGACGTTCGCCTCGCCGTAGCCCGGCTTCTTCGCGAACTGCTGGTGGATGCGCCGGATCTCGGCCTCGGGCTCGCGGCCGTACATCCAGAACACGAGGCCGAGCGCGAAGAAGTTCTTCGCGCGACCCTTCTCCTTGTTCGTGAGCTCGCTGCCCTCGAGCGCGGTCATCGTCAGGTGATTGATGTCGACGGCGTGAACCTTGTACTTGTCGAGCGTGCCGTCCTCGAGCGGGTTTGACGAGTAGCTGGCCTTCTTGAGGTTCGCTTCGACAAACGCGCCGCTGTTGACGATCAGCGTGCCGTTCTCGACGAGGTCCTTGAGGTTCGTCTTGAGACCCGCGGGGTTCATGCAGACGAGCACGTCGGGCGCATCACCCGGCGTGTGGATCTCCGACGACGAGAAGTGCAGCTGAAAACCCGAGACACCGAACAAGCTGCCGGCGGGAGCGCGAATCTCGGCCGGGAAGTCCGGGAACGTCGAGATGTCGTTGCCAGCTTCCGCGGCGGCCTTGGTGAACTCGCTGCCCGTGAGCTGCATGCCGTCGCCCGAGTCGCCGACGAACCGGATCACGACCCCGTCCAGATGCTTCGTCTCCATCGCTGTGTACCCCTAACAACTCGCTAGCCAGCGAGCATGGCCCGGACCTTACCAGCCTTGCCGTGCGAACCCAAGGGTTGCGCGGGGTAGCGCCCCGTCGCTGCGAGCTTCCCCGATCGCCAACAGTTCCACGGGACTACGGCGGATTTTTGGAGAGCAGCGGGGATGTGTAGACGACCACCGCGGCGACCTCGACCGTGACCGCGGTCGCGGCCATCGCGTAAAAACCTGTGGTCGCGCCGTCGACGGTCGCCAGTGCGAGCTCGGTCGTCGCGGCGCCCGGGCCACCGATCCTCGCGCGGCACGTGATCCGCCCAACCTGCTCGCGATCGAGGGTGCGCCAGGCGGTGACCATCACGGCATCCTCGACGGTGATCGCCGCAGCCAGATTCTTGGTCAGCATCTCGCCACCGATGTCGCGCGCCTCCAGCTCGTCGAAGCCATCGCCGTTGCGATCGGCGAGGAGCCGGCAGGTCACGCCGACGCTGCCGTCGCCGTCGACCGCGAGCTCGAACGCGCCGCCCGCACGCCACGCGAGCGCGGTGACGTTCGCGGCGACGTACACGCCACTGCCCTGCTCGCGCCGGTTGCTCGCCCACCGCGCGGTGTCGGTCGCGTGCGCGGCATCGCCGGCGATCGTCCAGCCGCTACCGGTCCACAGCGCCGCCTCCGCCGGATCCGCGAACGTGTGCAGCGCCGCCAGGGTATCGCCGCTCAGCGCGCCACGCGGATCGCACGCGTCGCCGACGCGATCCTCGAAGTTGCCGATCGCGCGCTCGGTGGTGTCGCGCTGATCCGGATCGGCCGCCGCCGGGCAGATGTCGCAGCGATCGCCGATGCCGTCGCCATCCTCGTCGTGGCCCGGATCGACACACGGTGCCGCGTCGATCGCCGGCCCCCCCGAGCCACCGCCACACGCGGCGACCACGCTGGTGATGCCGCTGACCACGAGCAGGCCCGTTCGATTTCGGGCTAGGCTCGCGGCGTGACGACTCGCGTGACGACTCGCGCCTCGATCGGGCTCTCCGCCGTGCTGCTCGTCGCCTGCGGCCATGGCGGTGCTCCGAGCGTAGCACCCTCCCCGACCGGCACGGCTGCCGCCTCCGCATCGTTGCCCTCCGGACCGCCGCTCGTCACACCGGGCGAGCGGATGACGTATCGCCTCGAGCTCAAGGGCTTCGAGCTCGCGTCGTACACCTTCGCCGTGGGTGAGCCGACGGAGCTCGGCGGTGCGCGGGTGATCCCCGTCGAGGGCCACGCGAGGAGCCTCGGGCTCGCGAACCAGATCGCGAAGGTCGACGATCGCTTCACGTCGTGGATCGACGTCACCACGGGCCGCCCGGCGAGGTTTCAGGCGACCGAATACGAGACCAACAGCGACACCAACATCGAGCACGCGATCGTCGATCTCGCGGGCCGCGCCCGCGACACCATCCCGGTCTCGTTCCAGCTGAACGATGGCGCATCCACGGCCGAGCCGCAGCTCGTGACCCACGCCGAGATCTGGGACTACAACTCGTTCCTCGTGATGCTCCGCGCGTGGGAAGCGCCGCCCGGCACCACGCGCTCGATGGAGCTGTTCCGCAGCCGCTTCCTCTGGAAGATCGACATCCGCGTCCATGGCAGGGAGACCCTGGTCACCGCGCTCGGCGAGCTGCCGGCGCTGCGGTTCGATGCGCATGCGACCAAGCTCGATCGCAAGGGCGACAAGTTTCCCAATACTCCCGAGCGCGACTTCTCGATCTGGATCAGCGACGACGACGGCCGGGTCCCGCTGCAGACCACGGCCGCGACCGATTACGGCGATATCAAGATGGAGATCGTCGACTACCAGCCCGGCACCGGCGCGCGCCTACGTCCGTGACCCGATTGATCGTCGCTCGCAAGCCGAAGCTGTTCAAGGCCGGCGAGCCGAACACCGCCTGGCGCCTGCACGCGGTCCACGAGCTCGCGTAGCCAGCGCCGGAGACCCGAACGACCGAGACGACCGAGACGACCGAAACGACAACAGGCTGCGAAGCTCGCGCCGCGCAGCCTGCCAGGTTCCCGAGCGCGCCGAGGTTAGATCACTGCGGCTTCGGTTCCTTCTTCGAGCGGAACTTCTTCTCGCCCTTGCCCATGATCTCCTTGTCGTAATACTCGGCGGCCGAGACACCCGACGCTTCGGCGATCTTCAGCTTCTCGTCGATGATCTGCTTGAAGGCTTCCTTCGGGATGCCGCCACCGATGAACTGGCCGTTGATGAAGAAGGCCGGCGTGCCGTTGACGCGGAACTTCGACAGCTCCTGGTGGTCGTCGGCGAGGAGCTTCGCGCACTCCGGGCTCCCCATGTCAGCCTTCATCTTGGCCGTGTCGATGCCGAGCTCCTTGGAGAACGCCATGAAGTTCTCCTCGCCGAGCTTGCCGCGATCCTGACCACGCGACTCGGCGTAGGGACCAAATGCCTTGTCCCAGAACGCCTTGTAGAACGGGATGAACTTCCCCTGCTTCGCGGCGGCGCAGCCCGCGAGATGCGCCTGCTGCACGGTGTCCGGGTGGACGACCATGTTCTTCAAGACCACGCGGATCTTGCCGTTGTATTCCTTGACGAGCTCTCCGAGGACCGAACTGGACCTCTGGCAGTGGGGTCAAGCAAAGTCCCAGGCCTCGACGATTGTCACCATCGCGGCGTTCGGACCCTCGATCATGCCCAGCTTTACGTTCTCGGTGATATCGACGGCGAACATCGCGTCGGGCGCGGGCTCGCTGCGCTCCTGCTGCTCGGCCTGCTGCTTCTGCTGGTCGTAGATCTTCTGCAGAAAATCGAGCGCCTCGTTGTACTTCTCGAGCTTCGCGACACGCGCCTCGAGATCACCGCCACCGCCACCGCCACCGGTGCTGGTCGAGATCGCCGGCATCCGCTCGACCTTGCTGTCGAGCTTCGATGGTTTCTTCTCGCAGCCGGCAGCCAGCGCGAGCACTGCAACAAGGGAGGCAACAACCTTCATGGAGCGCATCTTGCCGACCCAAACCGCCGCCCGCAAGTCGATGTTCCCGCGCTCGCTCGTTTTTTGATCGACATCGCCCGGGGCGGCGCTGTACCGAAGTGCGTTCGCTCATGCGCCTCCACGTCACGCTCCTCTGGTTTCTGGTCCTCGGCTGCGGTGGTGGCACCAGCGACAGCCCCGACGCGGGCGGTGATGGTGGCGTCGATGCACCGCCGTCGAGCTGTCAGCCGCTCGGCGCCCAAGGGCAGTTCATCCGCCGCGCCGGCAACCCGCGCATGCTCGCCGGTCGCACGTTCAACGACGGCAAGCAGGACCTCTCGATCGCCGATCCCGACGTTCACTGGGACGGCACGCGCTACCGCGTCTATCATAGTGCGACCCACGCGACGACCTTCGCGGCGACTGACAAGGTCCCGGTGATCCGCCACGCGGCCTCGCCCGATCGCATGACGTGGACCGTCGACGACGCACCCATCTTCACGATCAGCGCCGACACCGCCGCGTGGGATCGCACGCATGCCGAGGCGCCGAGCGTGGTGGTCAACCCGGCCGCGCCCGCCGATCGCCGCTACCTCATGCTCTACGCCGGCGCCTCGCGCGCGTTCCCGTTCGCGGGCTACGCGTTCCCCGAGTACAGTATCGGCGCGGCGTTCTCCGCCGACGGCATCACCTTCACGCGCGTCACCGCCGCGCAGTCGCCGCACGGCAAGGCCGGTCTCGTGCTCACCGGCGCGCAGGCCTATCCGGGGTCGACCGGCGCGATCGTCGCCGATCCCGATGTCGCGCTCGTCGACGGCGTCTATCACGTGTGGTTCACGAGCTTCGCGTGCACCGGCCCGAGCTGCGGGACGCCGACCGACTCGGGCATCGCCCACGCGACCTCGCCCGACGGCATCACCTGGACCGTCCGCGAGGCGCCGGTCCGCAGCCTGCTGCGCGCCTCCGCCGACCGCAAGAGTGGCGGCCAGCAGCCGTCGATCGTCTACGACGCCGTCCACTGCCGCTACGAGCTGTGGCTGACCAACGACCTCGGCGCCGAGAACGACGCCCAGCCGACCGAGCTCGCGAACACGATGGGCGCTTATCACGCCGACTCCGACGACGGCCTGACGTGGAGCATCAACTACACGCGCGCCCGCGATCTGCAGTGGTCCGCGACCGAGGCCGGCGAGCGCCTCGGCCTCCGCACCGGCATCGACGTCGCACAGAACACGACCGGCCGCCTCATGCTCTACGTCGGCTACGACGATCAGAACGTGCCGACCGGCTACACGCTCCCCGATCGCACCCCCGCCGGCTCACGCCCCGGCGTGATGACGCTGAACGTCGCGACCCGCGACCTGCCGTAGCCGTACGCTTCGACCGCGGCCTTCATGGCCAATCGTGATCTTGGACATCAGACCTCAACGCAGGTTCGAGCCCTCGACTTTGCTCGGTTCCGGGCAAACCGGCGGTGCGCGCGGGTGTTCTGGCGAGCCACTCGCTGACACGATACGCTGGACGCGTGAACATCGTCGACGAGCTTCACGCGATCGCAGCAGCCCTGCGCGGCGCGGGGATCCCGTATGCGGTGTGTGGCGGGATCGCGGTGACGGCATACGGGGCGACACGCTCGACGAAGGATATCGACGTCGTGATCGCACGTGAACATCTGACGGCCGCGCTCGCCGCGGTTGCGCCGCTTGGCTACAACATCCCGGCCGGGCCGATGACGTTCGGTGCCGGCACGCCGCAGGAGCGCCATGTTCAGCGGGTCAACAAGA
>JBKJUF010000679.1:0-4065 GCA_046590445.1 Kofleriaceae bacterium
TCGAGTCGCCGAGGTTGCCGAGGTGGACGACCGCGAGCTTGCGGTTCGCGAGTGCCGCGAGTGCCGCGAGCAACGTGCGCCGACCGCTGCCGTCGCGCCCGCGGACGACGATCCGCAGCGGCCGCGGTTGCTGACGCGCGATCGTCGCCTGGATCCTGTGGATGATGTCGTCGGGCAGCCGGAGCTGATCGATCCGCGGACTGGCCGCCACGATCTCGAGCTCGCCCACCGGATCCTCGAGCAGCGGCTCGGCACGCAGCCGCGCCAGCACGATCGGATCGGGCGCGAGGCCGGTGAACGGACGTGGCTCGCTATTGGTCGTGCGGATCAGCCCGAACCGGCGGAGTGGACGAAGCGGATCGAGCTCGTGCGCCAGCTCGTGCGGGTTGATCGTCGGCCCGAGCAGCTGGCGCAGGAGGTGCTCGTCGACGATCGCGCGCGTCGAGTTGTTCGCGACGAAGCCGTATAGCTGCGCGATCTCGCCCCACATCTGCGGCGCGACCGTCAGCATCAGGATCATGCGGCCGAGCGAGCTGATCCCGAACTCCTCCAGGACCTCGTGCAGCGGGTGCATCCCCGCGACTGACTTCTCGATCTCGCGGTTGCGCTGCATGACATCGCGCAGCGATTCGCTGGCCTCGGTGACCCGCTCGCTGGCGAGGCCTTGCGATACGCCGAGAAGCCCGAGCACCTCGCGCTCGTGCGGGAGTTGGTTCGTCGGCGCGCCGAGCCGACCATTATCCCAGCCGTCCGCGATCGCGCGCACCGCGAGCGCGGCTGCGACCGTGCGCTCGCTCTCGAGCAGCAGCAATGCATCCTTGCGCGATGCGCGGGGCCCCGGGCGACGCGGCGCGAGCCCGAGGGGAAGTGACGGCCAGCCCGAAGTCACCGAACGAGTCTACCGCTGTGTCGAAGGCACAGTGGCCGGAACGACGCGGAAGTTCTTCCTACTCGCGGGCGTCGCGCGGCGACGCGTGCTCGAGGTCCTGGTGCCCACGCGGCTGGTTCATCTTGTACTGGAACTCGTGGCCCTCGGCGCGGGTGTCGTCCTGCTGCCAGTAATGGTTCGCTTCCCAGTTGTCGGTCTGTTCCTTGGTGTCCTTATCGGAGTCGGCGCGCTTGACGAGCTGCTCGCCGTACGCGCTGAGCTTGAGGCCCGCGGCGATCGCAGACTTGTAGCTCTTGCCGTCGGCGACCATCGTCGCCTGGCTCGTCAGCTGCTCGCGAGGCCCGTGCGAGAAGTGGTCCTCCCAGAGACAGGCGACCGGCTTGTTCGTCCACGGATCCGAGACCGCCATCTCGTTGTCCTTGTCGGCCTTGAGGTCGCCGATGATCACGAACGCGTGGTCGATGTAGCTCGGCTTGATGCGGTTGATCGGCTCACCGGAGCCGTGCTGGCGGAGGTAGTGGAACGCCACCCACGCGTGCTCGCCGCAGTTGCCGCCGCCCGCGATGTCAGCCTTCGCGGCCGCATCGGCTTCCCGGTGCTGCGTCGCCAGGGACTGCGCCTCGGGCGTGTACTCCCACGCTCGCGGATCGCGCATCGCCATCAGGCGATACTTCGAGTTCATGTTCGTCGCCGAGAGCGACGGCACCTGGTTCCCCTGGTGCGCGATCGCGCGCTTGGTCGCCGCGATGGCATCGCCTGCGAGCTGGAGCCGGTGGAGCGACTTCGGAGAGACGATCTTCTCCGGACTCTTGTCGTCCATGAACGGCTTGCGCTGGTCGGGGGTCGTCTGCGGGGTTTCAGCCATGGCGGACCTCGCTCGTTCTACGGACCAATCGGGGCCCAGCTTCCGCAGGTCTAGTTGCCGCTCTCGCTCTCGACCTCGGCGAACGTCGCCCCCGAGACTTGATCTGCTGGCAGGACGTCGGCCGTCTTGACGTCGATCTCGAGGCCGCCGAGCTGCTTGCCCTTCCAGTAGGCCTCGACCCAGAACGCGCAGGTCGGCGCGTTCGAGTCCTTGCAGGCCTGGCGGGCGCGATCGCCGAGCCCGACACCGAGCGAGGCGTCGTTCGCGTAGACCTCGAGCGCATCGGTCGTTGGGCCGAGGCGTGCCTTGCTGATGTCGTATCCGCCGGGTCCTTTCGGGAGCACGATCGGCAGCCGCAGCAGGCGGGGCTTGCCGTCGAGTTGCTGGCTATCGAGCCAGGTGACCAGCTTGTCGGCGGGGGTCAGCGAGGCACCACGAACGAATGTCGACTTCGAGCCACGCCCTGGGGTCTTGGGATTCATGCTTCCACTTCCATGGTCGACAGCTTGCGAGCCGCCGCCGGTCGGGTTGTCGACCGCCACTTTGGGGTCGTGACCGGACTTGCCGCATGCGGCCGCCCAGATCAACACGGGTAAGCACCACGCGTGCTTCATCGAAGCTGGAAGGTACTAAGTCCCCGGAGGGAATACCAGGCTACTCGCGATCTGCGCGCGGCTGGTGCTCGGCTTCCTGATGGCCGCGCGGCTGCTCCGGAACGTAGTCGAACTTCTCGCTGGCCGTGTCGGCGTGGTTCCAGAAGTGGTTTGCCTCGCGGTCGGTCTCGGTCGCCTTCTTGGTGGCATCCTCGCTCTCCGACATCTTGACGAGCTGCTCGCCATACGCGCTGAGCTTGAGGCCGGCGGCGATGGCCGTCTTGTAGCTCTTGCCGTCGGCGACCATGTGCGAGTAGTCAGCGATCTTCGAGCGATCGGCGGTGTGCGCGAAGTGGTCTTCCCACAGGGTCGCCGTCGGGTTGGTTGGCCACGGATCGGACACGGCGAGCTCGTTGTCCTTGTCGTTCTTGATGTCGCCGATGATCACGAAGGCGTGGTCGAGGCCTTCCTTCGCCGAGTACTGGATGCGCTCGCCCTTCGCGTGGAGGCGAAGGTAGTGGTAGGCGACCCAGGCGTGCTCGCCGCAGTTACCGCCGTGCGCGAGCTCGGCCTTGGCCGCGGTGTCGGCTTCCTGGTTCTCCCCCGCGAGCTGCCGCGACTCGGCCGTCGTGTACTCCCAGGCCCGCGGGTCGCGCATCGCGATCAGGCGGTACTTGGAGTTCATCTTGGTCGCCTGCAGCCCCGGCACCTGGTTGCCCGCGTGCGCGATCACGGCCTTGGTGGCGGCGATGCCGTCCGCCGCAACCTTGAGTCGCGAATGGGCTTTCTGGGAGACGACCTTGTCGGGAAGGTCGGCTTCGCCAGGTTTACGATCGAGGTAGGGGGTGCGGCTGGGGTCAGACATGGGCGGAACCTCGGGCGATATTACGCCAGGAACCACCTGAATCTCCCCACATTCGTATCCGCCATTTCAAGGCCTTGCCAACTCCGCGCCCCTCGTGCCATAAGTCCGCCTCTCCGGAGATAAGCCATGGCGAAGAAGGGTAAATCGGGCCGCGAGCTCATCCGTCTCGTGTCGACGGCGGATACGGGCTTTTTCTACACCACCTCGAAGAACCGCAAGCGGACGCCCGACAAGCTCGTGCTGAAGAAGTACGACCCCGTCGTCCGCAAGCACGTCGAGTTCAAAGAGTCGAAGATCTAGGAGTCGTTGTCATGTCGCGCGAGTGCCAGGTTACCGGGAAGAAGCCGCTCGTCGGCTCGAACGTCAGCCACTCGAACCGTCACACGAAGCGGCGCTTCGAGGTGAACCTCCGCAGCAAGCGGTTTTGGCTCGAGGACGAGAAGCGTTGGATCAAGCTCAAGATCTCTGCGCGCGGTATGCGCCGGATCGACAAGCTTGGCCTGCCGATGGTTGTCGCCGAGCTCCGCGCCCGCGGCGAGAAGCTCTAAAGCTCGGTCGTCGTGCGAGCGCCGGCCGGCTGGCTGTTCGCGACGAGCGTCACTTCATGTTGTCTGAGCGCCTGCCCGGCGCCACGTCATCCGACGCAGCCCGCAGGTGCGTTCACGCTCGAGATCGGGCGTGATGGTGGGTCGCTGCGCGGGATCGCCGGCGATGCCGACCACACCTATGCCGCGCTGACGACACGCGGACAGACCATGCCCGCGCAGACCATGCCCGCGCAGACCATGCCCGCGCAGACCATGCCCGCGCAGACCATGCCCGCGCAGACCATGCCCGCGCAGACCATGCCCGC
>JBKJUF010000264.1:0-6320 GCA_046590445.1 Kofleriaceae bacterium
TGCGCCGTTTTTGAGATGCGTTCTAGATGCCTTGCCGGCCGCACCGTCGCCGATCGCGAGGCGGATCGAAGCGCCCTTGGCGAGCGCCGCGTGATCGACCGTGAAGTGCTTGCCGCAGTCGCGGTCGAGATCGATCGGCAGCGCGGTCACTGCCTGGGCCGCCCGGAACTCGAGCATCGACTTCTTGCCGACGGGAACATCGACCTGGAGCTGGTAGCTGACGGGCTGTGCGTTGGCGGTCGCGGAGACGAGCAAGACGGCAGGATGACGATGCGCCCCATGCGGGGAGCATAGCGTCCCGGGCGACGTCCGTCGCGAGCGTTACTTGCGCTGTCTCGTCACAACAGGAAGGGGTACGTGAACTTGCCGCCCTCGACGCTCTTCTTGAACTTTGCCGCACGCACCGCACCCGCGACGCACCTCCCAAGCGCCGCATCGGGTGCCTCCAGCACGTCGGCGCTCGTAACCACGCCGTCGGGCGACACGGCGAACGCGATCTTGACGATGCCCTTCACACTGGACGTCTCTCGGCACGCGTTCACGCGCTGTCTGATTCCGTTGACACCTGCGCGGATCATCGAGCGATCGAACGTCGCGGGGGGCGCGGCCACCGGCGGCGTGATCTCCGGCTCGATCTCCGGCTCGATCTCCGGCTCGATCTCCGGCTTGACCTCGGGCGTCGTGACCTCGGGCGTCGTGACCTCGGGCGTCGTAATTTCGGGGATGGTGCCGGGCGGTTTGATCTCGGTCTTGCCCGGACGCTTGATCTTGTCGGGCGTGACCTTGGTGGGCACCACCTTGTCAGGCACCAGCTTGTCGGGCGTGACCTTGTCCGGGACGATGACGGCGACCGGGACGTTGCTCGCGATGTTGTCCGGAGTGCTCGGCCTGATCGGCGGCCATGGATCGGGCGACGTCGCCCCCATCACGATCGTGGTGTCGTCGGACTTGGCCGCCGGTTTCGTGTTTTTGTCGGCGTTCCCGTTGGGCGCCGCGCTCGCTGAGCTACTCTGCTTCGAGCTGTCCTTCTGCTTCGAGTTGCCCTCCTCAATGCTCTTGGAGGTCTCGTGCGCGGACATGCCGCAAACGACGGCGCAGCTCCCGCACGTTGCGAAAACGGTAGCGAGGATCACGAACGCCATGATCCAAACGCTGTTCTTGATGAGCCGCATCCCACTCCATCGATCGTCAACCATCCAGTTCCTCCGCGGCCAGGGTGAGGCTCCAGTGTCGAGGCGGGCGTCGCAGGCGTCAAGCTTGACGTATTACGTCTTGACGCTGGTCCGTACCTTTGTCGCGCTTGCGCCAGGAGGATCTTCAGCGCCGATTCGGCAAGCGGGTGCGGCGCCTCCGCCACGTGCGCGGCCTCAGTCAGCTCGACGTCGTGCGGCAGCACGAGATCAGCCTGAGCCACTTACAGAAGATTGAGCGTGGCGTTCTCGACGTGCGGCTGTCCACGATCCAGAAGCTCGCTGACGCATTCGATGTCACCGCCGCCGAGTTGCTCGACGGCGTTTAACCAGAGGCGGAGGTGCCTTCGCTAGACGCCGCATGGTGCCTTCGCTAGACGCCGCATGGCATGGCGTGCCCTCGGTTACCGAGGGCACGGGCAGATCCGGAATGATCTCCCTTTCGAGTCGAAGCTCGATGCGCGGACAATGGACCCCGTACGCTCGCCGCAGAGCCTAGCTCACGTCGGCTTGCGAGCGGTTGATGTGCCTACCAGGCGATGACTGCCAGCGTGCAGCCCTGGCGGCGGCAACGCGCCAACCTCGGGCAAACTACTTCGAAAGACCAATCGCTGCCCCGTACTTTGTCCTTCAGCATGTACTGCGCAGCACGGCGCTTCTCGTCGAAGCGTGCGAACCGCGAGAACCCAGCGGCCGAATCGACCGCGCGCCAAGCACGCTCCAGTGACGCGGCCTGCATTGCGATACCGTCCCGAGCCGAGAGCAGGGCGTGGAAATGCGCCACGTCTCGATGCTGATCCTCGCGAACCCAGGCCGCCTGAAAGTGTTGATCCGCGCTCTGCGCGATCGAGCGGCAGAAATCCTTGATCGCTTGATCGGCGCGCTGGTCCGAGATCCCATACTCGAAGGTCAGCGTCGCGAACCACCTCCAGTGAGCCGCCTTCTGGATGAACTTGGCCGAAGCTGTACGCGCACGGCGCTCGAGCGATATCGCGCCATCGGTCGGACGCTTGTTCATCGGTTCCGCTGCTTCGCCCGCAGACCGACCGATGCCGTGCCGTTGGTTGTGCTCGGGCTATCGTCGTGCTCGCGTACGAATCGCTCGAGGTGGCCAAGCGTCAGGAAGACTCGACGCCCAACACGCACGCAACCAAGTCGGCCCTGGCGCACCAGCGCTCCGGTGGACCAGACAGAGAAGGGCCAGTTTGGATCGAGATCGCGCACCTTCGCGAGCGGCACGAGTCGCGCGTTGGACATGACGCCAGGCTAGCGATCGCAGGCCTTAGGTCGAGCGCGATTGCATCATCGGCATCGGCCAGCGTTGCGCTGATACATCAGGTGTTGACAGCTGCGTCAGTCTTCATCAGGCCACTCGCTGCGATCCGGCACCGGCACCGCGGCTTTCTCGGCTTCGACGCTGATCACCATGTCCGGGGTGAGCGCGAGGACCCGCGTATGGGTACTGGCCGGGTCCTTGCGGAGAGCGCTCTTCATCTGGCGCACGCTCCCAATCGATTTGCTGTCCAGCGCATCGGCGATCTGTTTCAGCGTCGCGTATCGCGTCGCGTGCCGCACGAACTGCCTCTCCGCGGACATCGGAGCCGGCCGCAATCTCGGCAGCATCGAATCCAGGTTGTGAGGAACGAGACGGTCAAATGCTTCAATCTCCGCGGGCGCGCCGCGGCGGGCGAAGTAAAGGGCCATGACGAATCGTTCACCGTCCAGCTCACGCCGAATTCGGTCACGCTCGACATCGTCCACCGCTGCACTCAAGGCGTCCTCAAGCTCGAAGATCCGCGGGTATCCGTGCTCAGCGAGAAGCACCGCGCGGAACTTCCGCAACGCCTCGAGCGCGCTGTCGAGGTCGTGTTGTGCACGTTCCCGCCGCTCTCCCCGCTCGAACTCACCCAGGCATACCCGCCACAGGCGAACGAATAGCGCTCGGCGGAAGCCGGGATCGGCGTCCTCGCGCGCATCGATTTCGTCAACAGCCGGCGGACGGTGCACTCGTCGATCACACCTCTGCGCCTCGTCGATGGAACCAAAGGGGCGGTACAGCGGGATCCGTGGCGCTCGCCGCCGCGTCTCCCTCTTGTCTCCTTTCGGCGTCATGGCGTCGAGGAGAGCACGTTGAGGCCGCGTTGTCGTGCGTTGGCGATTCTTGAGCGAGGTTGCGCGCTTGTGCGGGGGAGCCGTTCTACAAGCTCGAGAAGTACGGCATCGAGTAGCTGTAACCTATGAGCACGCGCTAGCACCAGGCCGCCGCCGAACGCGGCGAGACTCGATGCGAGCCGGCTGGTCGATCCCCCACCGGCAGACCGGCCGCTGGCAGCGAAACCTGCATCAATCGTCCTGTCGGCAGGACTTGTTTTTGCTGCATGCGACGTGCCCGAGCCCGATGGCGGCGGCGAGCAGGACCCAGATCGGCGTTGCTGATTGATGGATCAGGTCGCCGAGCGCAGCTTCTTCCAGGCGCGCTTCGCGAGATCGTTCCGCTTCATGAGCGCCCAGACGCACTGCGCGTCCCCCCACTCCATCTTCGCGCGATCGTCGCTGTCGAACCCGAATAGGACCTCCTCGTCCTTGCCCTGGTCGCCGGTGTCGTCGCCGACCGCGTAGCCGAGCATCTGGTGGATCCCCGCCTCCCCCGCGTCACCCGGTCGCTGCTTGCTGCGCCACGGGAGCCACACCTTGTCCCAGTACACGGCGTGGTCGTCGCCGAGCGCGAGGCCCCCGCTGCTGACGCCGACGTAGCTCGACGAGTGCGGCGGCAGATGCAGTTCGGGGAGCACCTCGAGGACGCATTCAGCGAAGGCCTCCTCCTCGGGTGCCCATTCGTGCCGGACCAGCGCGGTGCCCTTGGCGAGCTTCTCGCCGATCTGCTTCTGTGCGGCCGCGGTCGCCAGCGCGGGGCTGCCGGAGGTTGCCGACTTGGTCTGTCCTTCAGTGCCGATCCGCCCCCAGCGCGTCTCGATCTTCGTTCCGTCGACGGTGATCTCCCAGAACTTCGACGAGCTTCCCTCGATGAACTCGAATCTACGCATGCAGCCCTCGCTTCGATCGCGGGCTGAGGCTGGCGGAAAGACGTGGTTCACTCGGACCGGCGGCGGCGCCAATCGATCTCGTCGCGGTACCGTTCCAAGCTGTTGTTCACGGCGACAGGCCGGATTGCGTGGATCCGATGAACCCGCCGCATGCACACACCGTGGAGACGCCGCGCTGGTTCGGTGAGAGCTTACGCTCGCGCCGCGAAGCCGAGATCTGCTCGCCAAGCCGGCAGAATGATCCGGCTTTCGCGGTTTCGGTCGATCTCGCACGGGGACGTGCGTGAGAAGGGCGTTGCCGGGGCGGGTCGTCGTAGTCCGGCGGTGGGCGCAACGGTCATTTATCGCGTGGGCCGGCCGAGCTCTTGAGCGCATCGATGATCTTGAGGGCTGCCTCGAGCGCGTACAAAGTGGCGGCGTCCTTCGGTCGACCTGCAGCACGCTTGCTCACAATAATTCGCGGCAAGGGCAAGAGCTTGACCGGAACACCTCCCACGACTTCATCGATTGCGTCTCGATATTCGGTTGCGAAGTCGGAGAGCCCCGACATGTGCGTGACGACGTCGAGCCGGTCCCCGATGGCGCCACCGAGACGCGGCGGCTGCGCACGGGTGACCCAAAATCCACCGGCAGCGCGCGCAGCCTCACCGATCCGGTCGTCGCCGATCGATTCGAACCACAGATCGATGTCTTCCGTCGCGCCGCGTGCACCCTGGAGCAAGGCCGCGCTCATACCCACGAGGAGGTACCGCAGACCCGATGCATTGAGCACCTCGAGAAAGCCGCGCTCGGCGTCAGTAAGAAAGTCGAGGTCTTCGTCGTCCATGTGCGAGTCCGCGTCGAAGCCTCGCAGTCGCGCTGCGTGCTAGTTGCTTCAACGTGTGGAGAACATCACCTTCGTCCAAGCCGAGCTCGGTGGCGAGACGTTGGGCTTGCTGCCGTAGTGCCTCGTCTGCGGCGAACCAGGCGCGCTCCTCTGGACTGAGCTGCCCGAGCTCGTCTGCCAAGGAAAGCGGTGCGGGCCTCAAGATGTCCGTAACATAGCACTCGCGATGCTGCGCGGTGTGTCTCGAGAGCTCGGCGACCGACGCCTGACGGCCGCGGCGCGGGGTTACTTCGCGAACGGTGGCTGCGTCGTCGGGGCCGCGACACCATAACGGGTGCGCGCCCACACCAGGAACTCGTCGCGCGGCAGCTCGAGCGCGGCACGGCAGACCTCGCCGACGTGCGGCGGGAAGTCGCGATCGACGACCCAGCGCAGGAAGCTGCGGTCCGGGCCGGCGGCGAGCTCGTGAACCGGCGCGCCGCCGTGCTTGCCGAAGCCGAGCACGATGACGTCGCCCTCCCAGCGCAGGTGACGCGACGGCCCGACCCAGCTCGCGCGGCCGGGATCGCAGACGTTCGCGATGTCGCCCCAGTCGCGTCCCTCGAGTGCGAACGCGCGCAGCATGCCGGCAAGCACGCGGCCAGTCGCCGCGACATCGGCGCTCGCGGTGTGGGCGGCCTCGAACGCGTTGCCGACGAAGCGCTGGTGCGCGTGCTGGAGGCTGCGCGGCTCGCACTGCTGCCAGAGCCGGAACGCGTCGACGATCTGCTTGCCCGCGAGATCGAGTGGAGGCCGGCCGATCCGGCCGTACTCGGCCTGCAGCATGTCGATGTCGAACGCGAGGTTGTAGCCGACGATGACGTCAGCCTCCGCGAACACCGCGACGATCGCGTCGGAGACGTCGGCGAACGTCGGGCAGTCCGCGAGCTCGGCGGCCGTGATGCCATGCACCGCCTGGGCGCCGGGGTGGATCGCGCACGCCGGCTTGATCCGCCAGACCTGGCTCGGCGCGTCGTCAGCGAGCCCGCGCTGGACGCAGAGCTCGATCACCTGGTCGTTGACGCGATCGGTGCCGGTGGTCTCGCAGTCGAACACGACGATCCGCGGGCCAGTCGGCGCGACGGCCTCGGCGTGGATCGCGGTCCCCTTGCCGCGGCGGCGCCGCTGCTCCGGATGGATCGCCGTGCTCGCGATCGCCGTGGCAACGGTCTCGGCGACGCCGCTGTTGGCGGAAGTGCCGGTGGCCGCGCCAGTAGTACC
>JBKJUF010000265.1:0-8702 GCA_046590445.1 Kofleriaceae bacterium
GGCGAGTGAGTCGCGAGCCGGCCCTGCGAGGTGTCCTCGCGAATTTCGGGGATCGCGAGCGCCCAGCCTGCTGCGATTCCTCCATACGTCGGGGCCTGACTCGAGTAAGACAACGCGAGCTGGGGCGCCATTCCACCGCGTCCGGGCGGCACCTGGATCGGATACCCGTACTGCAGGGCCCCGGTTTGCGTGGATACGCTCGCATCTCCCGTCCGCAGATCTGCTGCCTTCGCAGCGGGACTACCGAGCGACGGAGCGGCGCTCGCGAAGATGTCCGCCGGGGCGGCCTTGGCCGGACCGATCTGGAGCACGGCCGTAGTCGCGAGCAGCGCGGACATGCCGCGCGCGAACGCACCTTGACGAAAGTTTCGAGTGCTGCGTACACGATTCCCCATACCAGTACCTCCTGGATCGTTCTCGAACCGCTTCGTGGATGTGGATCAGTGGCAGGCGTTCGCGGACGCGGCATCGACCGCGCTCAACACGCACGATGCCTGCGCGGTCGTCATCGTCGCCTTGCAGCTCGCGACGAAGCCGTCGCCGAGCGCGTTGCGCATGGCGACGCGATGGGCCGCGACATCAATGTTAGAAGCATCGGCCAGCCGGAGATCGATCACGTGCTCGCGAACCTGCGCGCACCTGCGCGTGGCATCGCCATCGGGATCGTCATCGTGTCCGCACGCTGCCACCACCATCACGACGAGTGCGAAACGCCCCATCGTTCCTTGTTATAGAAAGGCGACGCTCGCGAAAAGCTTTGGGTGCCGTTTTTGGGTTTCGACGCCCACGAATGTTTGGCACGTCGACAACTGTCCACTGGAGTGGAATTCTCGATTCCGGAGTGTCCTCTGCAGTGGACACCGACGAAGTCGCGGATTGCGGTGAGCCAGCGCGGAGTTCGCGGTGAGCACGCCAACAGCAGCCTCGCTCGGCGGGGCAGGGTGTTCGCCAGAATGGACAACCTCCATGGAGCGTGTCCGTGGAGAGCGTACATCGACTTCAGTTTGCTGCGCGTCCAACGATCGAGCGTCACCGCAAACTGGGCCACACCGGCGCGCGCTGGTCGCTGAGGGGCGCGGTTAGATCGCGACGTCCTCCGATGGGGATCGGTGCGGCACTTGGTGAGTTACCTGTACTGTCGTCGCGCAGCGTCGAGCTCGTCGACGACACGCGCCACCAGTTCGGGCGGCTCGACGGCGCGCGCGTGCGGTCCCCACTCCAGGATCCACGACACCAGTGGCTCGAGGTTGGCGACCGTGAACAACAGCCGGGTACCGCCCTCGGTCGTGCGTTCGATCTGTTGCGTCGGGTGCCAGACGCGTGCCTCGACGAGACTGGTCTTCTCGCGGCTGAACTCGATGATCGCCCTGGTGGCCTTGGCGGGATCGCCGACATGGATTCCGAAGGCGCCATGCAGCACTTCGTCGATCTTGAAGTCGGCAGGCACCTCGAAGGTACGCTCGCGAAGGTGGTCGGCTTCGGTGAAGCGCTCCACGGCGAACACCCGGAGCGTGCGCCTCCAGTCCGAGGCGTCGATCGTCGGATCTTCGCCGCGCGCGCCGACAGTGTAGAGGCCGTGCCGGTAGAGGAGCAGCGCGAACGGCGCGAAGTAGCCACGCTTTCCTCGTCCGCGCGAGTCCTTGTACGCGTACCGAACAACCTTGCGCGACAGGATGCCGGTCTGGATCGCGTCGATGATGTCGGCCTTGTCGTCGTACGCCTTCGTTCCGCCGTCGGGGACGTAGGCGAAGCGCTCGCACACAGGGTCGCAGCCTCCTTGCGCTCGGCCTTCGTCAGGCGCTGTTCGAGCTTCGCGAGCACGCTGACGACGTCATCGTGCAGTGGCGTTCCGCGCAGCACGTCGAACACGCTGCGTACCGCGAGCAGTGTGAAGCGCTCGCGCTTGGTGATCGAAACTGGCGAGTAGTTGCGCTCACTCTCCAGCGTCGCGATCGAGCGGTTGTCAACGCGCTTGAGCTCGACCTCGAAGCCCGCATCCTGCAGCTCATCGATGTCGCGGCGCACGGTGCGCTCGCTAGCGCCGACCTCCGCAGCCACCTCGCTGACCCAGCGACCGTGCCTGAAGCCGCGCAACGCGTCCAGTACGTGCAACGCACGCGCGACCTGGCCGAGCTCACCCCTTCGATACACGTTGAATCCCGCGACGAAGGCGGACCGATCCCCGTCGGGATGGCCACGCGAACGGCATCCAGAAGCCTTTCCCGAAGGCTTCCAGGAAGGGTTCGGCGAACGTTCCAACTAAGGTTCTCACCAGGCTTATCGTGGGAGGGATCTCTCGGCTCGGCAAGGGTTGCCGAACGCTCTCGTACACTCTGATGCATGGCGACCCACACCGCATCGAAGCCCGAACCGCAACATCCACCTCTTGCCCGTGACGCTCAGGGCAACCTCGTCGCGATCCCGGACGGCACTGCCGCGTGGCGACTCTGCCGTCAGACCACGGGACGTCCGAAGGAGATCGTCGGCCCCGACAAGCGCACGCTGCGCATCCCGCTCGAGACGACTGCCGAGGAGCTGGCCGACCTGTGCGGTGCCGACGTCTACCGCGTGTACGCCCTGGACGAGGTCGGCAAGGTTCTCGACTACGTCGCGACCGTGGACGTCACACGCGATATGCGCGAGCTGCGCAACGCCGGGCCCGAGACGTCGTTCCTGCCCGCAATGCGCACGGCCTCGCCGACCAGCGATCTGCGTTTCGCGCTCGAAGCGATGGCTCAGATGATGCGCGTCAACAGCGAGGCCCTGCGCGCGGTGACCGAGTCGCAGGCCGATTGGGTGAAGTCGATCGGGTCGGCGCGCGGCTTCCACCGCAACGGTGCACCGCCGCTTCCGCTGCCCGAGCCGCCGCGGAACGACGAAGAAGACGACGAAGACGACGACGAACCGGCGCAGAACAAGACGATCTACGACGTGCTCGCGCCGCTCGCAGAACATTGGGCACCGTCGGTCAAGCCGCTGATGTCGATGCTTGCCGGCGGAGCAGGGGCCAAGGCACTCGCCAGCGGACCGGCTGGGCCGCAGGGCGACACACTTGCGTCGAAGCCAAGGTGGGAGCTACGCGAGCTCGTCGATCTGAACTACGCGTCGGCGAAGGCCAAGGCGACGAAAGAGGCGAAGCGCGCGGCCTCGACGACGAACACCCTGCAAGCGCGCGTCATGACGGACCCGAGGCTGATGGCGCACTTCCTCGCGATCAAGTCGCTGCTAGACCCCGACGAGGCAGCGCAGATCCTCGCGCTGGGTGAGCGCATCAGCGAAGACCAGCAGGAATGGCTGATCGCGCAGGTCAGCGGGTTGAACCCAGCCGAGGCCGCCGCACTGCTGCGCACGACGCTCGCGGAGCTGAGCGAGGCGAAGGCGCCCACGGTTCCGGCCGAATGAACACGAGCACCCCGAAAGGACAATCCATGTCGAACACACAGCAACCAGAGTTGAAGACCGCGCACGCCGCGACGATCGCCACCCTCACCGCGGTCACGCACGATCCGATCGACGCGATGCGACTCGCCGCCGATCTCTACGCGATGAGTGCGTACCGCGCCGAGAAAGCGGTCGCGCTCGAAGCCGGAGCGCCGGGCCCGCGAGCACCGAAGCCTCTCTCGAAGTACATGCGCCTGTTCACGACGGGACTCAAGGCGAGGCTGAACGCGATCGCCGGCACGTTCGCCGCGGCCGAGCTCGACCGCTTGAAGAAGCTCGGTCCGGCGATCGCTTGTCGATTGGAGCGAAACGATCCTGATCTCGCCGAAGAGATCTACAAGCTCGTGTGCATGGAACCGGAGGACGCGGTCGCGTGGACTCGCGAGCATCTCGACGAAATCGAGACGAGGTTCGCGTCGTGATCGACCTGACCACGGAGCTGACAGCCTGGCTGCGATCGACGGACGCGCGCACCCTCATGAAGGAGATCGTCGCCGAGGCGGTGCAGACCGAGATCCGCAGCGCGCTCGAAGACGAGCTGATCGATGTCGAGGGTGCGGCGGCGATCCTCGCCATGACGGAGGGCGCGCTGCGCAAGGCCGTCGAACGCGGACAGGTTCCGTGTCAGCGGGTTGGCACGAGGCTGCGCTTCCGTCGCTCGGATCTCATGCGCGGGACTGCTACCGCTTCATTGCAACGAGGCGACCGCTCTGTGGCTGCGAAACCAGGCCCAGTCCCGCGCGCAGCCTCGGCGAGAACGTTCGTCGCACGTAGTGATCGTAAAATCGCTTCGTGACCATCGGCGACGAGTGACCGACGGCTGCGCTGACCTCGTCGAGCGACGCGCCGCGCGAGAGGTGACGGCTCACGAAGCTGTGCCGCGTCGCCTGGTACCAGGTCATCGTCGGCTTCTGCTCGTTCGCGACCTTGTCGCCCTTCTTCTTGAGCAGCACCTCGCGCGCACCGACGTGCTTCGGCGCGGCCTCTTCCCAGCACGACTCGATGTACTCCTTGCGGTAGCCGAGACCCTTGCGACGGGCGCACGGGAACACGTGAGCCTCGGGGCCGGCGCCTTGCGCCTTGCGCTGCTCGATCCACGGACCGAGGAACTCCGCGCAGTCTTCCGGCGCCGGGACCCACTTCACCTTCCCCGCGCCCTTCTTGTCCTCCTTGAGTGGACCCTCGTAGGAGAACCGCACGCGGATCAGGCCCTCGCCGACGAACGCCATGTCCGACATCCGCAGACCCGCTGCTTCACCGGTGCGAAGCCCGGATCGGTTGCAGAGGTAGAACATGAAGTTGATCGGCTCCTCGAGATCGCCGATCAGCTTGCGCACGATCGCGTCGTCATCGAGCCACGGTGTGTCGGACTTCACCGTCTGCGTCGGCCGGCTGCCCATCGGGATCTGCCGAACCGGATTGATCGATGCCTTGTCGCGGGCGATCGCCCACGAGAAGAAGCGCGACAACAAATTCATGTTGTGGCGGATCGACGCCTCGCTCAGCGCACCCGCAGCGCGCTGCTCGTCGATCCACTCCATCACGCTCGCGAGTCCGACGTCGGCGAGCTTCATGCGCGTGAACTTCGGGAGCAGGTGCCGGCGACCGCGGCTGCGATCGTCAGCGGCGTTGCGATTCGTCAGCCCTTCCAGAAACGCCTCGAATGCCGGCTTGAAAGCCGGGGCATCGTCGTCGTCCTCGATGCCGACCTGGCCGCGCGCGATGCGCGACTCGATCTCCTGGACCCAGCGCTTCGCCTGCGCCTTGGTGGCTTGGCGCGACGGCTTGTAGACCCAGTGGCCGTCGTCCCGGTACCCGACGTACCAGTTCGGCTTGTCCTTCGTACCCCGATTGAAGACCGTCCCCATGTCGCCCCCGCTTACTACACATTTACTACAGGGGTACGACGCACGAAAAGCCCCGAGAATTCCGAGCCAGGTAACTAGCTAGAATATCTCGGGTTAGTTGGCGGAGCGGACGGGACTTGAACCCGCGGCCTCCGGCGTGACAGGCCGGCGTTATAACCAACTTAACTACCGCTCCAGAATCGTTCGATTTTCAGTAGGCGAAGCAGGGTTCGAACCTGCGACCACCGCCGTGTAAAGGCGACGCTCTTCCGCTGAGCTATTCGCCCGACTTCCGAGGACGTTTTTGTAGGCGGGCGGGTCCTCGCTGTCAAGCGGGTTACGGCGCTCATCCGCGCCGATGGCCGTAGTACAGCTCCTGCCCATGCGCCTCGCTTGCCTCGCCTTGTCGTCGACGATCGCCGCGTGCGGTAGCACGCCGAAGCCTCCGCCCGCGAAGCCGGCACCGGCCTCGCCGATCTCGGAGCGGATGGAGACGTTCACGATCCGCGGCTACCTGCTCGCGGGCGCGGAGTACTGGCCGTACACGGGCAAGGAGGAGATCCGCTACCCCGAAGAGGTCCTGTGGGGCTTCTACCCGAGCAAGGGCGAGATCCCGCCGGGCGAGACGGCACCGAATCCCGACTCGGCGCGGCCCGAAGCCGTGGGATGCGCGACCACCGCGTTCGCGGCACTGCAGGTCTTCCTCGCGTCGGATCCGCCGAAGCTGCGGCGGATCATCGAGCTCGGCGAGGCGCAGGGCTACGTGCCGCGCTTCTACCTGTGGACCAACGACTACGGCCGCGCCGCGGATCCGTACCCGCCCGGCGTTCGCGAGGCGCGGATCTGGTACTGGAAGCGCAAGCAGCCCGAGCCGCCAAAGCCGCCCGGCTACTGGAAGTGGGAATCGACGCTGACCCAGACCGGCGACTGCCAGGTCCCGCGCGCCGAGCAGATCGAGGCGTACCTCGACGAGACGCTGCGCACCGTCGAGGCGGCGAAGTAACGCGGGCTTGCAACAATCGGCTTGCGTCACGACAGGGCGCGGTTTACCAGGCACCCATGCGAAGCATGATCTGGTGCGTCGGGTTCGTGATGGCGTGCGGCGGCGGCGGTGGTGGCTCGTCGGATCCCGATGGTGGGCTGCCGCCGGATGCGGCCGGCAGCACGTGCAAGAACTACACGCCACCGGCGCTGCCCGACTCCGAGGTGATCTGGCACGACACGGTCGCGGCCACGCGCATGCAGGCGATGACGATGTTCTCGGTCAGCGGCAACTCGACGTTCGACAGCGCGGGCCGCATCACGCGCTTCGTGCACGACCCGACCGGCACCGACAACGACTTCACCGTCGACTTCACGTACACGAGCAGCGGCAAGCTCTCGCGCGTCCGCTTCGACGGTAGCGGCACCACAAACGATGTCACCGACGACTTCACGTACACCAGCACGGATCAGCTGAGCCGCTGGCGGCACGACGCGAGCGGCACCGATCTCGATGTCACCGATGACTTCACGTACACGAGCAGCGGCCAGCTCTCGCGCTGGCGGCATGATGCGAGCGGAACCGCGCTCGACGTCACCGACGACTTCACGTACACGAGCACGAACCAGCTCAGCCGCTGGCGGCACGACGCGTCGGGGACCGACCTCGATATCGTCGAGGACTTCACGTACGACAGCGACGGTCGGTTGACGCGCTGGCGGCTCGACCGCACGGGGACCGATCTCGAGTCGAACTTCACGTACGGCACCTGCGAGCGCTGAGCTGCGACACGCTGCGACAGCGAGCCGCACGCGGACCTGATCCGCGCGAGCTTAGAGGTTCGTGATCCAGGTGCGCAGGAGCGACCGCCCGGTGACGTCGATCGTCTCGGCACCGAGGGCGGGCATCCGCTTCTTCGGGTCGGCGGCGTTCATCCGGGTGATGATGATCGAGTGATCCGGGTCGCGGGGTTTGGCCACGATGGTCGCGCCGCCGAACGCGGTCCCGGGGACGTTGACCGACGACTGGTACGTGCGCGTGATTCCGACCGACGAGATCCGCGCGGCCTCGAGCCGGAACATCGGCCGGTTCACGAGCGGCGAGTCCGCGTGATGGCAGTGCCCGCAGTTCGCGTGCAGGTAGCCGAGCGTCGCCTGCACCTGCGCGCTGCCGGGTAGCGGGAGATGCGGCGACACGCTGCCGGGCGGCGCTCCGGTCAGCCAGCCGCGCGCGAGCGCATCATCGAGATCGGCCAGCGGCGCTGGCGCGTTCCAGTCGAGCTGGAAGGCCGTGAAGCCGAGCACGCGCGTCTTCACGTTCGCGTGACAACCGAGGCAGGTCTCCTGCGACGGGATGTCATGGCCGGTGCCGAGCACGTTCGCGCGGCCCGCCGGGATCGGCAGCGCAAGCGTCTGCTCGGCGTTCCAGGCATACGCGACGAACGACCACGCAGCGTCGCCACCGGCCATCTTGACCATGTAGCGCGTCTCGACGCGCACGCCGTCGCGCACGAACTCCTTCCACAGCTTCGTGCCGGTCGGATAGCGCCAGTAGTCCATGTCGGTCGTATCGATCTGCGTGCCGGGCGGCAACGCGATCCAGCGCCGCTTGCTCGCGCCATCGCTCCACAGCGCCCAGCGCGGGCGAAACTCGACGACGCCGCTCGCGATGGTCGTGCACGCGGGGTTCGTGCACAGCCCGGTATCGGCGAGGTTTGCGGGCGGTGGTGGCGCGACCGGGCCGCCATCGCCGGCGTCGAGCTCGTCGCCAAGCCCGGCATCGGCCAGGTCGGTGTCGTCGGTCGCGACGTCGCGACAGTGCTCGCAGGCGGCTCCGCTGTCATCGGCGGGCGTCGCGCACCCGACGAGGAACAGGCCGAGGAGGTAGAGGCTGCGCACGCCCTACCTTCACCACGTCCAGCGCATCAGTCGACGACAATTCCGCCGGTCTCATGCAACCTCACACGGCGAGGTGCGCGTGCGTGCACGCCGTGCGCGTGCGCTACGTGCGGATCTCACGAAACTCCGCGCGCGGTGAGGCCGCAGGCGCGACAGCTTCAGTGCGCGTCGCGCGGATCAGTCGGGGGCATCGTCTCGACGATGCGCCAGTCGACGACGCTCGAGGGCTCGCGCAGGAACTCCTCGGGCTGCGGATGGGCGAGGGCGTAGCGCAGCACCTCGTCCATGTGCTTCACCGGGATCACGGCGATCTGCTCGATCACGGACTCGGGCACGTCCTTCAGGTCCTTGCGGTTCTCCTCGGGGATCAACACGGTCTCGATGCCGGCGCGATGCGCCGCGAGGATCTTCTCCTTCAGCCCGCCGATCGGTAGCACGCGGCCGCGCAGCGTGACCTCGCCGGTCATCGCCACGGTCTGGCGCACCGGGATGCGCAGCAGTGCTGACGCCATCGCGGTTGCCATCGTGATACCG
>JBKJUF010000318.1:0-3631 GCA_046590445.1 Kofleriaceae bacterium
GGCGTTCTTCGACGAGGCTGACGCCTACGTGCCGGCGATCGGCTCGCCGCCGACCAAGGAGCCGATGTTCGACCTCCTGCGCCGCGCGCGTTCGGGCGGCCTCGGAATCCTGCTCGCCACCCAGAACCCCGGCGACTTCGACTACAAGGCGCGCGACAACATCGGCACCTGGCTCGTCGGCAAGGTCGCGCAGGACCGTGCGATCGAGAAGATGCGAAACCTGATCGGCCCCTATCCGAACGTCGGACCGCGGCTCGCGACGCAGCCGATCGGCCACTTCTTCGTGCTGACGAGCGGCCGGTGTGTCGAGCTCAAGAGCGATCGCTCGATGATGCAGACCGAGCAGCTCGCCGAGACCGAGCTGACGGACCTGGCGCGCGGAGCCCGCGAGCCAGCAACCTGAGCCGCCCATCGGTCGAACAGCCGAGACGCCGCTCTATGATGATCAAATCGCTCAGCGGCCGAGCGCCGCGCGATACTGCAGCACTGCATCGCTGACCGGCTGCACGCACGCGAAGCTGGCAAGCAGGTCGACGTCGAGCTCGGGCAGGATCTGACTGCGTGTCGCGCGTTGATATCCGTCGGGACCGAGGACGAATATCGAGATTCGATTGGCTTCCCAGAACCAGGCCTCGCCGATGCCGTATCGCCGATAGATCTCGAGCTTGTCGATGCCACCGCTGGTCCAGATCACCTCGATGACCAGGTCCGGCCGTGACTTGCTGCGTGATCCGGGTTCGAACACGTAGCATTCGTCGGGCTCCGCGCCCGCTTCCAACGCCTGGTCCTTCTGCAGCCAGCCGCCTACCGGCGAGAAGCCGATGCCGCGCGCGAAGCAATACGCCTCGAGCAAGCATCCGAGGCAGGACTTGATCACTTCGTGATCGCGCGAAGGACTCATGAGCTCCACCGTGCCGTCGAGGAACGCAAGGCGAGGGCTGCTCTTGTCGCCACGGATCGCAAGGAGTGCTTCCCAGTCGTCCCAGGTCTTGTTCCACAACAGGATGCGGCCGTCCGCCATCGGGACGTACTCGCCCAGCGGCACCGGAGCTTCCGTGGATCGCGCGACCATCACAGCCATCGTAGCATCGCAGCGAGCAACGGGCGTGCCGCGCCAACCGTCGAGGATCACCACCGTCGACGTCCGAAATGGCCGAGCAGCGGCCGTGATGGCCGAGATTCGCCGGACAAACCACGACGATCATCGGCGTCCGGCCGGCGACCTACATGCTGTTCGCCGTCGGTGAGGGCGCGGTGCCGGATATCGGCAAGAGCGTCGACGTCGTCGACAAGGACGTGACCGACGTCGTCGTCGAGCTCGCCATCGGCGCGCCGCTCGCGGGTCGGGTCGAGCCGCCACTCGCGGGGGCAGCGATCTCGCTCGAGCTCGAGGGCGACATCGGCCTTGGCAACATGTTCGACGGCGCGAACCGGACCCGATGGCAGCTTTCGCGTCGTCGGCATCGAACCGGGCAAGGTCAAGGTCCGCGCGGTCGCAGATCGCGACGAACAGTTCGAGGCCATGCGGGGCGACGACAAGCCGAGCAAGGCCACCGTCGAGCTCGACGTCGTCGCCGGCAGCGAGAAGTCCGGTGTCACGCTGACGGTCGAGGCGCGCGACGGCGTGATCCGCGGCTGGTGACCGGCCCCGACGGCACACCCGCACCGGATGCGTGGACACGCCACGTCGCGACCGACGACGGGGCGTACACCCTCGAGTCACTCGCGCCGGGCAAGTACGAGTGCACGATCGACAGTGCCGGCGGCAGCGCGCGCCGAGATCGAGATTCCCGCCGGTCCGCTCACCCATGACTTCGCGCTCGCGCGCTGGGCCACCATCAGCGGCACCGTCGTCCACGTGCTCACGAAGCAGCCCGTGCCCGGCGTCTTCGCGTTCGCCGGCGGCGGCACCGGCTCGAGCAGAAACATCGGTTCGATCCTCGCCGGTCGCGCGCCGACCACCGATCAAGCCGGCAAGTTCGTGGTGCCGCGCGTCGCCGCCGGCAAGGGCGAGCTCCACATCATGGGCAAGGACGGCTTCGCACAAGCCGCCAAGCGCCGCGCAGCGCGACGCTCGAGCGGAAACCGAGGCCCTCGCGCTCGCGCGGTCATGGCTTCAGCCCGCGGCGTCGGCCACCGCAACAAACCAGGCGTTGCCGCGCGCGCACGTGCTGCGTGCCATCGACGCGGCGCTCGTGGTCGCCGCGGTTCCTGAGCGCGCGTCGATCCGTAGCGAGGTGGCGGCCGCGCCAGAACCAGAGGTGTTCATGGACGACGGCGACTCGTTCTGCGGGGTAGTCAGACTACGTGCGTGCGATGCTCCGACGGCCATGAAGCCAGAGCTCCTCGCACATGCGAAGCAGCGCAAAGCGATCAAGCGCAAGGATCTCCAGAACCGCGCGTGGGACAAGCTTCGCGCGGTGACCTGATCATCGAAGTCACGGACCTTCGAACTGGTAATACGTCGCGCCGTCGGAGGCTCGCGTCGGCAGCGGCGTCTTCGCCCACAGCCGCGCGAGATCGAGCTCGATCGCGTCGAACGGCTCGATACGCGCCTTTCCGGCATCTCGATAGACGCCGATCGCGAGCCACATCCCGTCGTGCAAGCGGAAGGCTTCGATCGAGCGCGACTTCGCCTGGACGAGCCACGCATGGCGAACGCCGACCGACGCGTACAGCGGCATCTTCTCCAGTCGGTCGCGAGTCTCGGTCGACCTCGAGAGCACCTCGCAGATCCAATCCGGCGCCAGCGTCAAGAAGGGCTCGTCCGGAACGACGGGAAGTCGTGCCTCGCGCCAGCCCGCAAGATCGGGGACGACGACCTCGTCACCGAAGTGAAGCTCGGGCTCGTCGAGGATGGTCCACCCACCCGGCCCGCCTCGTCCCGCCCCGAATGGGGAGTACAGCTCGCCACCGAGCACCGAGGCGACCATCGCATGCGGCGTCCCCGGTCGCGGCGACAGGTGAAGCTCGCCCGCGATGATCTCGGCCACCATGGAGGGCGGTGCGTCGAGCACGTCCTGATACGTCGCGGGCTTCTTCTTATCGGCTGGATCCGACACGACTCGAGGATACCAGTGGTACCCGCACCACGACCTCGCCAGCAACTGATCCGGTACTGCACGATGCGACCTGCGGTCTCGCGACAACGATCGCCTCGAGGACCAGCGCACGGTCGAGACGCATCGGGATGTTCGGTGATCGCGTGGCCGTGGCCTCGAGCCTCCTGCCGGTCTCGCGGATCTCGGCGTTCTCGCGCTGGCGCCGCACGTCGGACGCCTCGGCAGGCTCCGCGTCGGGATCCGACGACCGCAGCCTCGCGCTCTCGACCGCGATGAACACGAGGGCCTCGGCACATCCCGACAGGAGCGAGACCACGACGGCAAGGGTGGCGTGGTTGACGGCGAACCGATGAAGCGCGAGCACGCGATCGCGGTCTGCAAACAGCGCACGACCGCGCTCGTTGAGTTAGCCGACGGAGCGAAGGACGCCGAGTGGAACGAGCTGCGCGCGGCGCTCGTGGCCGCTGGCGTGACGATCCTGATGCGTGGGATCCGCGACGATAAGGTGTGCCTCGATAACCCGCTCGCGAAGGGCTGCAAGTAGCTCCACCTGCCCAGCTTCGGCCGTA
>JBKJUF010000343.1:0-17186 GCA_046590445.1 Kofleriaceae bacterium
GCGGTGAGGCGATGTACATCCGCGACGAAGAAGACGGCCGCTACTGGTCTCCGACGCCGCAGCCGGTCGCCGGAGCGCTGCCCTACACGACGCGTCACGGTTTCGGCTACAGCATCTTCGAGACCTCGAACGCGGGGATCACGTCGCAGCTGCGAACGTACGTCGCGACCGACGCGCCCGCGAAGTTCATCGTCGTGCGGCTCGCCAACCGCTCCGGCAAGCCACGCCGCCTCTCGCTGACCGGGTACTTCGAGCTCGTGCTCGGCTCGCAACGACCGGCAAACATCCCGCATGTCGTCACCGAGGTCGACGTCAAGACCGGCGCGCTGTTCGCGCGAAACCCGTACAGCAACGAGTTCTCGCCGCGGATCGCGTTCCTCGAGTGCAGCGAGGACGTCCGGTTCGTGACCGGCGATCGGCTCGAGTTTGTCGGCCGCAACGGCCACCTCGGGAAGCCCGCGGCGATGCGGCGTGCCCGGCTCTCCGGCCGGGTCGGCGCCGGGCTCGATCCATGTCTCGCGATGCAGGTCTCGATCGACCTTCCGCCCAACCAGGAGCGCGAGATCGTGTTCCTGTTCGGCTCGGGGCGTGACCTCGCGGATGCCCGTCACATCGTCGGCCTGTCCCGCGGCACCGGCGCCGCGCAGACCGCGCTCGAGAAGGTGTGGGGGTACTGGAACCGCACGCTCGGCGCCGTCCACGTGCAGACGCCAGACCCGAGCCTGAACTTCCTCGCCAACGGCTGGCTGCTCTATCAGGTGCTCGCGTGTCGGATGTGGGCGCGCAGCGGCTTCTACCAGTCCGGCGGCGCGTTCGGCTTTCGCGATCAACTCCAGGATGCGACCGCGCTGTTGCACGCCGAACCCGCGCTGCTTCGCGAGCAGCTCGTGCGCGCCGCGGCCCACCAGTTCCCGCAGGGCGACGTCCAGCACTGGTGGCATCCTCCGCTCGGACGCGGTGTGCGCACGCGGATCTCCGACGACTATCTGTGGCTGCCGTATGCGGTGTGCCGCTACGTCGCGGCGATCGGTGACACCGGCGTGCTCGACGAGAAGATCGACTTCATCGAGGGTCGCGCCGTCAACGCCGACGAGGACAGCTACTACGATCTACCGACGCGGTCCGGCGAGAGCGCCTCGCTCTACGACCACTGCGTGCGCGCGATCCAGCATGGCCTCCGGCTCGGCGTGCACGGCCTCCCACTGATGGGCACCGGCGACTGGAACGACGGCATGAACCTCGTCGGCGAGCACGGCAAGGGCGAGAGCGTCTGGCTCGCGTTCTTTCTGCACGACGTGCTCGTCCAGTTCGCGGCTCTCGCGCGTGCCCGCGGCGACGCCGCGTACGCCGACCAGTGCCTCGCACGCGCCCGCGAGCTCGCGGCCAGCCTCGAGGAGCACGCGTGGGATGGCGCGTGGTACCGCCGCGCGTACTTCGACGACGGCGCACCGATCGGTTCGGCCTCGAGCCCGGAGTGCCAGATCGACTCGCTGCCGCAGAGCTGGGCGATCCTGTCGGGCGCGGTCGATCCCGATCGCGCGCGGCAAGGCCTCGCGGCCGTCGATGCCCGGCTCGTCGATCGCGAGCTCGGCGTGATCAAGCTCTTCGATCCGCCGTTCGATCGATCCGCGCTCGAGCCCGGCTACATCAAGGGCTACGTCCCGGGTGTCCGCGAGAACGGCGGCCAGTACACCCACGCCGCGGTGTGGGCTGTCATGGCGTTCGCCGCCGCTGGCGATCCCGAGCGCGCGTGGGAGCTGTTCCGGATGATCAACCCGGTGCACCACGGCCGCGACGCCGAGTCGATCGCGACCTACAAGGTCGAGCCCTACGTGCTCGCCGCCGACGTCTACACGAATCCGCAGCACGCCGGCCGCGGCGGCTGGACCTGGTACACGGGCTCGGCGGGCTGGATGTACCGGCTCATCATCGAGTCACTGCTCGGGATCCGGCTCGTCGTCGATCGCTTGCACCTGGCGCCGGTGATGCCCGCCGACTGGCAGGGGTTCGAGGTCCACTACCGCCATCGCCAGGCCGTGCACCACGTGGCGATCAAGCGCGTCGGCACGGGCGCGGCGGTTCAGCGTGTCGAGTGCGACGGCATCGAGCAGGTCGATCGCACGATTCCCCTCCACGACGACGCACGCGAGCACTGGGCGACCGTCGAGATCGGCTGATCGTCAGCGTCGCCACGCGAGCGTCACGAGCTCCTGGAGGCGTGCCGGATCGCTCGCGGTCGTCTTGCACATGAAGCCGCTCTTGTGCGCGAAGTGGACATCGGGCTGGCTCTCGACTCGCGAGAAGTCGAGCGCCGGGTGGTCCTCGTAGCGGCCGCCCCTCGCAGGCGCGTGAACACGAGGAAGCTGGCGCGCTCGCGCGGATCGTGGCAACGCCTACCTCTACGAGCCGCCGAAGATGCGACGGAAGAATCCGGGCTTCGCGGTGGTCTTGCCCGGCCGTGAACCCGCCACCAGCGCCGCTCGCATCGCCGCGGCGGACTCGTAACGCTTCTCGCGCTCGAGCGCGAGTGCGCGCGCGACCACGACGTCGAGCCAGCGCGGGATGTCATCGCGGCGCTTCGCCGGATGACGCTCGAGATCTCCGAACATCACCTTGGTCAGCAGATCGCGCTTGGACTCGTAGGTGTACGGCCACTCGCCGGTCAGCACCTCGAACAGCACGATCCCGAGCGAGAACAGATCGGCGCGCGCATCGACCATCGTCGGATCGACGTACTGCTCCGGGCTGATGTAAAATGGCGTCCCGAGCAGCGCGTTCGGCGCGGTCAGGTTGAGCTCGTCATCGACCTTCGCGAACCCGAGGTCGAGCACCTTCACACGCTCGCCGCCATCGCCCGCGGTCTCGACGTAGATGTTCGCGCTCTTGAGATCGCGATGGATCACGCCGCGGCCGTGCAGCACCTCGAGGGCCTCGAGCACGCCGATCGCGATCCGGACGGCGCGGTCCGGCGCGAGTGGCCCGTCGGCCTTGCGGATCGTGTAGAGGTCGCGCCCTGCAAGCCGATCCATCTCGATGAACGCGCAGCCGTCCTCGGTGATGCCTGCGTCGTGCACGCCCACGAATGCGGGATGCCCGGTCCCCGCTGTTTCGCGCGCCTCGCGGATGAAGCGCGCCCCGAGCTCGGTGTCGATCGCGAACCGCTTGTGCAAGATCTTCAGCGCGATGTCACGGCGCAGCAGCACGTGGCGCGCTGCATACACCGCGGCGATGCCGCCGATCCCGAGCACCAGACCGAGCGTGTACTTGCCGAGGACGGTCTCGCCGGTGCGGCTCTCGGGACATGCCGTCGCCCACTTCGGGTGGACCGCGCCGCACATCTGACAGTCCGCGGCCATCGAGCCGCAGCATAGTCGTAATGCTCAGCGAGCGAACATCATGAGCGCCGCGACCAGCCACACCATCAGCGTGTAACCGACGAGCGCGGCGACTCGCGTGGCGGGCACATCCATGCGCGTTCCCGACCCGCTCTGCCAGCTGCCCGGATCCATGATGTCGAGCCGCATCGTCGTCGCGAGTCGCAGCGGCGTCGCCTTCCGTGGCACGAGGCGCGGCGTGGTCAGTTTTTGCTTACGTGGCGTGCTGCCGCCGAGGTCCGGGCTCGATCCTTCGGCCAACATCGGGCAAGCGGCGTCGGCGGTGCCCTCGTGCTGGCGGAGCAGCAGGCTCAGATCGAGCTGCGCCATCTGCATGGCCGGTCGCTCGCGAGGCGGGCCGCTCGCCTCGACGAGATCTTCGAGCACGACAGCGGGCATCTCCAAGGTGTTCCGCTCGACGGTAGAGGCTGCTCGTGCCATGCGACGGACCGCTGCACGCGATATGCCGCCGGCGTACGCGATTCGGTCCTGAAACATCAACAACATCAGCCGTGTGGGCGAACGTGCGCGTGCGCGTTCCGGCGTGCTCCTGAGCGCATCGAGCGGGCATTGCCGCCCGGGTTGCTTGCCCGGCCCGACCGTTCTCGGGATCATCGTCCGATGCGCAAGCTCGTGGGTGTCTTGATCGCAGCGGCAACGCTGTCCGGCTGTCATGCGCACGGCAGCATGCGCGTCCGTGGTCCGAACCCGTTCGCGGTGGTCGCCACGGCGCTCACCGTCGCCGCGGTCGTCAACGCGGTGTCGGTCGCGCCGCCGGTCGTGACCCATGTCGAGTACTACGACTACGGCCACCACCCCGGACACATCTGGGTCAACGGTCGCTACACGTACGTCAACAACAACTGGGTGTGGCAGGCCGGCTACTGGCAGCCCGAGCGCGGCGGTCATTACTGGGTGCAGGGCGCGTGGCAGCAGCAGGGCAACCAGTACGTGTGGGTCGATGGCTACTGGGCCGCGCCGCGCCAAGGTCACGTCTACATCGATGGCTACTGGGACTATCGCGATACCGGCTACGTCTGGATGCCCGGCCGGTGGGACGTCGATCGCCCCGGGCACGTGTACGTCGGTGGCTCGTGGACCGTCAGCAACAACCGGCGCACGTGGTCGCACGGCCGGTGGGAGCACGATGACGGCCGTGTCGAGTACGCGCGATACCGGACGCGTGGCCGCGTGAACGCATCGGGTGGCGCGGTGATTCGCGACCACCGCTGATCCGCGTCCCCCCGCTGCTCCACGCGATGCTCGGCGGTGATGAGGAGATGCTCGTCGACGTGACGGTCGCGTAGCACTGTGGTTCAATCGGCTCGATGCGGGGGCACGCGCCTGGGATCGGCGCCGTCGACATGATCATGCGCGCCGTGCTCGAGGAATTTCCCGGGCTGGACGCCGCGCGACTGCGTGCGGCGGTCGAGCGCGGCCAGGCCCGGGCCGCGAGCGCGTCGCTCAATACCGAGGGCCATCGCATCATCGATCTCCACCTCGCGCGCGTCGAGGCGACCGAGGAGAGCACCGAGCGAGCGCGGATCCTCCGCGAGCTGGCAGAGAGCCTCGAGGAGCGTCGCGACGCCGAGCGCGGCCTGGCCGTCCGGCTCGCCGCGTTCTCCGAGGCGGCATCCGCCGAAGATCTCGATCCGCTGCTCCGCATGGCGAAGGTGACCGAGCGGTGGAGCGAGCTCCCGCTCGAGACGATGACGGCGCTGATCGACATCAATGACGATGCGAGCCCGCGCCGGCTGACCGAGATCGCGACGGCGTGGCAGCACCTCGGGCGCGGCTACTACGCGGCCGACTGCCTCGAGCGCGTGCTCGCGCTGTCGCCGAACGACGCCCACGCCCACGAGGCACTCGAGCTGTTCTACCGCAGCACCGGCGAGTGGCCGACGCTGATCGATCTGCTGAGCCGGCGCGCCGTTCACGTCGAGAATGACGCCGAGCGTGCCGAGCTCCTCCGCGAGATCGGATTGATCTACGACCGCGAGCTCGGCGACGACAGCGGCGCGCTCGACGCCTACCGCGAGGCCGACCGACTCGATCCCGATCGCCCGGAGGTGCTCGAGGCACTCGCACGGCTTGGCGCCAAGGTCGGCGTCCCCGAAGAGGAGGCGCTCGACGCCTTGCAGCGGCTCGCCGCCGCGACCGTGGATCCGATCGACCGAGCACGCGTGCTCTGTCAGGCCGCAGAGATCGCCAAGCTGCAGGACTGGAACGTGTCTCAGCAGCTGTTCGAGCGTGCCCGCGCCGACGATCCCGATCTGATCGCGGCCGTCGATGGTCTCGTCGTGCTGCTCCGCGATCGCGGCCAGCTTCCCGAGGCGATCTCGCTGCTCGAGCGAGCCGCCGCACGCGACACCCTGGTCGCCGAACGGTCGCGCTGGCTTGCCGATGCCGCCGACTACTGCGTCGCGCTGGGCGATACCGAGCGCGCGAAGGCGGTGTATCGCGCGGCGCGCGTCGCCGATCCCACGAACCACAAGGCCGGCACCGCGCTCGTCGAGCTGTGCTGGGATACCGGATCGCTGGTCGAGCTCGCACCAATCCTCGACGAGCTGTGCCGCAGCACCGAGGACCCGAGCCGGCTCCGCGGCTACTTGCTCCAGCGCAGCAAGGTCGCCGCCGACCTCGGCGATCGCACCGGCGCGCGCGTCGCGCTGAGCCGCGCCGTCGACCTCGATCCGATCGACTTCGAGCCCCGCCGCGAGCTCGCACACATGCTGTTCGAGGCGCAGCAGTTCGCGAAGGCGCGGCCGCTGCTCGAAGGGCTGCTCGACGACGAGGACGTGCTGCCGCCCGACGAGGCGGTCGAGCTGCACTACCGGCTCGCGCGCTCGGCGCTCGAGCTCGGCGACAGGGTGGCTGCCGACAAGCACGCCGGCATCGTCCTCGCGCTGGTGCCCGATCACCGTCAGACCCTGCTGCTCCGGACCGACCTCGACGCAGCCGACCCGTTCGCGCTCGCCGCGAACCAGCTCGCGCTCGCGAACATCGCGCCGCCGGAGGAGAAGGCCACGCGGTTCGCGGCGCTCGGCGACCGCTACACCGAGCTCGGCGATCCAGCGACCGCGCGCGAGATGTACCGCGAGGCGCTCGCGCACCGTCCCGGCGATCACCTGCTGCTCACCAAGTTCCTCCACCTCGTCGCCGAGGAGGGGGACTGGAGCTACAGCCTCGATCTCGTGCAACGCCTCGTCGACACCGAGGCCGACCCGAAGGTCCGCGCCCGCTATCGCCACACCGCCGCGATGATCGCGCGCGACGAGCTCACCGACAACGACCTCGCGATCTCGCTGCTCGACCGCGCGATCGATGACGACCCGCTGGCGTTCACCGCCGCGGACGAGCTCGAGGCGTTGCTCGGCAACCTGTCGGACTTCGACGAGCTCGTTCACTTCTACTCGCGGCGGCTCGAGCACGTTCGCGTTCAGGAGGGCCGCACGGGCGAGCGTCTGCGGCTGTGGGACCGCCTCGCGAGCCTGTGCGTCGCGCTCGACCGCACCGACGACGCGCTCGCCGCGTACGAGGTCGGCCTCTCGCTGCAGCCCGATGACATCGGCCGCCGGCTCCGGCTCGCCGAGCTCTACATGGCGTCGCCCCAGCACCTCGACAAGGCGATCGTCCAGCACCAGGGCATTCTCCGCGTCGACAAGAAGCGGATCGCCTCCTACGAGGCGCTGCGCGTCCTGTACTCGCGAACCCGCCAGGCCGAGAAGGCGATCGCGTGCGCGGACGCGCTGACGGCCTTCGGCGAGCACCCGATCAAGGACCGGATCCTCGCGCTGTTTCATACGAGCCCGGTCGTCGAGACGACGAAGCCAGTACGTGCGCTCACCAACGAGGACTGGCTCGCGCTGTCGCGGATCGACGTCGACCTCCAGCTCTCGGCGCTGTTCGGGCTCGTCGCCCCGGCGTTCGCCGCCGAGCGCGCGCGGATGCGGCCGCCCCAGGGCCTGCCCGTCCGCGAGCACGACGTCCCGCCGGCGATCGCGCCCGTGCTCGCACAGGTCATCAAGGTGTTCGGGATCCCGTCGCTGCCGGTCTACCTCGACCGCGAGCAGGTCGTGCCATGCACGGTGACGATGCGCGTCCGCAATGGCGTCCTGGTGCCGGTGCTCGTGATGGGACGACCTGCCCTCGACGGCCAGATCGAGGATGCCGAGCTCGCGTTCGTGATCGCGCGCCAGCTCGCCGACCTGCGCAACGACCGGATCGCGCGCCTGCTGTGTCCGCGGCCGAGCGAGCTCGCGCAGATCATCGAGCTCGCGACGACGCGCAAGGAAGCTGCGACGAGCCACGCCGCGAAGTGGCTCACCACCTCGCTACACCCCGTCGAGCTCGACCAGACCCTCGCGCTCGGCGCGCGGATCCGCGAGCGGGGCGTCCAGCCGCTGCGCGCCGCGCTCGACTGGATGGTGACCACCGAGCGCGCCGCCGATCGCATCGGCTTCGTGGTCTCCGGCAACCTCGCCGCCTGCGTGCGCGTCCTCGAGCGCGATCAAACCGGCGAACGGGTGGCCGAGCTCGTGTGGTCGAGCATCACCGAGGAAGTGCTCTCGGTGCGTGGCCGCGTCGAGGGCTGGGACCTCGGACGCCAGCCGCAGCGCGACGCCGGGTAGCTACAGCGTCTCGAGATACGCGACGAGCGCGGCGATATCGGCGGGCGGCAGCGTCGAGGTCTTGCCGTGGAGATCGCCACCACCGCATGCGCCGAACCGATCGGTGAGCGTGGTCGCGCAGCCAGTGTGCATGAACGGCGCGCGCGCCGCGACGCCGACGAGGCTCGGCACCTTCATCATGCCGCCGGTGCCGACATCGAACAGCCGGTTGTTGGTCAACAGCTCGCCGGAGTGGCAGGTCGTGCATGCCTGCTCGACCGACTCGAAGAGTGCGCGGCCGCGGTCGATCGTCGCTGTGTCCGCGGTCGGCGCCGGCGCCGGTGCGGGGATTCGATCGAGCCACGGACCAAGCGACAGCTTCTGGCTCCGCGTGACTTCGCCACCGAGCATGCGCTCGGCGAACACGTCCTCCATGAGGACCGTGAGATCGGTCATGTCGCCGTCCCAGTGGTACGGCGCCCGGCGCAGGATGCCGCCGGCGAGCGTCTGGGTGCGGCGGATGCCGATGTCCGCGAAGTCCCAGATCAGGCCATCGTCACGACCCTCGGGGTGACACGACGCGCACGACAGGCCACTCGCGGTCATCTGGTGGAACATCGTGCGACCGGAGTCGTAGCCGAGCTCGCCCGGCAGCGTGATGATCCGGGTACCGCCGTTGTGGTGGACGGCGACCGCGGGCCGCTCGGGGTAGAAGATCACGAGCGCGCCGGCCGGTGTGTACGCGACCGATGTCGGGGCACCGAGGCCATCCTGGATCGGCTGGACGTCGTCGCGACCGCCGCCGCACCCACCGCCATCGTTCTCGTCGGGGAGCGTCAGGTTCGAGGTCCGCACGATGTGGACCGCGCCGGTACCAGCCGTCGCGATCGCCATTCGATCCCCGAGCGGCGAGATCGCGAGGTCGACAGGCAGCGTGCCGCTGACGAGCGGGGTCACCGCGATCGGTGCCTCGCCGGGCCGCATCACGGTGACCGAGGTCTCGACGGGGCCGCCGCCGCAACCCTGGCCGTAGCCGCCGGTCGTGGTCTGCAGCTTCGCCTTGATCTGCCGCTGGTGGAGCGTGACGATGCGGCCGTCGGCGAGCGCCGTCGCGCGCCACGCGATCGCGGGAATCGCGTCGACCAGGCCTTCGCCGTTGCCGCTGATGTCGGGCGCCGCACCGCCGCCGCCGAAGCCGCCGAACGAGAACCGCTTCACCGTCGGTGGCAGTGCACGGGCGAGCACGGTGCCGGTCGCGTCGAGGGTCACGAGCTCCGCCGAACGGAAGCGCGTGATCACGAGCTTGTCGCCGGTGACGATGACGTCGCGCAGATCGCGATCGACCCGGATCCGGCGGGTGGCGTCGCCACCGGCGGCGGGGAACGTGACGAGCTCGCCGCCGGCACATGCGAGGTGGATGGCGTCCGTGGTGGCGTCCCACGCGAGGCCCCGCGGCTCGGCGCAGGCGGGACGGCGAATGGGCGCCGCCGCGGTCGCGTCGGTGAGGGTCAACAGGCTCGCGCCACGCCGCAGCGCGACGTGGATGCGGCCCGCACCGTCCTCGACCAGGCGACCGGGCTCGTCCCCGGGGAGCAGCGCGAGCTCGCCGACCACGGCATCGTTCGCGAGATCGATGCTGACGATCCGGTCGCGATCGGGGTCGGCGATGACAGCGTGCTTGCCGTCGCGGGTGACGAGCATCGTGCCGCCGGTGATCGGGACGCCCCACGACGGCGGTGGGTTCGGCGACGGCTGATCGACCTCGCTGCTGCATCCGGCGACGGCGACCGAGAACAGCAGCACCGAGAACGTGGCGTGGGTGCGGATCACTTGACTCCTCCTTCTTGCGGGGAAGCGACGTCGTCGGTCGGCATCGGGCAGTTGAAGCCGTCCTTGCGGATCTCGTAGGTGACCCGGAGCTGGACGTCGTCGCTCGAGAACTGCGTGCGGCAGTCGAGCGGCGTGGCGAAGATCTCGGCGCGCTGCAGCGCGAGCGTGCAGACGTCGCGGCAAGCGTCAACGTCGACGAGACAGCGGTCGATCCGGAACTGCATCGGCGGATCCGCCGGGGTGCTGACGTGGAGGGTTCGCTGGACGTGCTCGAGGCAGTCACTGTTCCCCTTGGCGTCGAGACAGCCCGACGTCAAAGGGATGGCCACGAGCACGATCTGGATGCCCAAGATGGAGCGGGCCAGCGAACGCTGGCGAGCGGGGACCGCGCGCGGGTGGAGTCGCATCGTGTCGCGGGCGTTGCAACGGCCAAGCCACGAGACAACTGCTTGTTACTGCACGAAGGTCGGGCGTCCGGACTCACGTCGTCACGAGATCGCCGGCCTTCGCCGCATCAGAAATCTGACACCGTCGAGGCCACGTGCGCTGCTCGTGGGTCGCAAGTGATCGTGGTCCGGCGCACGCATCGCCTGCATGATGCGCATCGTGATGCGCGTGCGGAATCGTCGAGCTACTCGGAGATCACCGGGTGCCGACATGTCGTCGAGCGCGCGCAGCACAGCGAGCGGTGATCCTGGAGCGTGGCCGCTCCCCACGATCGCTCCCGCTCCTCTCCGCATCGCGTCCGCACGTGACGGCGGTCGCTCGTGCGCGCGAATGTTCGATGCGGTCCTGGGGACATACCGCGCCGCGACCCGCCATGGTGTGGCGTCGGCGACCACTCGAGCGAGACAGAACGCACCGTCGCGAAATGCCCCGGAGGTGGCACGCGGGTTGTAGCGCTCGCCGATATGCAGCCCACGGTCGCCTCGCAGCCCGGCCTCGTCCTCGCCCCGCCGCCTGTTCTCACGGCCCGGAACACGAACCTCACCTACGTACGGGGCGCCGTCGGAAGTCCGGTCTGTGTCGCGGTCGCGGTGTTTGCGGCGTGCGTCGGCCTCGGTTACGCCGGGCTCGTCGGCGCGTTGCTCTCGATGGTCGCGGTCATCGTGATGGGCGTGGCGTCGACGCGGTACGCCTTCGTGCGCCGTCACCTCGATCGGCAGGCCGAGATCCGCGAGCGCTGCCGCCGTGAGTCCGCGCGCCTCAAGCTGCTGCGGCCGACCGGTCCGGTTCGGCAGCAGCAGTACATCGAGCTACGCGAGCTCGTCGAGGAGATCGAGCGGACCGACCCGAAGGAAGCAAAGCGCTTCGACATGCAGGATCTCCTCGAGCACTTCGTGCGGCTCGCGACCAGCCATCAGCGCTGCCTCGAGGCGCTGCGGCTCGCGGGCAGCCACGACCTGCCGCACACGATCTCGCTGACCGACGCATCGCGCTCGAAGCGCCGTCGCGACATCATGGCCCGCCGGCTGCGTCATCGCGAGGAGTGCCTGCGCCGCGTCGAGCAACTCGCCGACGAGCTCGAGGCGATCGACGAGCTGGTGCGGCTGGTCGCGCAGCGGGTCGCCTGCCCGGCCCTCGACCCTGATCTGGAGCGCGAGATCGAGCGCCGGCTGTGGGAGATCGACGAGGTCGACGCGGCGCTCCAGCAGCTGTCGGCATAGCGGACGAATCACTATTGACCGAAGTTTAATAGCGGGCTAGCGTCCGGTTCATGGCAGAGCTTGCCGCGGTCATCGTCGGAGCCGGCTTCTCCGGACTGTGCGCGGGCATCCAGCTCCGCAAGGCTGGCATCGACAACTTCGTGATCCTCGAGAAGGCGCATGGCGTCGGCGGGACCTGGCGGGACAACACGTATCCGGGTGCCGCGTGCGATGTCCCGTCGCACCTCTACTCGTACTCGTTCGAGCCGAATCCGTCGTGGAGCCGCGCGTACGGCGGGCAGCCCGAGATCCTGGCGTACCTCGAGCATTGCGCGACCAAGTACGGCCTGCGCCCGCACCTGCGGTTCGGCGCCCGGGTGGCGCGCGCGAGCTACGACGAAGCCTCCGCGACCTGGTCGGTCACAACCGCGGACGATCAGGTCTACACCGCGCGGTCGCTGATCCTCGGCAACGGCGCGCTCCACCTGCCGCGGATCCCCGAGCTGCCGGGGCTCGCGTCGTTCACCGGCAAGACGTTTCACTCCGCGCGGTGGGATCACGCCTACGACCTGACCGACAAGCGGGTCGCCATCGTCGGCACCGGCGCGAGCTCCATCCAGTTCGTGCCGCAGATCGCACCGGCTGTGAAGCAACTCGATGTCTACCAGCGAACGCCGCCATGGATCGTGCCGAAACCCGATCGCCCGATCGGCGGACGCGAGCGCTGGGCGTTCGAGCACCTGCCCGGGGCGCACTGGCTGCGCCGGACGGGCCTGTACTGGCTCCTCGAGAGCCGCGTACTCGGCTTCGCGTTCGCACCGAAGATAAACCAGCTCGCCGAGCGGCTCGTGCTCCGGCACCTCGTGCGGTCGGTGCCCGATCCAGCGCTGCGCGCGAAGCTGACGCCGAGCTACCGCATGGGTTGCAAGCGCGTCCTGATCTCGAACGACTACTACCCGGCGCTCGCGCGGCCCAACGTCGACCTCGTGACGGACGGCATCGAGCGCGTGGAGCCGACTGGCATCCGCTCGCGTGACGGCAAGCTCCGCGAGGTCGATGCGATCGTGTTCGGTACTGGCTTCCGCGTCGTCGACTACGTGTCGTCGATGCAGATCATCGGGAGACACGGCCTCGATCTCAACACGGCGTGGCAGCAGTCGGTCCGCAACTACCTCGGCATCAACGTCTCGGGGTTTCCGAATCTGTTCCTGCTGATGGGCCCGAACACCGGCCTCGGCCACAACTCGATGATCTTCATGATCGAGGCGCAGGTACGCTACACGGTCGATGCGATCCGGACGATGCACCGCAACGCACTGGCGTCGGTCGAGGTCCGGCCCGATGTCGAGCAAGCGTTCCGCGCCGAGATGGCACGCAAGCTCGAGAAGACCGTGTGGACCTCTGGATGCAGCAGCTGGTACATGGCTCCGGATGGCGACGTCCTGCTGTGGCCAGGCTTCACGTTCGACTACTGGCGACGCACGCGGCGGATCGACTTGCGTTCGTACGAGGCGCGCGCTCGCGCACACGTCGGGAACTAACTCGAACCTCACACGTCACGAAGCGATCGCGATCTAGAGTTCTCGCGTCGTGACCGACGCAGCCGCCGAGCTCGAGGCCCTACGAGCGGAAGTCGCGCGCCTCCGCGATGTCAGCGACGGCACGGCGCGGCGGCTGCGCGCCGCTCATGCCGTGGCCCAGGTGCTGTCGGACGCGACGTCGGTCGACGACGCGATGCCGAAGATCCTCGGCGGCCTCGGGCACGCGCTCGGCTGCACGCTCGCCGATTTCTGGATGCAGGACCGCGGCGAGCTCGTGGTCCGCGCGACCTGGGCGCAAGGTGACGACTCCGCGTTTGCCGAGGAATCTCGCAAGTACCGCTTCGGCCTGGGCGACGGCCTCCCCGGGCGAGTGTGGAAGACGCGCGGCCCCATATGGATCGAGGACATCGTCACGTACGACGGCTCGCTACCGCGTCGTGACGTGCTACTCGCCGCGCAGATCCGCTCCGGCTTTGGCTTTCCGGTCAGCGCAGGTGGCGACGTGTGCGGCGTCATCGACCTGTTCGCGCCCCAGCCCGAAGCTCCCGACGACCAGCTCGTCGAGGTGTTGCGCGCGATCGGCGGTCACCTCGGCCAGTTCATCCAGCATCAAGATGCGCGCAAGCGGCTGGAGGAGGAGGTCGAGCAGCGGCACCACATGGCACGCGCGACCGAGCAGCTCGCGGAGAGCCTCGACGTCGACGCGATCCTCGACGAGCTCGCGAGAGTCACGGTGCCCTGGCTCGGGGACTGGTCGGGCGTGCACGTCGCCCAGCCGGACGGCACGCTCGTCACCGTCGCGATGCAGCATCGCGACCCGACGACGCTCGCGAAGCTGTTCGAGGTCGAGCGCACGGCCCCGCACTCGCCCGGACGGCCCACCTTGGTGCTCGCGGCCGCGACCGAGCGCGCGACGCAGTTCGTTGCCGAGGTGACGCCCGATCACATCGCGAAGCTCGCGACCCGGCCGCCCCATGTCGAGCTGCTGCGCTCGCTGGAGCTCGCGTCGTACATCGCGGTCCCGATCATCGCGCGCGCCGATCTGATCGGCGTGTTCACGGTCGCGACGACCGGAGCGCGCCGGCTCGCCAGCGACGTCGTCGAGCTCGTCGAGGAGCTCGCGAAGCGCACGGCCTCGGCGATCAACAACGCCCGGCTGTACCAGGCGTCGCAGACCACCACGCACGAGCTCGATCTCGAGCGCGAGACCCTGGCGAAGCTCAACGACGTCGGTCGCACGATCTCCGCCGAGCTCGATCAGCAGGTGCTGGTGCAAGAGGTCACCGACGTCGCGACCCAGATCACGAAGGCCCAGTTCGGCGCCTTCTTCTACACCGTCACCAACGATCAGGGCGACAGCACGATGCTGTACGCGGTGTCGGGGGTGCCGCGCGAGGCGTTCTCCAAGTTCGCGCTGCCCCGCAACACGCCGATCACCGCGCCGACCTTCAGCGGCAAGACCGTCGTCCGCCTCGACGATGTCACCAAAGATCCACGCTACGGCAAGAACGCACCGCATCGCGGCGTCCCCGATGGCCACCTGCCGGTGCAGAGCTACCTCGCGGTCCCGGTCGTGTCGCGCGCCGGCCAGGTGATCGGCAGCTTGTTCTTCGGCCACGAGAAGCCTGGCGTGTTCACCGAGCGCGCACAGCGGCTCGCGGTCAGCCTCGCCGCGCACGCCGCCACCGCGATGGACAACGCGCGGCTGTTCGCCGAGCAGCAACGGCTGATCAAGGAGCTCGGGAAGACCAACACCGAGCTCGATCAGTTCGCGTACGCGGCCTCGCACGACCTCCGCGCTCCGCTGCGTGGCATCTCGAACCTCGCGAGCTGGATCGAGGAGGATCTCGGGACCTCGACGCCGAAGAAGGTCCGCGAGCACATCGCGCTGCTCAAGGGACGCGCGAGCCGGATGGACAGGCTGATCAACGGCCTGCTCGAGCTCGCGCGCGTCGGGCGGACGCGGCAGAAGGCCGAGCGCGTCGATGTCACCGAGTTGCTGGACGAGACAATCGATCTGGTGAGCCCGCCTGCGGCCTCGCGCATCCTGATCGTCGGGGCGATGCCGACGATGGTCGCGGAGCGATTCGCGCTCCAGCAGGTCTTCTTGAACCTGGTCGGCAACGCGGTCCAGCACGCGGGTCGCAAGGACGTTCTGGTCCGGATCACCGCGGTCGAGCGCGACGACGAGTACGAGTTCGCGGTGTCCGACAACGGCGTCGGCATTGCCCCCGAGCATCACGACCGGGTGTGGCAGATCTTCCAGACCTTGCAGGCGCGCGACATCGTCGAGTCGACCGGCATCGGCCTCTCGATCGTGAAGAAGCAGGTCGAGGCCCATAGCGGCGTGGCATGGCTCGATCCCAGCGTCACCGGCACCACCGTCCGCTTCACGTGGCCGAAGAAGATCCGCTGATCCGCGGGCGCCGCTGAGGATTTCTTCGAGTGCTTCGGAGCGCGACGGTTTCGTCGACAGCGTGCCAGGCGCGCACGAGATCCGTTTGCAGATCGGGATCCGTCACCTACACGGACACCTAACACCACAGGTGTCCGCGTCGGGCGCGGTCCTGTTCCTCGCGAGCGGTGCCCCAGTGCCAGCGGCTCGCCGGGGCTGACGCTGTTTGGCCGGTCCTGAACCAACTTGCGACGTGTACTTGGTTAGGCTACGGGTAGCGGAGACATCCGTTTCCGGCGGCCTGGTCGACTCACCCAGCGATGACCTTCATCCCTCGCAGACGTCACGTCGTCTACGCATACGTGATCGCGCTCGCCGCGGTGCCGGTCGTCGTGCTGTCCCTGTCGAACTTGGGAATCTTCCGGCCCGTGCTCGTCGCGCCGTTGATGATCGCGAGCGCGTACCTCGGTGGGATACGCGCAGGGCTGACGGCCACGCTCGTCGCCAGCGGTTTCTCGTACTACTTCCTGATCGCGCTGCCGGCAGCGGGAACTAACACCGTCGTCGGCGCAGGTGGCGTGATGGCGGCGCTATCGGGGGTGCTCGCAGGCACCATCATCAGTGTCCTGTTTCACCGCCTGCGCAGCGCAACCGCGCGCGCGAACCGCGAGCGCGACCGTGCCGCAGAAGCGCTCCAGCAGTCCGCCCACGACGAGGGCGAGCGCCGCCGTGCCGAGGACGCCGCCCGCGCGACCCACGAGCGGTTCGCCCACTTCGCCGACGCGACGCAGGAAGTGTTCTGGATGGTCTCGAACGACCAGCGCGAGCTGCTCTACGTCAGCCCGGCCTACGTCACGATCTGGGGACGGAGCTGCGAGAGCCTGTACGCGTCGCCGAACGACCGGCTCGCGGCGATCCATCCACTCGACCGCGATCGCGTGATCGCGGCGTGGGCGAACGCGGTCCATGGCACCTACGACGAGCAGTTCCGCATCGTGCGCCCGGATGGCAAGATCCGATGGATCCGCGATCGCGCGTTCCCGGTCCGTGACGGTAGCGACACGCAGATCGCGATCGGCGGGATCTGCGAGGACATCACGTCACGGCGCGATCTCGAGGAGCAGCTCCGGCAGACCCAGAAGCTCGAGTCGCTCGGCCTGCTCGCCGGCGGCGTCGCGCACGACTTCAACAATATCCTCGGCGCGATCACGGCGAACGCGAACATGATCGCCGAGAGCATGCCCGCGGCGCATGCCGATCGCGAGCTCGTCGAGGAGATCGAGGCCGCCGTGGTCCGTGCAGCGGCGTTGACGCGCCAGCTCCTCGCGTTCTCGCGCAAGCAGGTGACTGACCCGGTCGTCCTCGACGTCAACCGTGCGGTCTCCGACGCTCACAAGATGCTGCGCCGGCTGGTCAGCGACGACGTCGAGATCCGCACATCGCTCGAGCCCGATCTCGGTCGCGTGCGTATCGATCCGAGCTTGCTCGTCCAGGTGCTACTGAACCTCGTCGTCAACGCGCGGGATGCGATGCCCGGCGGCGGCAGCTTGACGATCGCGACCCGCAAGGTCGGTCGCGAGATCGTGCTCTCGGTCGGCGACACTGGCTCCGGCATGACACCCGAGGTGCTCGAGCACGCGTTCGAGCCGTTCTTCACGACGAAGTCGGTCGGCAAGGGGACCGGCCTCGGCCTCTCGGTCGTGCACGGCATCGTCGAGCAGGCCGGTGGCCGTATCGAGATCGCGAGCGAGCTCGGCGTCGGCACGACGTTTCAGGTGACGCTGCCGGCC
>JBKJUF010000391.1:0-6412 GCA_046590445.1 Kofleriaceae bacterium
ATGGCCGGTGGCGGTCGTTGCGCAGCTCGACGAGCAGGTTGCGGCCTTCATGAAAGGACGAGGTCGAGATCGTCGAGATTTGCCAGCGCGTCGTCATCATCTCGGTGACCTCGGCGACGGCATCGAACCGCTGCGAGGCCGCCATGTCGACGACCTCGAACACCTTGTCGAAGTCGAGCTCGGGGCGGTGGAGGTCGCGCAGCAATGCCTGCGGCGTGCAGTCGCGCAGGTCGTCTTGCAGCTCCTCGGAGATCTGGACCTCGCGGGGCTCGGCGATCGAAGCCTGGCGCTCGATCATTCGCATGTCGAGCAGCGCGACCGACGGGTCGACCTTGACGTCGATCATCGCCTTGAACTGGATCAGCGTGTCGGGTGCCTCGACGCGGCGACGATGTGCCTCGAGCATCGCGGGGTCGACCGCGGCGATTGCCTTCTCGCGACGCTCGCGGACCGCGACCATGTCGGGATCCTCGACGACCGCCGCCGGTCTCTCCGCGACCTGCTGGAAGGATGGCAGGCCGAACCATCGCTCGAGCTCCGCACGCGTCGCGGCGTCGATGAGATCTCTCACCTTCGGATCCACGGTCTCGCCGACCGGCTTGTCGTCGTCGTTGGTCGACATGGCGGCTAGAGCTGGAGGACCACCACGTAGGCGAGCGCGCCGACGGCGATGCCGATGATCAGCGACACGATCCAGAATGCGGTCGATGCACCCTGCTGCATCATGCCGGCGGTGCTGCCGACAGGCTGAACCGCCTGGCCGGTGCGTGCCACCGAGACGACACCTTCGCTCGGCTGCAGCATCATTGTCTTTTGCGGACCGCTCGACGGAGCGGGTTGCATGCCGGGCATGTTCATCACGGGCTGCATGCCGGGCATGTTCATGCCGGGCTGCATGCCGGGCTGCATGCCGGGCTGGACGCCGAAGCCCGGCGGCGCCATCCCGGCGACCATCGTCTTCTGCATCGGGTTTGCCTGCTGGTAGCCGCCCGAGCCCTGCGGCGCGAGCCCGCTCTGCTGCGGTGGCTGCCCCGGATGGCCGCCCTGCGCGAACGGGCTCATCTGCGCGACCATCGTCTTCTGCTGCGCGTTCGCCTGCTGATAACCGCCGGCGGGCTGCTGCGGTTGCTGCGGATAACCCTGCTGCGGCTGCTGCGGATAGTTTTGCTGTGGCTGCTGCTGCGGATAACCCTGCTGCGGCTGCTGGGGATAGCCTTGCTGCTGCGGCTGCTGCCCCATGCCGGGGATCGGGCCCTGCGCGACCATCGTCTTCGGCATGCCGCCGGCGCCGATCGACATCCCGCTCGAGCTGACCTCGGCGAACACCTGCTGGCAGTGCTGCATCATCTCGCCCGACGACTGGTAGCGACGGCTCGCATCCTTCTCGAGCGCGCGCCGCACGATCTGCTGCACCGAGTACGGGATGCTCTCGGACATCGGCGGCACGCCGGCGTGGAGGTGCATCTGGATCACCGTCATCGGGTTCTCGTCGTGGAACGGCACGTTGCCGGTCAACATCTCGAATGCGAGGATGCCGAGTGCGTAGAGGTCGCTGCGGGCGTCGAGCGGCAGGCCGCGACCTTGCTCGGGCGACATGTACTGCGGTGTTCCGAACACGACGCCCGCTTGCGTCTTCATGCGATCGCCTTCGAGGAGCTTGGCGACCGAGAAGTCGAGCAGCTTCACGAAGTCCGGCGAGCCCGCCATGTTCAGCAGGAAGACGTTATCGGGCTTGATGTCGCGATGAATGATGCCGATCGAGTGCGCTTCTGCGAGCGAGGCGCAGCACTGGATCAGCACCTTGACGACGCGTTGCGGAGCGAGCGGTCCCTTGGCCAGCGAGTCGCGCAGCGACAGGCCGTCGAGGAACTCCATCGTCATGAACAGCCGGCCGTCGGAGGTCTGACCGAAGTCGAACATCCGGATCGTGTTCGGATGCTGGAGCCGCGAGCACGCCTTCGCCTCGTTGTAGAAGCGCTGGACCCACTGCGGGTCGCTCGCCATCTGCGGGTTCAACATCTTCAGAGCGATCACTCGATCGATCGAGATCTGGCGCGCGCGATAGACGACGCCCATGCCGCCTTCGCCGACCCGTTGCTGGATCTCGTAGCGGCCGTCGATGACTTTTCCGACGAGGGGATCGCTCATGATCGCTGGGCGATCCTCATGGAGGGGACAGCTTCACGTATGGGTTCGCGCTGACCTGATCGGTGGTCAGCCGGACCTTGCCGACCGTGAGGTTCTTGTCGACGCGAACGATCGTGACCTCGCCGCCAACCATCGGCGCATCGGAGTCACCGCGCAGCACCTGGCCGCGCCAGTCCTTCTTGACGCCCTGGGTCGCCCCGGCGCCAATCTGGATGATCACTTCGGAACCCTGCACGCTGGTGCCGAGCACACGTCCCTTGACCGGATCGGCCTTCGCGTTGTCGCAGTTCGGGTTCTCGGGATCGGGATTGTTGATGTCGGGACACTTCGGGAACTTGCCCGCGCAGCGCTTGATCCGGCGATCGGGCGGCTTGGGGCACTCCATCGTGTTCCAGCACGCCGGGTTCTCTTTGTCGGGCTCGGCGGGGCACTTGCCCTTGCACGCGGGCCAGTTGGGCGGTGCGCCGACCGCGGGGCACACGGTTCGACACGCGGGGTTCGCTTTGTCGAACTTCTCCTCGTCGCATGGGATCTCGGCCTCGGGCACTGCGGCGAGCTTCGGCGGCTCGGGGATCTCGAGCTTGAGCGGATCGAACCCCGGACCGGATAGGATCTCCTTGAAGTCGACGGTCAGCTTGTACTTGCCAGCGTCGCCGCGATTCACCGCGTAGACGCGGATGAAGTACTTGCCCTCGCCGACGCCGAGGCCCTTGCCCTTGACCTCGATCTCGGCGGTCCGGTTACGCCCCTTGGACTTCTTCTTCGACATCTTCTTCGACGTCACGAGCGGCTGGTTCCACTCGTCGAAGACATCGAAGGCGAGCTGGAGGCCGGGGCGCGGCGGCGTCCACGTCAGCTTGATGTCGAGCATGCCCTTCTTCTTCTCGGGCACCTCGATCATCTTCCAGTCGACGCGATCGCCGCCGGGGTACGTGACGATACCCGGGGCCTTCGCCTCGCCGTTTTCGAGGTTGAGGGGCTTGGCGCCCTTTGCCTTGCCATCACCGCCGGTGAGCTTGTCTTGCGCCACGTTGTGCGCGCACGACAAGGCCACCGTGACCGATGCCAAGAGAAGCGATCGTGCGAGGATGAGGAACGGTGCCCCCACCGATTTCCCGAGCATCTCTGAAGTGTTACCCAGCGGCGGAGACGATTCAAGAGCTAGGGAGACAAGACAACAGTGCCACCGGCGGTCTTGATCTGATCGGGCGTGACGCCAACCATCGCCTGACAAGCGCGCTCGTTGCACGACGCCAGCGTGAACGAACCGCTGGTGAGCCCCGAGATCTTGCCCTTCATGCCAGCTGCCGCGCCGTTCGCGGTGCCGCGCCCGACGGTGATCTGGGTGCCGCCGGAGACGATCTGGACCCCGATGATGCGCGCGCTGATCGCGGTGGTCGGCGGCGGCGTGACTTCCTTGGGCGGCCGCTTCTCGCCGGGCTTGCGGATCACCTTGACGACCGCGGTGGTCGGCGGCTTGTAGGACTTCGGGGTGTCGTCGTTGAGCGGCACCATCGCGAGCGCCGGTACGAAGTCGACCTGTGCGGGGAAGTCGCTCTTCACCTCGGCGGCCGCGGTGCGCTTGTAGCTCGCACGCAGCACGAAGTCGGCGGTGTCCATTCGGCCCTGCAGGTAGAGGTGGACGTAGTACTTGCCGGGCGCGAGATCGAACAGCGTCTTGGACTTCGTGAGCTCACCGGCGTCGTCGTCCTCGAGGTCGCTCTTGCTGATCACGCGAGAGCCGGGGTCGAGGACCTCGAGGCCGAGATCGAAGTCCTCGTTCGTCGCGTCACCGGGCGGCGTGATCTCGAGGCGCAGCGAGAGCTCGCCGTTCGCCGGCAGATCGACCATGAACCAGCGTGCGCGTCGCATGTCAGCATACGACAGCTCGCCCTCGGCCTTGGCCTCCAGCTTGTCGTCGAAGGCGAGCACCTTGGGCTTCTTCCAGGGCTTGACCTTCTCGTTCTTGTAGCCCGCGTGTTGCGGGACCTTGGGACCACCGCATGCGCCGAGCGCGAGCGCGACCATAGCCGGGACAATCCACCGCATGCGGTGAACATTAGCATGGGGTTGCCAGCGCCCGCCGCGGGTGTCACCAAGCTCGGGTGAAGCCCCGCCTGCTGCTCGTCCTCGTCCTCGTGCTCGGGGCAGCGGCGTGCAAGCCGCCCGCGAAGGCCGGCGGGGACGGCTCCGAGGTCTACGCACGGATGTGCGTGACGTGTCATGGCTCGACGGGCAAGCCGAGCGCGACGATGATCGCGCGGCTCGCGGTTCGCGACCTCACGGCGCCCGAGCTGCGCGATCGGATCACGCCGGCGCTCGTCGAGGCGCAGGTCCGCAAAGGTTCGCAGAACAAGCTGATGCCCGGCTTCGACCGCGTCCTGAGCGACGCGGAGATCAAGGCGGTGTCGGCGTACGTGGCGAGCTCGCAGTTCTTGTCGCCGCCGTAGCTGCCGCGATCTCGTCGAGAACAAACGCGTCTGTCTCGTGCAGACCGAAGAGTCTGTCGTGCGCGCCGAGTTGGCCGAGCGCCCAGACCGCGTGACCGCGGACGAGCGGCGCGCGATGTGCGAGCAGCGTGACGAGCACGGGGATGGCCTCGGGCGAGCCGGTGTTGCCGAGCGCGACGCAGACGTTGCGAAGCAGGAGGTCCCGCGAGATCCGGCGGAGCGCAGTGCGGCGCACGAGCTGGCGGAGCTGATTCGCACCCTTGCCGGCGAGCGCGATCAGATCGGGCAGCGCGTGCTCGACCGAGCGCGGTACGAGCAGCGGATCGATCGAGGCATCTGCCTTGCCCGCGTTGAACGGGCAGACCTCCTGGCAGATGTCACAGCCAAAGACCCATGTGCCGATCGCGGGGCGCAGCTCGCGTGGGATCGGGCCATGATGCTCGATCGTCAGGTACGAGATGCAGCGCCGGGCATCGAGCAAGTAGGCGCTGGTGAACGCGCCTGTCGGGCAGGCGTCGAGACACGAGGTGCAGCTGCCGCAGCGCGGCTTCACGGCAGCCTCGGGCGCGGTGATCGGCAGCTCGACGTCGACGAGCAGCTCGCCGAGCACGACGTAGCTGCCGAGGCCCGGCGCGATCAGCATCGTGTTCTTCGCGACGAAGCCGAGCCCACCGCGCTCCGCCCACTCGCGCTCGAGGATCGGCGCGGAGTCGACACACGGCCGGCTCGCGACGGGACGCCCGAGCTCGCGGGCGAGGCGATCGGCGAGCGCCACGAGCTTGTCGCGCATCACGAGGTGATAGTCCTCGCCACGCGCGTAGCGGGCGATCTTGCCGCGCAGCACTCGATCGACCGGGACCGGATCTTGTCGCCCGTACGCGAGCGCGACCACGACGAGCGCGCGGGCACCGGCGAGCAGCGCGCGCAGATCGGCGCGAGCCCCGACGTGCGCGGGCTCCGCGAGGTAGGCCATCTCGCCGGCGTGACCCGCGGCGAGCCAGCTCGTGTAGAGCTCGTGCCGGCGTGGCGCCTCGATCGGCACGACCGCCGCGCGCGCGAACCCGAGCTCGCTCGCGATGCGCGCGATGGCCGGGGCATCGATCGTCGGCAGGGTCGCCTGCATGGCGCGCACTATAGGTCGCGGCGAGGCACCACGCCGTCTGCATTTGCGCCCGGCGCCGCCGGCGTTTCGCTTAGTACAGGCCGCCTGGGGCTTCGGCGGAGCCTTCACGGTCGTCGTCGGCGGGCTCGCCGGCGAACGCGACCGCGTCGTAGGCCACCGTGCAGTCACGCTCGCGTGGCTGCGGGTAGGCGATCCGATCGCCGCGATACGTCCGGACCACCACGGTGTCGCGATCGATCGACTCGATGAAGCTCGGTACGATCGGCACCTTGCCGCCGCCACCAGGCGCGTCGAGCACGAGCATCGGCACCGCCATGCCGTTCATCCAGCCGCGCAGGCCCTCGTAGAGCCGCATCGCATCCTCGACCGACGTCCGCAGGTGATCGGTGCCGATCACGGTGTCGCCCTGGAACAGATAGTACGGCTTGACCCGCGAGCGCAGCAGGCCGCGCATGAGCGCCCGTAACGACCGCGTCGACGAGTTGATGCCGCGCAGGAGCACGGTCTGGTTGCCGACCGGGATGCCGGCATCGACGAGCCGCTCGCAGCCGGCGCGCGCCTCGGGTGTCAGCTCGACGACGTGGTTGAAGTGCGTGTTGACGAAGACCGGGTGGTGCTTCGCGAGCGCGGTGCACAGCTCGTCGTCGATCCGCATCGGACAGACGACCGGAAGCCGGGTTCCGATCCGGAT
>JBKJUF010000440.1:0-3459 GCA_046590445.1 Kofleriaceae bacterium
CTCCGACCGCGTGAACTTCCAGAAGGAAGGCTACGCGAAGGAGGAGCTGCTCGCGGGTCTCGCGCTCGTGCTGCCGAAGAACATCTGGCAGTACGTCGTCCAGATCCCGCGCATGGCGGAGCTCGGCCGCGTGTTCGTGCTCCAGGGCGGCACCCAGAAGAACCTGGCGGCGCTGAAGGCGCAGGTCGATTACATCGAGAAGCGCGTCCCGAACGCCGAGGTCTACCTCCACCCGCACACCGGCGAGGCCGGCGCGATCGGCGCCGCGTTCGAGGCGCTGCGCGTGACGCGCCGCCGCGGCACGACCACGTTCGTCGGGCTCGACCAGGCCGTCGATATCAACTTCACGTCGACGAACGACGAGACGACGCGCTGCAACTTCTGCCCGAACAACTGCTCGCGTACGTTCATCGACACCGCGACGCTCGACGGCAAGTCCGCCCGCTACATCTCGGGGTTCTCCTGCGAGAAGGGCACCGTCGAGAACATGGATTCGCTGAAGAAGCTCAACAAAGAGCGTCAGTCGCGCATGAAGAAGTACCCGAACCTCGTCGACTACGAGGCGAAGCTCGCGTTCAAGAGCTTCTACGAGCCGCTGCCGATGCCCGAGCACGGCACGCCGGTCGACGACATCGTTGTCAAGCGCACGCTGCTCGGCGCGGTCCGCCACAAGTCGATCAAGCGGCCGTTCCAGCGCGCGAGCGCGGAGGTGTGGGCGAAGCGGTCAGACGTCCGCGTCGGCATCCCGCGCGTCCTCAACCTCTACTCGACCGGACCGTTCTGGCGGACCTATCTCGAGGTCCTCGGCATCCAGTCGCGCAACGTCGTGTTCTCCGACGAGACCGGCGAGGAGATGTGGGCGGCCGGTGGCAAGTACGGCTCGGTCGATCCCTGCTACCCGAGCAAGGTCGTCCAGGCGCACATCCATAATCTGCTGTTCAAGCACCACGAGAAGAAGCCGCTCAACTACATCTTCTTCCCGGCGATCACGCACATCCCGACGTTCATCGTGAACCAGATGGACACCGCGAGCTGCCCGGTCGTCTCCGGCACGCCCAAGGTGATCCGCGCGGCCTTCACGAAGGAGACCGACTTCTTCGCGGAGCGCAGCATCAGCTACCTCGACACGGCGGTCACGCTGAACGAGCCGCTGATGTGCAAGAAGCAGATGCTCGACGAGTGGGCGCCGCTGCTCGGCCTGACCGAGGACGAGAACAACTGGGCCGTCGATGAAGCCTTCAAGGCCGTGCAGGCCTTCGAGGACGAGATGGAGCGCAAGGGCCGCGAGATCCTCGACGAGGTGACCCGCGAGAACCGCGTCGCGCTCGTGATGCTGGGCCGCCCGTATCACAACGATCCGGGCATGAACCACTCGGTGCTCGAGGAGTTCCAGGCGCTCGGCTACCCGATCCTGTCGATGCGGTCGCTACCGCGCGACAAGGAGCGACTGGACAAGCTGTTCGCCGAGGACATCGCGAAGGGCGTGATCGAGAACGGTCTCGACATCACCGACGTGTGGCCGGAGAACTACTCGACGAACTCGGTCCAGAAGGTGTGGGCCGCGAAGTACGCGTCCCGCCATCCCAACATGGCGTGCCTCGATCTCTCGAGTTTCAAGTGCGGTCACGACGCGCCGACCTACGGCCTGATCGACTCGATCATCGCCTCGGCAGGCAAGGCGTACTCCGCGCTGCACGACATCGACGCCAACAAACCGAGCGGCTCGATCAAGATCCGCGTCAAGACCTACGCGTACACCCTCATGCTCCTCAAGGAGAAGCTCGAGGATCAGGCGACCAAGACGGTCGAGCTCGACCGCACGGTGACCGAGAAGAAGCTCGAGCTGATGGCGACGCTGCAGCAGAAGCTCGCCAGCGTCGGCAAGATCGACGACAAGCTAGACCGCGAGATCACCACGCTGGCCGCCAAGGTCAGCGAGTGGCGCGCGGCAGATGAAGTCAACAAGCCGAAGGCCAAGCGGCCTGCCGGTCTCAACGTGATGCGCCAATAGGCCCATAGGGAAAGACGAGCCAGGAGAACACCATGAGCACGACCAACGACAATAGCGGTAGCAACCTCGACTCGATGTCCCTCGAGGCGATCGAAGAGCAGCTGAAGAACTTCGAGCTCGAGGAGCGCAAGCGGCTCGGCCTCCCAACGCAGAACGCGGAGCACTGGTTCGACGCCGTCCCGCGCGAGTTCACGCGCGAGCAGCGCGCCCACACGACGCTCCTTATCTCGGGCCTCACGATGGCGCACGATCTGTTCGTGCAGTCGGCACTGCGTGGCATCGGCTACAAGGTGTTGGCGCTCGATACCCCGGACAACGACGCCCTCCAGTTCGGGCGCGAGTACGGCAACCGCGGCCAGTGCAACCCGACGTACTTTACCGTCGGCAATCTCGTGAAGTACCTCGACGGCCTGCGCGAGCGCGGGATGTCGACGCAGGAGATCGTCAAGAGCCACGTGTTCATCACGGCCGGCGCTTGCGGCCCGTGCCGCTTCGGCACGTACGTCACGGAATACCGTAAGGCGCTTCGCGACTCCGGCTTCGACGGCTTCCGCGTCCTCCTGTTCCAGCAGACCGGCGGCCTCAAGCAGGCGACCGGTGACGGCGTCGGGCTCGAGATGAACCCCACGTTCTTCTGGGGCCTGATCCGCGGCATCCTGATCGGCGACGTCCTCAACGCGATGGGCTATCGCATCCGTCCGTACGAGGTCGAGCCCGGCGCGGCCGATCGCGCGCTCGAAACCAGCAAGCGGCTGATCGCGAACGCGTTCGAGAACAACACCTCGCTGCCCCTCGCGCTCTACAAGGTGCGCAAGATCATGGGCGCCGTGAAGGTCGACAAGACCCGACCGAAGCCGCGCGTCGGCATCATCGGCGAGTTCTGGGCGATGACGACCGAAGGCGACGGCAACTACGGCCTGCAGCGCTTCCTCGAGGCCGAGGGCGCGGAGCCGGACATCCAGATCGTCACCTCGTGGCTGCTCTACATGATCTGGCAGGGCCGGTTCGATACCCAGCAGCGCGCCGCGCTCAAGGGCGTCGACAAGTCGAAGGACGAGCACGGCGGCAGCAAGTTCAGCCTCAAGGGCGTCGACGTCCGCAAGCGCATCGCCTCGATGTGGGCCGGCGAGCAGGTCCTCCGCGGCCTGTTCCACACGTTCGCGAAGGCGATGGGCCTGCAGGACTTCCACCTGCCTGACATGAACAAGATCGCAGACATCTCGCACTCGTTCTACGACAACAACCTCCGCGGCGGCGAAGGCCACATGGAGGTCGGCAAGCTGATCCAGAACGTCGCGTACTCGAAGGTCAACATGACCCTCTCCGTGAAGCCGTTCGGATGCATGCCGAGCTCGTCGGTCTCCGATGGCATCCAGTCGCTCATCACCGAGCTCTATCCGCAGGGCATCTTCCTGCCGATCGAGACCAACGGTGATGGCGCGGTCAAC
>JBKJUF010000635.1:0-19036 GCA_046590445.1 Kofleriaceae bacterium
CGTCGGCGAGCCGACCCGCGACCACGGCAAATGCGATGGCACTCACCACTCCACTCGCGAGCGCAGCGAACACCGCCCGATCGAGCGCGTGATCCGCGCGCATGCGCCGCAAGAGCTTGCTCGGCCATCCGCTGCCCCACATCGCATGGCCCCCGCCGATGGCGAACCCGACCAGCAGTGCCGCCGGCACGGCGACGATGGCCCACAACCCGAGGAGCGGAACGATGGCCTGGCGCTCTCCGGTCCGGAGGCCATCGATGATCGCGACGATCATCGCCGCCGGCGAGATCGTGCCGAAGCTCATCGCGAGCCCGGTCCGATAGGGTGCGAACATCATCGCCCGCTCGCCGAGCGGTGGCATGTGAAGATCATCGCTTCGACGGTGCTACTGCGGGAGGCGGTCGCTGTAGTCCTTGATCATCTTCGTCGTGTCGTCGGCCTTCACGTCGACGACGAAGCTCTCCTTGATCCCGAACTCGTTGTTGATCAGCGTGATGCGGCGCTTGCCCGCAGGGAGCTTCATCTCGCGCTGCGGCGTGTGGAGCCCGGTCGCCGAGCCATCGACGTAGATCTCGCACGACGGCTTCGAGCCGAGCATCAGCGTGCCCGTGCCCTTGGGCTTGGTGTCGACCTTGGGCTCGGTGCTGCCGACCTTGGTGTCGTCGATCTTGGTATCTCCACCAGTCTTGGTGTCCCCACCAGTCTTGGTGTCCCCACCGGTCTTGACGACCTCACCCGGCGTCTTGATCGGCCCGGTCTTGACGCCGGTCTTCACCTTGACCTCGTCCGGCAACTTGACCGGCGTCTTGTCGGCCACCTTGACGGGCGTCTTGTCGGCCACCTTCTCCGGCGTCTTCTCCGGGATCTTGTCCGGCATCTTTTCTGGCTCCGTCGCGGCGACCGAGCCAGCCTTCTCGAGGTTGACGAGCGTCTTCTCCTCGAGGCGGCCGCTGAACGTGATCGGCCGGTTGACCGAGACGTAGCCCGATTTCTCGAACAGGACCTGGTACGTCTTGCGCGGATCGAGCGGCGCCTTCGCCGGCGACGGCCCGAGCACGTCGCGCTTGCCATCGATGATCAGCGATACCGTCGCGCCCGGCGGCGTGCTCTCGAACATCCCGGTGATGCCCTGCATCGGCTGGAGCGTGATGTCGACCCGGCCGGCCTTGCCGCTCTCGACGGTGACCTGCTGCGCCTCGCTCATGAAGCCGGGTGGCGGGTCGATCTGCACGGTGTGCGTGCCCGGCGTGATCCCACGGATCCGCGACGGTAACCGATCGGTGCGCGCCTCGCCGTCGAGCTTCCACTGGGTGACGCCCGCCGGCTGGACGTAGAGATCGAAGCCAGTGTTCTGGTCCGAAGCCGCCGTCGGGGTCGGCGCGACCGCCGAAGTCCCGGTGTCGTTCGCGACCGTGGCTTGCTTGTCGGGCTTGTTGCCCGTCATCGCGATCACCGCGACCACGGCGATCGCGGCAACGACCGCGCCACCGACGACGACCATCAAGATGCCGCGCTTGCCGTCCTTGCGGGCGACGATGCCCGACCCGAAGGAGGCCATCGGATCGAACAGATTGTGCGGCCCCGTGCTCGCGCGCGGCTCGTAGGTGAACGACGGCGCGGCGCCAACCGTCTTGTTCGTACCGGTGCCGAGCGTGGCCGACGCACCGTTCGTGCCGGTCCCAGCCGCGGCGAGCCCGCCGAGTCCACCGACGCCATTGAGCGTCGATGCTGGGGATGGCGCCCCGGGCGGACCGCCCTCCCAACCTTTTGCCGTCGACGACACGAGCGACGACAGGTCGGGGCCACCACTGCCCGGCAGCGTGGACGCCGGTGACGGTGGCGGCCCAGCGAGGCTCGGCAGCGGCGACGACTGGACGGTCGCGCCGACGGTGGCCGAGGCGACGAGCGGCTGCGGCTGCGGCGTCAACGGTGCCTGCAGCGGCAGCGCCTTGGTGGTGCGCGGGCCTGCGGCCTTGTCGGTCTTGTCCTTGTTGCGCGGATCGTCGTCGGGGTTGTCGTAGATCTGGGTCTCGAGCTCGTCGTCGTCCCACGCGAGATCGCCGGAGTCATCCTTGCGGGATGGCTTCGCGGTCACGACCGGGAGCTGCTGCGAGACTCGCGCTGGCGGCGGCGGTGGCTTGGTGCCGGGCGCGGCCATGCCCTGCGTCGAGCGCCGCGGTGCCGGGGTGTGCGCGGGAGGCTTGCTACCGCTCGCGGTGCGCGAGACCACGGGCGCCTCGCGCGACTCCGTAGGCGGCGGCTTGAGCTGGCGATAGGTCTCGAGCTTTGCGGTCTCCTCTTCGATCTCGCGACCGAAGGTCTTCTTCATCCAGCCCGCGAGATCCTTGCGCGAGTAGAACTCGCCGGCCGTGTACACGAAGGCCTGCAGCTCGTCGTGCAGATCGATCGCGTTCTGGTAGCGCTCCTCGACGTCCTTCGCGAGCGCCTTGAGCACGATGCGCTCGAGCTCGTCGGGGATCTTGCGGTTGTACGTCGACGGCGGCAGGATCTCGACGTTGCGGACCTTCTCGAGCGTGGAGAAGTCGCTCTCGCCGACGAACAGCCGCTCGCCGGTCAACAGCTCGTAGAGCACGATGCCGCACGAGAACACGTCGCTCCGGCGATCGACCGGCAGGCCACGGACCTGCTCGGGAGACATGTAGCCAAACTTGCCCTTGAGGATGCCCGCCTGGGTCTTGCTGCCCTTGCCGGCTGCCTTCGCGATGCCAAAGTCGATGACCTTGACCTCGCCCTCGAACGAGATCAGCACGTTCTGCGGGCTGACGTCGCGATGGACGAGCTGCAGCTCACGGCCGGACTGGTCGCGCTTGTTGTGTGCGTAGTCGAGGCCCTCGCAGAGCTTCATCACCATGAAGCACGCCTGGGCGACCGGCATCGCCTCGCCGAGCTGGCGACAGCGATCGAAGATCCCGCGGAGGTCGCGGCCGTGCACGTGCTCGAGCGCGATGTAGTACGCGCCGTCGACGACGCCGAGGTCGAAGATCTGCGCGATGTTCGCGTGGTTCAGCTGGACGGAGAGCTTCGCCTCCTCGATGAACATGCGGATGAACTCTTTATCCTCCGCGATGTTCGGGAGGATCCGCTTCACCGCGACGAGCCGCTCGAAGCCCTCGACGCCAAAGGCCTTCGCGCGGAACACCTCGGCCATGCCGCCGACGTTGATCCGCTCGAGCAGGTAGTACTTGCCGAAGGGCGCCGGCTTCTTCACGGTGCGTGCATCCAAAGCGCCGAAACGAGAGGCGCTATGAGGTGGGACCCTATCTGAAATCGATTCCTTGGGCCACAAGCAGTTTTGGTCTCCCCACCCCCGTCATGCCATCGAGATCGGGGATCCACAGGTTAATTCTGCGCCAGCGCCTGCGCCGGCTCCATCTTGGCCGCGCGACGGGCGGGCAAGTAGCCGCCCAGGATGCAGAACAGTGTCGAAAACCCGAGCGCGCTCGCCCAGATCCACGTCTTGAACTCGAACCACGACTCCGGCTTGAACGGGAACCGCGGGATGTTGGAGGCGGCGTAGGCGTTCCACGTCATCCCGATCCCGACAGCGAGCCCGATGCCCAGCAGGCCGCCAACCACCCCGATCACGGCGGCCTCCCCCAGCACGATGAGCTGGACGTCGCCCTCGGTCGCCCCGACGGCTCGCATGATGCCGATCTCGCGGCGGCGCCCGGAGACCTGGATGAAGAAGTTGTGGCCGATGTTGATGATGGCGATCACGAGGATCGCGACCGAGATGATCAGAAACAGCAGCCGGATCACGAACACGACCGTCGCAAACCGCTCGCCGATGTTGTCGTCCAGGCGCAGCCCCTGCTCGTCGATCAACCACTGGCTGAACGGCGCGAGCTGCTGCTGATCCTTCAGCGTGACGATGATCGCGGAGTACGAGGACGCCGCCTCCAGGCCAAGGAATGCTTCGTTCCAACGCTTGATGTACTGGATCGGCATCGTCACGCCGACCGGCATCGCACGGGTCGACACGCCGACGATCACGGCCTCGACGCGGTGCGGGCGCCGGTTGCTCATCTTGGAGGTGCCCGAGATCGTGGTGTTGCCGAGGCCGATCGAGAACCGCATCGCCGACAGACCGCGACGCTGGATCAACAGATTGACGAGGTCCTTGTCGGCGATCGGCAGGCCGTGCGACTTCGCGAATTGGTTGTTGTAGAGCTCGACGACCGTCGCCGAAAGTACGACCGGCACGCGGTGCTTGCACCTCCGCTCCGCCTCGTCGCAGTAGTAGCGATCCGGCTCGGGGCACGGGTTGTAATACTTCGTCGGGACCGGCGGTGCGGGCGGAGTCGTGACGCCGCTCGCCGAGCCCGCCGCCGTGCTCGCTGCGGGGATGTTGGCGCTGCCGACCGCCGTGCCCGCCGGGATGTTCGCGCTGCCGACCGCCGCCGGAACGACCGTGTTGTTCGCCGGTGCGGTCGCGCTGCCGGTATCGGGTGTCGTCCCACTGCCGGCACTGCCGGCGCTACCCGCACCCGCACTGCCGGCCGGCGCTGCGGCGCTCGCGCTGCCGGCCGCGGCGCTGCCACCTGGCGTCGCGGGCTGATCGCCCCACGCCGAGTCGCGCGCCTTCTTCGCCTTCGGCGGTGCGCCGGGCGGGTGGATCACGTCTTCGTAGGGATCCGGCGGCGGCGGCACACAGGCCACCCGGTTCGGATCGTCCTCGAGCGCGTCCCAGTCCTTGAAGAGCTCGCGGATGCGTTCGTCGTCGCGCACGAAGTTCGGATCGACGCCATCGGCGAAGCCACCGACCTCGAACTTGAGATCACTGCCTTCGAAGCTGCCGCGCCCGGCGGCCGGGAACGCGAGGCTGAGGCGCGGGACCGCACTCTTGACCTCGGGCCGCGCGCGGATCGTCTCGACCGTCGTGTCGTCGAGCCGCTTGCTCGCGTCCTTGCCGAGCAGCGAGACGCTCGGCGCGACGACACGGACTTCCTCGACGGGGAACACCTTCTCGAGCACCGAGCCGGCACGCTGGGTGAGCGCGAGGAACAGCACGAACGCGCCGATCCCGATCACGATGCCGAACGCCGACAGGATGAAGTGACGCGGACTGCGCAGCGTGTTCGCCACGACCATCCGCACGAGGTTCTTCGCGGGCATCATGATGGACCGCCTCCCGACGCGGCGTGCGCGGCGGCAAGCTCCTCGTCCGAGGTCTCGACGATCATGCCATCGCGCATCGCGATCACGCGCTTGGCGACGCTCGACACCCGGCGCTCGTGGGTGACGATCACCAGCGTCACTCGATCCTTGTCGTTGAGCTCGCGGAAGAAGTCGATCACGCCCTTCCCGGTCTCGGAATCGAGGTTACCGGTCGGCTCGTCGCAGAGCAGCAACGTCGGCGCGCCGAACAGCGCGCGCGCGATCGCGACACGCTGCTTCTGACCACCGGATAGCTCGCCCGGCCTGCGGTCGGCGTAGTCCGAGAGCCCGACCCGACGCAGCGCCTCGCGGCCGCGTGCCTCGACATCCTTCGCGTCGTGCGCGAACGAGGCCGGGATCACCACGTTGCCGAGGCAGGTCAGGTGATCCATCAGGTTGAACGCCTGGAAGATGAAGCCGATCGACTGATTGCGCAGCTTCGCGCGCTTCGCATCACCGACCTTGAGGGTATCGACGCCGAGCACCTCGACCTCACCGGAGTCGGGCTGATCGAGCCCGCCGATGATGTTGAGCAGGGTCGACTTGCCCGAGCCCGACTGGCCGACGAGCGCGACGAACTCGCCTGGCTCGACGTCGAAGCTGACACCGCGCAGGACCTGGGTCTTCGCGGCACCGGCGCCGTAACTCTTGGTCACATCGCGCAACCGAACGACAGAGGCCACAGCCACGGCGCGGACCGTACCACGGGTCATGCCGGGGGTCATCGGCGGGTGCCGGACGCGGCGACCACGAGGCGCGCACCATCCACCGTCACCGCGAGGCGGGCCTCGCGCCATCGCAGCAGGTGATCGGCGACGCGGTCCGGATGCGGAACATCGAGCAGGTCGAGGAGGCCGATCCACGCCTCCCGCGTGAGCCCGAGCGGTTGTACCGCGAGCGCGACCACCGGGCCTGGCACGGTGCCGCCCTTGCCGACGACGCTCGCGAGCATGCCGTCACCGACCGCGGCGAACGCGACGGCATCGGTCAGCACGTAGTCGATCGTCATGAACATCGGGATCGCGAGCGCCCTGCCGGCGTACGGGCCGAACTGGCGCTTGCGCTCGAGCACCGAGCGCATCGGGATGTCATCGAGCTGGGCGGCAAAGAAGCGCTTGTGCGCGAGCTCGAGCGACGCCACGCCCGAGCCGGATCGCTCGTCGGGATCGAACGATCGCAGGAACGCGCGCCCGCCGCGCACTCCGAGGTCCTCGAACCGGCGCAGCAGATCGATGCCAAGCGCCGTCGTGCATGGCGCGGCCGTCGTGCGCACGACCGCGAGGTCGAGGTTCCACGCCGCGGCAAGCGGCACCTGCGCGGTCGCGGTGGCCCAACCTTCGGGCACTGGCAGCGTCGCCTTCGTGATCGACGCGGCGGCGGTGCCGACGTCGAAGGCGAAGCGCGCGGACATCTGCTTGGCATCGCCATCGAGCGCGAGCGTGAGCTTGGCGACCGGATCGAGCAGGCGCGCGCACGTGGCGGCCGCGGGGGCTTGCGGCCCGAGCGCGCCGACGATGCGGCGCAGATCGGCGAAGCCAACGACCGCGGGCTGGCGCGCAGGCGCACCCTGCGCCGCTTGCCAGTCGGCCGTCCACGTCGGCGCGCCGGGCGTCCGGCTCGCGGCGAACCACGTCGCGGTGTCGTCTGCCGCGAACGGCAAGCCGACGTGGAGCCACAACCAGTCGTCAGCGACAGCCCAGCTGATCGAGACCTGGTTCGGCAGCGGCGCGGTGAACACCTCGACGCCCGCCGACACGACCGACTGCGTGCGCAGCCCGGCCTGCTGCTGCTGCTCGATGAACGCCTGGAACTGTGCGGCCGAGGCGAGCCGGACGACGATCGTCGGGTTGACGCTCTCGGAGAACACCGCGAAGCCGCCCTCGAGATCGACGCCGATCGCGGCGACGGCATCGGGCGACAGCGCGTCGACCCGCAGCACCGCTCGAAGGCCTTGCGAGATGTCCTCGACGTCGAGCTCGACGAGCGGCCCGAACGACTCGACGAGATCGCGCAGCCCGCGCTGCGCATCGCGGAAGGTCCGGGCGCCGATGGCATAGGTCGGCCGTGCCGGGATCCAGCGGGTCGCCGCATACGGCCCGACGGCCTGGGCCGCCCTCGGCGCCGCTGGCGACGAGCTGCCACCACACCCGAGGAATCCGGCGAACAGCACGGCAACAAGGCCAAGGCGATGAAATGTCAGCCGCATGGACCGCGAACTTGCCACGCATCCCGCGCTCGCGCCGGCCGATAGCGGCGACCATCATGAACATCTCCGCACGCCCTGGTATCCTCTGGCGAGGCACGGCATGAGCACGATCGGTGGACCCGGCGGCATCGGTGGCCCGAAAGGGCCGTCTGGAACGGATGGCCCCGACGGGCCGGACGGGATCGACGCTCCCGATGGCGCTGACCGGCCCGGTGGCGCGGATGCGGCGGCGCAGGTCGGGGCCGGCATCGAGCGCGCGGGCGCCACGACCCGATCACCCGATATCGACGCGATGTCCGCCGAGGTCGCCGCCGGCCGGCTCACCGCCCGCGAGGCGATCGAGCAGCTCGTCGAGGCAGCCGCAGGCCCCGAGCTCGATCCGGCCGAGCGCGCCGAGCTTCGCGAGATGTTGACCGATCTGGTCGCGAACGATCCCTACCTCGGCGCCCTCGCCCGCCAGGTCTAATAGTTCTCCTCGCCGAGGAAGATCGTGCCGCGGACCGCGCCGACCGGACCGACGAACTGCACCGTCGAGCGTGACCTCGGCTTGAGCTCGACCAGCGAGAACGGCCGCGCGATCGGCCGGCCATCGCGCTCGTGGAACGCAGCGATGACGATGATCCGGCCGATCCGGTCGCTGGGGTTGACGACCGCCGCATTGACCACGACCTGACCGTGGTCGTCGAAGCTCTGGAAGTCCTCGACTCGCGCACGCGGCCCCTCCGCGATCAGCGCGCCGCGCACCTCGATCTTCGCCGAGGTCGAGTCGGGACGTGGCTGGCGCGCGGCATCGACGAGCGCGAAGGTCCGGGTCTGCTTCGGCGGCACCCACAGCGACTGCGGCTTGAGCGCGCCGGTCGGCGAACCGGTCGCGTCGGTCAGCGAGCCGCCGAGCGTGATGTAGGCACCGGTGTCGGCGACGTTCTCGGCGTCGACGAGCACGAACGTCGCGGTGTCGGTGAACCTCCCGCCGCCGACGATGTCGGTGCGCATCCGCGCGTTGCCCGAGACCCGTACGAGATCGAGATCGAGGTGCTTCGCCGGCTCGGGCCGGCTGCACGCAGCACAGATCAGCAACAGGGCGATGCAGCGCACCGCCACGTTATAGCGCGCTCGGGCGCGCTCGGGCGCTCGGGCCGCTCAGGCAGCGCGAACGCGGTGCTTGGTGCCGGGCTCGTAGGTGCGGATGACGTCGCGCACCTTCTGCGGCAACTCGAGCTCGTCGAGCTTCGTCGCATCGAACCCGCCGAGCGCGGTCGCGACGGTGACCACGCGTTCCTCGGAGGTCGCGCGCTTGTCTACGATGATCCGATACTGCCCCTTCACCCGGCACAGCCCGCCGTGGACGATGGTGGACTGCAGCGCTTCGTAGCTGACACGAATCCCGAGCTGATCAGCAGCGTTTTCGAGGAGCTCGAGGATGACATCCGGCTTCATGGGCAGGCCCCACACTATCAGGCTCGATCGATCGCGCAACCTTTCTGTCCGAGAAGCGGACGACCCGAGATCGTCTGCGTCAGGCGCTCGCCAGCGCGTTCAGGGACGAATCGCGGGCCCGAGATGGAGCGAGCCAGCGAACGCTGGCGAGCGGGGCCGGTCAGAGGACCGGCAAGATGACGCGAAAGGCGGCGCCCCCGAGATCGGAGGAGGTGATGGTGATCTCACCACGGTGCTGCTCGATGATGTTGCGGACGATCGGCAACCCGAGGCCGGTGCCCTTGCCGTCCGGCTTGGTCGTGAAGAACGGCTCGAAGATCTTCTCGCGGTCGGCCTCCGGGATTCCGGGCCCCGAATCGGCCACCTCGATCACGATCGTCGATGGGCTCTCGACCTGCGCGCGCACGATGACGTGACCGCCGGGGCGGGACTCGCGCGCCACGCTCTCGACCGCATGCACCGCGTTCGTGATCAGGTTGATCAGCACCTGCTCGAGCTGGCCCGCGATCGCGCGGATCACGGGCAGCTCGGGATCGACCTCGACGCCGAGCATGATGCCGCCGCGATCGACGAGGTGCTCGCAGATCGAGACCGACTGGCGGACGACCGCGGCGACGTCGACCGGCTCGAGGTCACGCCCGGACGGTCGTGCGTACTGCACGAGGTCGCGCGAGAACCGGAGGATTCGCTGGGCGCTCGCGTCGATCCGCCGCAGCTTCTCGACGTCCGAGGTCTCCGCGCCCTGCGACTCGAGCTTGCGCACGAGGTACTCGGCGTACACCGTGATCGAGGTCAGCGGGTTATTGAGCTCGTGGACGACGCCGGCGGCGAGCTCGCCGAGCGTCGCGAGCCGCTCGGCGCGGACGATCTGCTGCTGCAGGGCCTCGATCTTCGACTGATCCTGACCGATCGCGACGACGGCGTCGATCGGCCCGCCCGGCGCGCCTGCACGGCCGACCGGTGCGATGCTCCAGACCGTGCGCACGGTACCACCGGCGCGGGTTGGCAGCGCGACGGTGATCGCCGTGTGGTGCTGGCCGAGCAGCGCGGCGGCGAACGCGCTCGTCAGGTGCTGGCGCTGCTCGCTCGGGATGAAGTCGCGGACGTCGCGGCCGAGCATCTCGTCACGCGCGAACCCGGTGAGGTCTAGCAGCGCGCGGTTGCACACGGTGATGCGCCACGAGCGATCGATACCGAGGATCAACGCGTTCGCGCTCTCGAGCAGCCGCGCCTGGTAATCGCGCAGCCCGAGCGCGTCGTCCTGCAGCTTGACCGTGCGCAGCGCGACCGCGAGCTGGACGGCGAACGTGTGAATGGCCGGTTCGTCGAGGGCGCGTGCGTCGTTGCCGGGCGCGTAGCCAACATCGAGCACGCCGTGGAGCTCGCCGGCGGCCGCGAGCGGGATCGCGAAGCCGGTGGCGATCCCGGTGAACGGCGAGTCCCAGCGATCGCGAACCCGGATCCGGGCGCTGGCCGCGACCGCACTCTTGAGCCGTGCCTCGGCGAGCGCGGCCTCCGAGATCACGATGTCGTCGCCGATCAGGCTGTCGCGGACCGCCGAGCCGCGGACGTAGGCGCGGGCGGGCTCGCGGGTCCGCAGGTCGACGACACGCACGCACAGCGCGCGGTTCGGGATCAGCTGTGCGAGCACGTCAAGGGCACGGTTGACGAGCGTGGGCTCCGAGGTCGCGCGGGCGAGCTCGATCGCGAGCGTCTGGCACGCGGCGAGCTGGGCGTCTGTGGTGGGTGCGGAGAACGTCATTTGTCGACCTTGGCATCGAGTTCGACGAGCTCGGCAACGCTCGGTTGCATCGCGCGCTCGGTGCCGGGGGTGACGGCGTGGAACTCGCCGGTCTGTTCCTGCTCGGGGCTGTCCTCGCCGATCGGCAGCGGGATCGCCGGATCACTGGCCGCTGCGCGGTCGAGATCGAGCATGCGGGCGGAGCCGACGTAGTCCGTGGTCTCGTACTTCGTGATCTTGCCGATCTTCTTCACGATGCCTGCCATCCGCTCGGCTTCCGAGAGAATCACGCCGACCGCGCGGAGGTGGATGGCTTCCTTCGCGCTCTGGCGCTCGATCAGCTGTGCATAGCCCATGATCGACGTCAGCGGCTGGTTCAGCTCGTGCGCTGCGGCACCCGCAAGCTCGGCGACCAACGCCTGCTTCTCGGAGAGCTGGAGCTTCTGCTGGGCATCGAGGAGCCGCTGTTCCATGCGGATGCGCTCGCGGAGGTCGGTGAGGATGCCGACGCTCGCGACCTCGCGCTCGTCCTCGTAGACGATCGAGGCGGTCATGCTGACCGGGACGATCTCGCCCGAGGCGATGCGGACCTCTCGCCGGGTTTGCTCGAGGCGGCCGACGCCACCGTGCGAGGTCGAGCGCAGCATCCGCATGATCTGCTTCGCGCCGCCCTCCTCGTAGAGGCTTCCAACCGTCAGCTTGCCGATCACGTCGCGCGCACGATAGCCGAATAGCCGCTCGGCGCCCTGGTTGAACAGGATGATGTGGCCACGCAGATCGGATGCGATGATCGCGTCGACCGTCGAGTCGATCAGCCGCTCGAGGAACTCCTTCGTCGATCGCAGCTCGTGCTCGAGGCCACGCTCGGCGGTGACGTCGCGGAACGCGAGGATGATCGCACCGGTGCCGGCCAGGACCGTCGAGGTCGACACCGAGACCCATACCGGCGCGCCGGAGGTGGTCGAGAGCTGGAGGTCGAAGGCGTCGACGTTGACGCCGGCGAGCACGCGCGCGACGGTGTCGGAGATCTGCGCGCGCTGGCCGTCACTCGCGACGAGATCGACGAGCTCGCTGCCGAGCAGGCCATCGCGTGCGAACCCGGTGATCCGCTCGGCCGCGCGGTTGACGAAGAGGATCCGGCCGGCGTCGTCGAGCACGACCACGCCGTCGGCGCCGGCCTCGAAGTGTTCCTTCAGCGAGTCGATGCCGCGCAGCCGGCGCTCGGCCTCGTACCGCGCGCGAGAGATCCGGTGCGTCTGGTCACGCAGACTCTCGAGCACCGCACCGTGACGGAGGTGGCCTGCCGTGATGCTCGCGATCAGCTTACCGATGTCGAGGCCGCGCGGTCCGAGGTGGTTGAGCCCGGGGTTGCGCTTGCGGAGCAGCATCGCGCCGAGCGCACGGCCGCGCCACTGGACGGGGAACACCGCGATCGCGCGCACGCTGCGGGACGACAACATGTCGGAGATGTTTTGGGTCAACGGATGGAACAGCACGTCCTCGATCAGCACTGGCTGTAACGTGCGGATCGCCTCGCCGACCTCGGGATACTCCGAGATCGCGAGCGTGAATCGTGACAGTGGCTCGGCATCGTTCGCGGCGATCACGAATGCGTGATCCGAGCCCTCGACGTGCGCGATCAGCGACGCGCGGTCGAACCCTAGCAACGAAGCGGTGATCGTCAGCACCTGCACGAGGGCGCCGGCATCATCGCCGCCGGTCGTCAGGACCTCGTTGATCTTGGAGAGCTCGATGGCGCCCGTCGCGTCGCGGCGCGCGAGCTTGATCATGTTGCGGCAGCGCGTCGACAGCACCACGGGCGGCACCGGTAACCGGGTCACGTCGGTCGCGCCCGCCGAGAGCGCCTCGGCGACGGCCGTCGGCGGGATCGAGGGCACGACCGCCAGGACTGGCACGTCCGCGAGCGCCGAAATGTCGCGGACCTCGGCGACGAGGAGCGCGGCCTCCGAGCCGGTGACGATGATCAACGGGGGCAATCCGCCAGCGGACGAGAGCTGGGTCACGCTGGTCGCAGGCAGGCCGCTGGCTTCGAGCTGCGAGACGAGCAGCGCTCGCTCCTGCTCGGTACCTCCGAGCACGGCAATCGGGGCGACCTCCACGCGCTGCGACCCTACCACGCCGGGACGCCGTCGCTGGCTGGCTCAGCCTCGGTCGAAGGCGGCGAGTGCGGCGGCAAACACGAGCTTGACCGGCACGCCATGCAGCCTCGCTGCGGCCGCGCACGCCTCGTACTCGGGAGCCGCGTTGACGACGGTGTCGCCGTCGGCTGCCACCTTGACGGGGATGCTCCCGTAGCGCGTCGTCACCTCGACGATGTGGCGGCCGAGCATGGTCCGCTCGACGCGCGCGTAGCGGACGCCGATCGTCGTGGTCTCTCGCAGGATCGCCGCGATCACCGCATCACGCGCGGCCTCGGGCACGAGGGCTCCGAACGCGAGCGCCGGGCGGCCCTTCTTCATCGTGATCGGCGACCACCAGACGTCGAGCGCGCCGGCCGCGAAGACCGCGTCCGCCGCCGGGCTGCAGAGCTCGGGGCTCATGTCGTCGAGGTTCGCCTCGATCTGCCAGACTGCGTCGGCAGGCGTCACGGTCGGCGCGATCACGACGACGCGCAGCACGTTGGCGCGATCCGCGAGGTCGGCATCGCCAGCACCCCAGCCCACCGCGATCGGTCGGCCGACGGGTGCGGCCGTCCAGCTCGTCACCGCGCTCGCGAGGATCGCCGCGCCGGTCGGCGTGCACAGCTCGCGCGCCAGGCCGCCGTCCGCCATCACACCGCGCGCGTCGCGCAACACCTCGAGCGCTGCGGGCGCCGGGAGGGGCAGCACGCCGTGCGCGCAGTGCAGCTCGCCATGTCCCATCGCGACGCTCGCGCAACTCACCGACGCCGGCGCGAGCCAGTCCAGTGCGGCTGCCGTGCCGACGACATCGACCACCGAATCGATCGCGCCGACCTCGTGGAACGCGACGTCGTCCACCGTCGTGCCGTGGAGCTTGGCCTCGGCGCGCGCGATCCGATCGAAGATGTCGAGGGCGCGGCGCTTCGTGCCGTCGCCGAGCGGAGCCTCGTCGATGCGACGCCGGATGTCGGCGTAGTGATAGTGCACGTGCGGGTCCTGGAGGCCGCGCATGACCGTGGGCTCGCCGCCGTGAGTCGGCGCATGCTCGGCCGCATGCTCGTGTTCGTGACCATGGGCAGGCGCCGACGGTGGTCGGCCGTGCACGCGCAGGCGCGGGCGGGCATGGGGATGGGCGCGGTGATCTTGCTCGGCGGAGCGCTCGACGAGGGACTCGAGGTCCTCGATCCGCAGCGACATCGTTCGCTCGTTATCGGGCCGCGGCGGCTGGCCCATCTCGGTGGCCTCCGTCGCGTCGTCGAAGATCGGCTTGATCCCGGGTAGCCGCGGCGGTAGTGGCGGCGGGGTCGCGGCCGGTGCGTGCGGTGCGTGCGTCGCGTGGTCGTGACGGCCGATTCCAGGCAGCTCGCCAGCCGAGTCGACCTTGAGATCGACGCTCGCGATGCCGTGCTTCATCACGCGGGTGATCTGCAGCCGGTGCCGCCCTGCGCCGATCGCGTCGAGCGCCGCACCGATCACGTCGACCGGCACGCCGAGATCGATCAGCGCGCCGAGCATCATGTCGCCTGCCGCACCGCTCGCGCAGTCGACGTGAAGGTGGAGCCCGCGGAGGTTGGTGGTCATGGGAGGCTCCTGGGAGATGACGATGCGGCAAGTCGGGCGATCCGGACCGCGGCGACCGCGGCGCCCACGCCGTTATCGATGTTGACGACGGTGATGCCCGGCGCACATGACGTCAGCATCGCACCGAGCGCGACGAGACCGTCGACCGAGACCCCGTAGCCGACGCTGGTCGGGATCGCGATCAGCGGGCGATCGATCAGCCCACCGAGCACCGACGGCAGCGCCGCCTCCATGCCGGCGACCGCGATCACGACGGTGCCGCGGCGGATGTCATCGAGCCGCGCGAGCAAGCGATGCAGGCCCGCCACGCCGACGTCGCTTACTCGGGTGACGGCTACACCGAGGAACTCGGCGACCAGCGCAGCCTCCTCGGCAACCGGCAGATCGCTCGTGCCCGCGCACACGACGGTGATCGGAGCCGCGCGCGGCCGACCGACCGGCGTCCCCAGCACGAGCACGCGCGCGAGGTCGTGGACCACGACCGCGGGAACCAGCGTGCGGACCGCGGCCGCCTTCGCGGGATCGACGCGGGTCGCGAGCGCGCACCCCGCGTGCCGCGCGATCTCGGTCATCGCCGCCGCGATCTGCTCGGCCGTCTTGCTGGCGCCGAACACGATCTCGGGAATGCCCGTCCGCAGCTCGCGGTGGTGATCGATCAGCGTCGAGCCGACGGCGTGCGCGACCTCGGCGTACGGCAGGTCACCGATGTCGCGCGCGGCGGCTTCGGGGGTGAGCGTGCCCGCGCGCACCGCGGCGAGCACGTCGAGCAGCTGCTGGCGATCCACGTCCGGTTCGTACCACACCTCCTCGGCTTCGCCGCGAGGCCGGGCGTGGTAGCTCCGCAGGGTGTACGTGCCCGCCGTGACCTCCTCCGCGACGCGCGGTCGCCTCCACGCGCTCGTCGGCCAGGGCCTGTGCGTGCGCATCGCCGATGGCGAGCCCGCGTGCGTGCCTGCCGGCCGGCGACATCGACGCGAGTTGGCTCGCGCTCGGAACCCTCGATGGCGAGCCGTGCTTCGTGCGGGTTGTCGAGACCGCGCTGCCCGCGCGTGCGCTGCTCGACGACTTCGTCATCCGGCATGGCGGCACACCGCCGCAGGCCTGACTACATCGTGACCGGGCGGATCGTGACACGCACCGCGTAAACTCCTGGTCACGGCAGGTACGCTGGAGGGGCCGCGCGCCGGGGACCCGCGCTGGTACACGGGCTGCTACCGGTGCCTCCGGGGGATGACCATGTTCAAACAGCCTTGCCTTGTGTTGACGATCGCGCACCTCGCCGCCTGTGGCGGAATCGGCGGTAGCACCGACATCAAATCGTCGCTGCGGTTCGCCGATCTCGACGACACCGAGATCGCCCGGCTCATCAACGCCGCATCGGGCAGCGAGGGCTTTCAGGCTCAAGGCCAGCTCGGCGCGTTCGACGATCCGATCGCTCCCGACCCGTGCCCGGCGATCGCGATCGACGGCAACACGGTCACGATCACCGGCGGTTGCACGACGATCGACGAGGTCACGATCGAGGGCTCTGCGAAGCTCACGAACCCGACGAACTGGGGCGATCTCGAGTACGACTTCGGCGACGACAGCATCTACGAGCTCTCGCAGCTCGCCTACGTCCAGCAAGGCACACGACGCTCGTATGACGGCGTCTTCCGCATCGGCTCGGGCTACGGTGAGCTCGACATGGATCTCACGGTCGACAGCTTCGGCGCCGTCCTGCGCTCCGACATCTACATGGAGTGCGGTGGTAGCAGCTGCACCGTCGGCAACAGCGGCGTCGAGCTCGTGGGCGTCGGTGGCGCGCGGGTCAGCGGCAAGATCGTCGCGACCGACGGTGGAGCCAGCGGCTCGTACACGCTCGACGGGGTCGACACCGTGAAGGTGACGATCACCGACAGCTGCGTGTCGTGGAAGCTCGAGGGAACCGACCGCGGCTCGTCGCCCTGCGCGGGTCGCTGACGTCGGACGCCGCGGTCACTTCTTGCGCTTGGTGACCCGCACGGCCTCGATCGCACGATCGGTGGCCGCGATCACCTCGATGATCACGTTCGGCAGCGTCAGCGACTCGTTGCGATCGGGGATCCGGCGAAACTTCTCGATCAGCAGCCCGGCGATCGTCTCGTAGTCCTCGCTCTCGGGCAGGCCGAGGTCGAGCTCGGCGTTGACCCGCGCGACGCTCGTGCGCGCCTCGATCCGCCAAGCGCCCGGCTTCTCGACGCGGATCGGCGATGGCTCGGTGTCGTACTCGTCATCGATGTCACCGACGATGATCTCGAGCAGGTCCTCGATCGTGCAGATACCGACCGCGCTGCCGTACTCGTTGACGACGATCGCGAGGTGCTGCTGCTCGGACTGCAGCTGGACGAGCAGATCGCTCGCCTTCATCGTCTCGGGGACGTAGATCGGCGGGTGCGCGAGGCTACCGACCCCGGGTGTGATCGACGAGTCGATCGCGTTCGACGCCTGGAGGATGTCGAACACGTGGACGATGCCGATGATGTCGTCGACCCGCGACCGGTAGATCGGCATACGTGAGTGCTGCTTGTCGGCGACCTCGAGCGCGGCCTCGGCGATCGGCGCGTCCTCGGGCAGCGCCGTCAGCTCGGACAGCGGCACCATCAGCTCCTCGACCTTGTACTCGGAGAGCTCGAAGACGTTCGCGATCATCTCGCGCTGGTCTGCGCTGATCTCGGGCTTGTCGGTCTGCGGCTCGCTCTCGATCAGCAGCGCGAGCTCGTCGCGGGTGACGAATGCCTTCTTGCGATCGGTCCGCGTGACCTTCGTGAGGAGCGCCGCGTAACCGCCGACGATCGCGACGATCGGCCGCAGCACGAAGGACATCAATCGCAGCGGGTTCGCGAACGAGTCGACGAGCGTATCGGCGTGGGCCTGGACGATCGCCTTTGGCAACAGGTGACCGAGCACGAGCAACGGCGGGACCGCGAACAGCGGCGCCCACAGCAGCGACTTGCCGCGCTCGGCGAGCTCGATGCCGATCGCGAGGACGGCGATCAACATCGCGAGGTTCGCGCCGACGAGCGTGGTCGCGAGCGTGACCTGCGGGATCGCGAGCATCCGCTCGGCGCGTGCGGCCTTCGCCGCCCCCCCCGCGGCACGCCCACGCAGCCGGTTGCGATCGCACGCCGAGAAGGCGACCTCGGAGCCGACGAAGAACGCTTGCGCGACGACGCAACCGCCGAGCACGAACGCGAGCGACTGGGTGGTCATCACGAGCGCTTGCTCCCCCGGCCCTGCGCGGCGAGCTCGTCGACGTCGACCGCAGGCGGCGTGATCTCGTCGTCGACGAGGATCGATCGCAACCCGGGCGGCGTGTTGCGTTGGAGGACTGCTGGCGTCGCGAACGGAGCGTCGAGCGCTGGCTCGTTCCCGGTGTCGATCGTTGGTTCGATCGTCGGCCCGGTGTCGATCGTCGGCCCGGTGTCGATCGTCGGTTCGATGCGATCGAACGGCACCGAGGTCTCGTCGGAGCGCAGGATCGAGCCGGTGCTGTCGCGTTCGACCTGCGGCCCATGACCGGCACCGTCCTGCGCGCCGACCTCGAGGGCCACCTCGCGCGAGCCGGCGACCGGCGTACGGACTCGCACGCGGCCTGGCGGGATCGAGCTCTGAAGCTCCGCGCGCTCGTCGCGGAGGACGCCGAAGATCTGCGACAGCAGGTCATCCATGGTGACGAGCCCGAGCACCTTGCCGTACTCGCTGACCACGATCGCCATGTGGACCTTCTTCTGCTTGAAGGTCAGGAACAGCCGCTTGACGGGCGTCGTGCGCGGAACGAACAGCGGCTCGTGGAGGAGCTCGCCGAGCGGCCGGCCGAGCGGCTGGCCGGCGGCGGTGCGCACGAGGTCCTTCGAGTTGAGGATGCCGCGGACGTTGTCGAGCGACTTCTGGTAGATCGGCACGCGCGAGAACCCGCGAGCCGCGACCTCCTTGACGAGCCGCTGCGTCGACAGATCGTAGGACAGCGCGAAGATCCGCTCGCGCGGGGTCATCACCTGGCCGACGTTCTTGTCGTTGAACTCGAACACGCGATGGATCAGGCGGCGCTCGCGCGCATCGACCTGGCCTTGCGCCGAGCCGGCATCGAGCAGGTTGCGGAATTCCTCCTCGGAGAGATCACGCGCCGGCCGGGTGCGGACGCGTTCGCCGAGCGGCCGCAGCAGGATCTCGCTGACGAGCTGGATGACCATGCGGACGGGCGTGACGACGAGCGCGAACAGCGCGAGCGGCGCCGCGCAGACCCGCGACCACGCGAGTGGCGCCTTCGCGGCGAGCGTCTTCGACGTGACCTCGGCGATCAGCACGATCAGCGGCAGCGACACGCCGAGTGCGATCGCACCGAGTCCCCACGACGACTCGACGGGACGGATCCGGATCACGACGGCGAGCGCGATCACGGCGAGCAGCGAGTTGAACGCCTGGTTGCCGATCAGCACGGTCGCGATCAGCCGCCGCGGCCGTTCGAGCATCCCGAGGATCCGTCGGTCGGTCGACAGCTCGGACCGCCCGAGCTGCTCGCGATCGACGCGGCGGAGCGAGAACAACGCGACCTCGGTCCCCGAGCAGAACGCCGAGCCGATCACGCAGATCACCGCGAGCGGGATGGCGAGCGACAGAGACAGGTCGGGGATCATGACGTCACGGAATCTTGCAGTGGGAACGTCGCGACGAACGTCGAGCCCTGGCCCGGCGACGTGTCGACCCAGATCCGGCCGCCGTGCGCCTCGACGT
>JBKJUF010000533.1:0-2936 GCA_046590445.1 Kofleriaceae bacterium
CACCCGGTGAGCGCGCGCCGCTGTCGCTCGACGTCGTTCGACAACAGCCCGTCGACTCCGCGCTTGAGCTCGAGCCAATTCACCACGCTGTCGGTGGCCAGCTCGGCGTCGTCGTGATGCTGCCGAACGCGCTCGATCCGCTCGATCACCGCGTCATCCGCCTTCTCGTCGAAGCCGTGCGCCGGCCGCTGGCTCGCGTCGGGATCAGCGGGCATCGCGCGCTCGGCGTCGCGCAAACGCTCCTTGAGCGCGGCGACGTAGCCGCGGTGGAGCTGGAGTGCGAGCGGGAGCGTCGCCAGGGCGAGTAGCACCACCACCCCCATCAAGATGCTCTGGTTGGATGCGGTCAGCGCGACCGCCGCCATCGCGAGGCCGCTACCGACGGCGGTCCCGAAACGGTCGAAGCCGACGTCGATCAGCGCCTTGGTCGCGCGCTTCTGCCGCTCCTCGAGCGGCGTGTAGAGCAGCTCGTACGCGGAGCGGAACAGGGTGTTGCGCTGGACCATCTCGGCGCCGCGCAGCACGGTAGAGCTCACGAGCCCGGGCATCGCGAGGCCCGCCGCGCCGCCGAGGACGATGATCCCGGGGAGCACGGCGATGTGCACGGCGAGTCCCAGCTTCTCCATGGCGACGCGACCCAGCGTCATCTGCAAGAGCAGCGATAGGACGCTGACGCCGAGCCCGAACAGCGAAAAGAACGCGAGCAGGCCGGGGCCGCTGCCGTATGCAGCCGTGACCTGCGCGCTGAACACGTAGTCGAGCAGCGACGACATCGCTGCGCCGACCGCAACGAGCACGGCGAGGTTGCGCAGGTACGGCGCCTTGACGAGCGCGCCGAGCGCCGAAACGCTTGGCTCGGGGGTGTCCTGCGCCGAGGCGGACGGTTGGCTGTCCGGATTTCGGCGCGGGATCGCGAGCGTGCCGATCAGGCAGAACAGGTTGATGGCGGCGAGCAGGAGCAGGGTCGTCGAGACGCTGGCCAGCGTCGATGCACGCCACGCGCCGAGCCCGCCGAGCACGCCACCGATCGTTCCTCCCGTGGCGATCTGGGCGACCGCGGCTCGCGCGGTGTGCGGATCGAACTGCTCGTTGATCAGCGACCAGAACGCCGACAGGATCACCGGACCGAGCACGGCCATGTGCAGATAGACCGCGACGGCGACGCCCGAAGGTGTGAAGCCGATGGCCAGCCACTCCGCTACCAGGAGCACGCAGCTGAGACCGAACAGGACAAGCAGCACGCCGCGCGGCGCGTACCGCGACATCAGGCGCGAGATCCAGAGCACGGTCCCGAGCGACAGGATCGCGGCGACGGCCATGACGTACGGTAGCCACTGGACCTCGAAGCTCGACAGAAAGAGCGTGTCGCGGACGGCCTTGCCCGCGACGAGCTGCGCGATGATGCCGCCTGCGGTGGCTGCCGCCACCAGCGCTCCGGCCGCTTCGCGATGCCTGTTTGCGACCAAGTGACCTTCGCGCGAGCGTAGTGGGGCGCACCCTCGTTTGCACGGTGGTTGCGCGCTCGATCGCGCATCCCGGACACTTGCACGGGGGCGAGCTTTCACGGGCGTGACATCGCAGCCGCGCAGTCAGATCGCCGTCGAGCTCGGCACCCGGCGCGCGCACATGACGGTCGAGCGCTTGCTCGTTCCGCGCGCGCTGCGCGTGTTGCCGTCGACGCAGCTTCGCGTTGGCGATCGCGTCACTCTCGAGTGGACGCCGACCTCGGACCGGTGGTCGCCGGGCGTTGGCCCGCGCGAGGTCTTCCTCTACGGGCCGAACGACTTCTCGATGCGCCCGCGCGCTGACTTCGATGCGCCGCACGTGCGCTTCACGATGCCGGCGGTGCGGCCCGGGCCGGCGAAGGTCGAGCTCTCGGGGGTGGGGCTCGTTGCACATCCCGACGTGGTCGCGTGCCACGGGCTCGAGCGCTGTCGTGCCACGGCGCGCACGGGGCCGTACGGTGTCGACCTGGTCGTCTTGCCATAGGCAGAGCGCTCTCGAGCCAATGCAGTTCCATCAGCGTCCAGTACTGATTCAACGTCGCCATCGCTTCGACGAACGGCGAGCTGGCGATGACCGCGAGGTCGGGATCTGGCCGAGCGAAAGGAGCGGCTCCGGCTCCTCGCTGCCGGCGTCGCGCGATGTGGGTTCGCTGTCGCACAACGTGCGCTAACTTTCGCCCTGGCACCGCAGTGATTGCGTGCTCATGATCGAGCGATGATCAAAGCACCACCGTTCGGTGTCGAGGCGCGCTGCGAACGCGTCAGCATCCCGGCGACCCAGTCGACGCTGTGGGCGGCGATCCGCATCGAGCCGCGCGGCAAGGGCCTCGAGACCGAGCGGGCCCCCCTCGCGGTGGCGCTCGTGATCGACGTGTCACCGTCGATGGCGGGCGATCCGCTCGCGCACGCGCTCCGCAGCGCGGAGCTCGTGGCCGAGCTTCTCGACGAGCGAGATCATCTCGCGATCATCACGTTCTCGACACCGGCCGCGGTGTGCTGCGGGCTCACGCGCTGCGACGACGCGGGCCGCAAGCTGGTCCAGGCCTCGTTACGAGGCGTCCAGCTCGGCGACGGCACGAACATTCACGCGGGCATGGAGGTCGCCGCTGGCGTCCTCGTCACCGCTCCGTCGGGACTGCGCCGTGCGATGGTGGTGCTCAGCGACGGCCAGCCGAACGCAGGTCTGGCTTCCGCGAGTCAGCTCGCGCAGTACACGTCGAGCTTGCGACCGATCGGCGTGTCGACGCTCGGCTTCGGTCTGCATCACGACGAGTCCGTGCTGTCCGCGATCGCGGTCGCCGGCTCGGGCCGCTACGCGTACATCCCCGATCCGATCGTCGCACGCGTCGATCTCGCACGGGCCGCGCTCGCGCACGGCGGCATCGTCGCCGAACGGCTGGAGCTCGAGCTGCGACTCGCCGACGGAGTCGA
>JBKJUF010000548.1:0-21620 GCA_046590445.1 Kofleriaceae bacterium
CCAAGAGCCACGGCCAGGAATCCGCGAGGCATCCTTCATGGATGAACGAAACCAGCCCCGACGGCAAGGAGTGCTAGCGTGAGCCCGTGTCGGTCGTCACCCCAGGCAGGCGTGGACGCCTCGGCATCACCCTCGGCGATCCGGCCGGTATCGGGCCGGAGATCGTCGCAGCCACGCTCGCGGCGCTCGGGGATGAACATCGCAGCCGCATCACCGTCTACGGGGATCACGGCCCCCTCGAGCGGGGCGCCCGCGCGATGGGCGTCGTGCTGCCCGCGGACGTCGCGATCGTCGGAACTGGCACCGGCGAGGCGGCCATCGCCGGCAAGCCCGACGAACAAGCCGGCGTCGCGCAGGTCGGCTACCTCGAGTCCGCGATCGCGGCGGCACGCGCCGGTGAGGTCGCGGCGCTCGTCACCGCCCCGATCTCGAAGACCTGGGCCGCGCGCGCCGGCTTCGCATTCCCGGGCCACACCGAGCTGCTCGCCGCACGGTTCGGCGCCGATCACGTCGTCATGCTGTTTGCCGGGCCGCGGCTCAAGGTCGCGCTCGCCACCATCCACATCCCGCTCGCCGACGTCGCGCGCACGCTGACGACCGCCTCGCTGCGCCGCACGATCGAGATCCTCGCCGCTTCGCTCGTGCGCGACTTCGCGATCGCGGAGCCACGGATCGGCGTCGTTGGCCTCAACCCGCACGCCGGCGAAGGTGGCCTGCTCGGCACCGAGGATGCCGCGATCATCGCACCGGCGCTGACCGCGCTCCCGCCGGCGCAGCTCTCGGGACCGCTCGTCGCCGATGCCGTCTTCCGTGACGCGATTCACGGCAAGTACGACGCGCTCGTCGCGATGTATCACGACCAGGGCCTCATCCCGGTCAAGCTCGTCGACTTCGACGAGTCGGTGAACGTCACGCTCGGCCTGCCGATCGTGCGCACCTCACCAGACCACGGCACCGCCTACGACATCGCCGGCACCGGCACCGCGCGCCCGATCTCGATGCAACACGCGCTCTCGCTGGCGATCGACATGCTCGAGCGCCGACAGCGCACCGGTTAGTACAGCGCGCGCAGGGCTTCGGCGTCCGAGATGATGACCTTGCGGCCCTCGGTCTGGATCAGCTTCTTGCGCTTGAACGTCGACAGCGTGAGCGACACGGTCTCGCGCGTCGAGCCGATCAGGTTCGCGAGCTCCTGATGCGTGATCTTGAGCGCGACGAGCGTGCCGCGCGCGTCGTCGACGCCGTACTCGTTGCCGAGCTTGACGAGGAGCTCGGCGAGCTTGCTCGAGACGTCGCGGAACACGAGCGCCTCGACCTTGTTCTCGAGCTCGCGGCGGCGAACGATCATGAGACGCGTCATCGCGAGGCCAAGCTGCGGGTGGCCGTGGAGCAGCTCCTCGAAGTGCACCCGATCGATCTCGGAGAGCAGCGCATTCTCGACAGCCTCGGCCATCTCGGTGCGCGGGCCGCCATCGAGCAGACAGCTGTCGCCGAAGAGCTCTGCCGGGCCGTGATACGCGAGCGTCAACGACTTGCCGTCGCGCGTCACCTTGCTGACCTTGATGCGGCCACCGTGGACGAAGAACAACGAGCGGCCGGGATCGCCGGGCAGGTACACGACGTCACGCCGCCGGGCCTCGCGGAGCTCGACGCGTTCCGCCATCCGCGCGATGGCGTCAGGTCCGAGGTCAGCGAGCAGCGGCACCTTGCGGAGATACCAGAGGACACGCTTCGGGTCGGGCACAATCAAAGTGTATCAGCGCTTGCATTCGCCCGGATGCGTGTCTTGAGCGTTACGAATGATAACTACCAACCGCGAATTATCTCGGTAGCTTAGCGCGCTGTACGGGATCTCACGAGGGCAGGCGCGAACGCGAGGTCGCTCACACCAGGACGCCCGTGGTCGAACGTGAACCGCAGCTTTGCCTCGCTCATCGACCACGTCCCGGGATCAGCACGAGCCCGGTCACCGTCAGGATCGCGGAACCGACAAGCGCCGCCGTCGGATGGCTGGCGAGCACGCTCGACACCGCCGGCACCTCGTCGCGCGCGACGACGAGCGCGATCGCGTTGTTCAGCAGGTGCGCGAGCATCCCAGGCACCGCCGAGCGCGCGCGGATCGCGAGCCAGCCGAGCACGAGCCCGAGCGTGAACGTCGGGAGCAGCTGGACGATCCGGAAGTGGTAGCCGGCGAACACGAGCGCCGCGAGGAACACGGCGAGCGGCATCGCGAACCGGCTCGCGAACGCGCGTGCGAGGACGCCGCGAAACAGCACCTCCTCGCAGATCGCCGGGGTGACCGCGACCGCGAGCAGCACGACGACGAGGGATGGCCGATCGATCAGCGCGAGGAGCTGGTCGTCGTCGTGGGGGACGGGCAGCGCGTTGACGAGCCGCATGTTGAGGTACCAGGCGCTCGAGCCGATCAGCGCCGCCGCGGCGACGTACCGCCCGGCCGCGGGCCGCGCGAGCCCGACCGCCGCCAGCGAGCGCCCCGATCTCCGCGCCGCCGCGATCGGAACCGCGAGCATCGCGAGCTGCGCGATCACGGCGGTCACCATCAGCGGCGCGCCGACTGAGGTCGCGATCACCGCACCGACGAGCAACGTCGCGGTCGCCGCACACACCACCGCGAAGCCGCCGAGTGCGGTGAACGTGGCTGGAGGGGCCGCCCCCGCGCCTCCGTGATACAAGCCAGGTGTGCGTGGTTCGATCGGGATCGTCATCGGCCTGACCGTCGGGGCCGGTGGAATGTATCTCGCGCTCCGACCACCGTGGGGCGGGGGGGCAGCGAGTGCGCCGGCAGTCGAGCACGAGGTCGTCGCGGCCGCGCCAGGCGATGCCGGCGTGGGCTCGAACAAGCCGCGCAAGAAGAAGCGACGGCCGGCCGGGTCCGTGCCCGGTGCGCCGCACGCACCGGAGGAGTACGAGGAGACCGAACCCGAGCCGCCGCCGCTGACCGCGGCCGAGCGCCGCCTCGAGTGGCGCGGCGATGACGTCACGCTACCGGCGACGCGGATCGACATGGGCGCAGGCGGCGAAGCGCGCGCGCTCGAGGATCACGAGATCAACGCGACGGTCAACAGCCAGGCCGGCGGTGTCCGCGACTGCGTCGTCGCGGGCGCGACCGGCACGGACCTGCGCGCGACGATCACCGTGAAGCTCGTCGTCAACGGCAGCGGCAAGGTCAGCAAGAGCAAGGTGCACGCGCCTCGCTACATGTTCGACAAGGGGTTGCTCAACTGCACGCAGCGCGCACTGCGGTCGATGAAGTTTCCTGCGACCGGCGCGCCGACGCTGGTGACGCTGCCGGTCTCGCTCGGCTGACCTTCTAACCAGGATCGCGTTGAAGTGGATCCAAGGTACGTGATCGTCGACTCCTTGAATGCGGCGACGTGGGCGTGGAGGGTTGACGGCGACGGCGAACGTTGACGTTGAGGTTGACGGACAACGTCGAGGTGGACGGCCTCGGCTCAGGAGACTCTGGTTAGTTGGAAAGCGCGGCGTTGTAGTAGGCGTCCTCGGGGCAGGACAGCCAGATCTCGTACGTCGAGAGTGCGAGGCCGGGGGGCACCGAGAAGTCCATGCGGAACATGCCGTCGGCGCCGGTGACGGCGCGGCCGAGCGGTTGCGGGCTGGCACCGTTGCGGCCTGCGGGCGACAGATAGATGTCGATCGGGTGATCGGGGAGGGCACGGCCGCCGGCGCTGACCCGTCCCTCGACGTGCAGGAAGTCGCCGCGGTAGGCGCTCGCATCGGCCATCGTGACCTCGAGGCGGGGCGTTTGCTTCTTCGGGTCCTGGGTGACCGCGGGCAGGTTCGGATCGGGGGTGATGCGGTCGGGGCCGGGGCTACCGCTGCCGCTGCCGTCCATCGTCCCGCCGCTGGCACCGTCGAAGTTGCCGCTCGCGGGCGACTGGTCGAGCGACTTCTTCTTGTCGGCCAGCTGGTCGGGGCTGAGCCCCGAGATATCGCCCTCGAGCTGGGTGTAGCTGTTCTTGTACGCGTTCGGCTTGGCGAACGGATCGTCGGCGCGCGGCCGGTGAAGCCGCTTGTCCTCGGCGCCGCTGACCTCCATGCGAAGCGCCGCGCCTCCCAGATCGATACGCTGCCAGCGCCGCTCGGGGAACCAGACCTCGACGAACGCATGGGCCTCGTTCTGGACGTAGCGGGTCGGCAGGCCGAGCGCGTTCGCGGTGACCATGAAGGCGAACGCGCGGTGACGGCACACCCCGATCTGGCTGTCGCAGAGATCGCGATAGATGTCGCCGCTCCGCGATGGCAGCGTGCCTTCCTTGAAGCCGCGGAAGTAACCGACGAGCTTGTTGAACGCGACGGCGAGGTCCATGTCCGCGTCGACGTGCAGCACGTCGAGCGTGATCGCCGCGGCCCGGCGCTGGGCCTCGGGCACGACGGGCCGCAGGTCGCTCGGCGTCATCGTCGCGACGGTGCGAGCGGTGTAGCGGCCCCCGGTCGGCAGCGACGGTGCGAAGTAGCCGGCATCGGCATCCGCCAGGAACACGAGCCGATAGGTCCCCGAGGCGCTCGACTCGTCGCTGCGCACGTAGAAGTTATCGGCGCCGTCCTTCGAGAACTCGAGCCGGGTCCGCGGGTTGACCTCGTACGATAGGATGCGCATGTCAGGCGCGACGCTCGGCAGCGGGATGTCCCGTCCGGGCTCGAGCTTGAGCAGCACGGAGCCCCAGAACCTGTCGCGCGTCTTGTCGGTCGTGCCACCGACCGCGAGCCCCGACAGCGCGGTGCGGCCGACGACGAGCTTGTAGTCCTCGCCAACGGTGTCGAACGAGCTCATCCGCTTGAACGGCAGCACGTCGGGGTTGAACACGCTCGCGTAGTGCAGCGTGCCGTCGGGTCCGGTGTTCGAGTCCGGCACCATCGAGGTCTGGCGATCCGCCGCGAACCCGGACTCGCCGAGCACGGGCTCCTTCTTCGACGTCGTCTTGTCGGGGCGGTCGACGGCCGGCTTCGGCAGCACCTTGTCGCCGGCGACGATCGCGGCGGGTGACCCCGAGCCAGTCTGGCCGATCAGCGGCGTCGGCCGGTTGCCGGTCGGGCCCTCGAGATCCTCGTGCAGCGTGCGGCGGGTCGCCGGGCCGGCTTGCTGCGCGACCGCGACGCCGGCCACGACCCCGGCAACGCCGAGCGCGGTCACCAGCGCGAAGATCGGGCGCGTGCGCATGACCCCGAGGATGACACGGCGCGGACGGCGCCGCAGCCGTGGCGTCAGCGGGCCACCGGCACCTGGGCTACGATGGCCCCGGGTGGCCGCAGCGACAACGAGGCTCCTGCCGAGTCCGGTCCGGCGCGCGGGGGCGAGCCTGCTGCGTGCCGACGAGCGCGCTCTCGTGATCTCGGCGGGCGCGGTATTCGCGCTCGCGAGTGCTGGCGCGGTCGTCAGCGCCGCGGCGGCCGACGCGATGTTCCTGACCGAGCTCGGCCCGGCCCATCTTGGCGAGGCGATGGCGATCTCGAGCGCGCTGCTCGCGGTGGTGCTCGCGGTCGTCGGCGGGCTTGCGGACCGGCTCGAACGCCGGCGGGTCCTCGCGACGCTCGCGATCGCGTCGGGGGTCGTCTTGATCGGCCTCGCGGCGCTGTCCATGGTCGCACCGCGCGCGGCGGCGGTCGCGACGCTGATCGGCGGCAAGCAGCTCGCGGCGGGGACCGATCTCGCGTTCTGGATCATCATGGCCGAGCGCCTCGATGCGCGGCGCAGCCGGCGGGTCGTGCCCCTGCTCGCGGCGGCGGGCGGCGTCGGCGCGGCCCTCGGCGGCATCCTCGTGATCCCGCTCGCTGCGGCCATCGGGGTGCGCGGCGTGCTGGTCTGCGGCGCCGGCTTGCTCCTGCTCGCCGGCATCGGCGCGATGCGACTCGCGGCAACCCGGCGGGTGACCGCGCCGCCAGCCGCCATCGGGACGTTGATCACGCGGTCGTGGCGGGACGGTGCGCGGGCCGCCCGACGCCATCCGCTCGCGCGTCACCTCGCGCTCGTCGTCGGACTCGCGGGCATGTTCGCCGCGCTCCTCTACTTCGCGCTCGGCGTCGCGGTGGTCTCCGAGGGCGTCGCCGGTGCGGACCTCGTCGCGCTGCTTGGCGGCGTTCGCGCCATCGGCCAGACTTTGACGCTCGTCGTCCAGCTCCTGATCGCGCCCCGGCTGTTCGCGCGGCTCGGCACCGGACACGTGCTGCTGCTCGCGCCGCTGTTCGCGCTCGCTGCGGGCCTCGGGCTCGTGATCGCGCCGATCCTCGCCGTCGCGATCGCCGCGCAGATCTCGTCGCGCGTGCTCGATGGGGGTGTCGAGACGCCGGCCGAGAAGCTCGCGCAAACCTTGCTACCCTCCGCGGTGCGCGGCCGGATCGGTGGGTTCCTCGACGGCACCGCGAAGCGCGCGGGCGCCGTCCTCGGCGGCCTGGTCGCCGCGTTGCTCGTCGACGCGCCGACGGGGATCTACGTCGTCACCGCAGTCGCCGGCGCGCTCTGGCTCGTCGCGGCGGCGCGGATCGCGCGCGAGCTGCCGGTGCTCGCCGTCGAGCACGTCGCGCACGACGCCGAGGTCGAGGCGGTTGTCGACGGGCGCGCGATCGAGGTCCTGGTGCGCGAGCTCGCAGGCGAGCAGCCAGCGCGGGCTGCCGAGGTCCTGGCGCGCCTGCACGATCGGGGGCGTGTCGATGCCGTGCCACCGCTCGTCGCCGCGGCGACCGCGCGCGGTGGCCGCGAGCTCTGGGGCTCGCTGATCGCCGTGCTCGACGCGCCGTCCGAGGTGCATGGTGCCGCGCTGCTCGCGGCCGCACGTAGCGGCGGCCCAACATGGAGGGAGCCAGCGGATGCTGGCGAGCGGGGCCCAAACGTCGAGCTCGAGCTCGCGATCCGCGCGATCGGGCTTGCGGGGGGCGTGAGCGCGGAAGACCTCGCCGCGTGGCGAACCGCGAGCGACGGCGCGATCGCCCTCACCGCGGAAATCGCGGCGGCACGGCTCGCGGGTGACACCGACGCCGTCGTCGCGATCCTCGCCGACGCCGTGCGCGACGCCGGCCCGACCGGCCGCGTCGCCGTCGACGAGCTCGGCGTAGAGATCGCGCGTGGGCTGGCGGCGCGCCCAGGTGCGGTGTCGAGCGGCGTCGGGATCCGCGGCGGATCCGTCGGCGGACCCGGCGGTGGTGGCGACGATCGCGTGCTCGAGGCCGCGCGACACCTGGCGCGTGCGCTGCGGCGCGGCCGTGGTGATGCCGCCGGGCGGACCGCGGCGTTCGGCTGGCTCGCGCGGGTGATCGCCGCGTCGCGCGATCGGCGCAGCGCGGAGCTGTCGTTGCTGCGCGCCGACCTGCTCGAGCTGGCGCGCGAGCGCGTCGAGACCGGCGCCAGCCCGGTCGCGCCCGAGCACATGTTGACCTCGCTGATGCGGCTGCCGACGACGACGGTCGACGCGGCGCCCGAGGTCGCGGCCTCGCTGCGGCTCTACGGCGCCCTCCTCGAGGGCGCCGACAGCGTCGAGCCCGAGGATCTCAGGCGGGTCGCTCGCGCACTCGGCGAGCCCGACGACGATGTCCGTGCTGCTGCGGAGGACGCGCTCACCGCGCTCGGTCCGGCCGCGGCCGGTGAGCTCGTCGCGACCGCCGCTTGGGGACGCCGGCGTGCCCGCGACCGCGCCGCCGCGCTGCTCGCCGAGCTGCCGGTCACGCCCGCCGCACTCGACCGCCTGATCGACGCCGAGCTCGACGCGCTCGATCACACGCACGCTGCGATCGCCGTCCTCGTCGAACCGGGCGACGAGCTCCTCGCGCGCCGCCTCGAGGAACGGCTTCGCGAGATCGCGCATACCGTGCTGCTCCTCGTCGCCGCGCGCTGGCAGTCACCGTCGATCGCGCGCGCCGCGGCGGCATGGGGGCACGCGCGCGGAGCTGTCGAGCGGGCGCGCACGCTCGCGGTGATCGAGGCAGCGTTGCCGCGTCCGCTGGTCGGCCGTCTCGTCGATGCCGTCGACGAGCTGTCCGCCGCCGATCGCGCCGGCGCACTCGCGCGTGCCGGCATCGAGCCACCGCCGCGTGACGTCGTCATCCGCAGCGAGCTTGCGGGCCGCGACCGGCTCTCTCGCGCGCTCGCGCTGCACACGATCGGCGCCGCCGGCCGCAGCGCGCACCGGGATACGATCGCGAGCGCCGCCCAGGCCGAGGCGCTCGCCGCGAGCGCGACCGACCTGCTGCGCCGGTTGACCGACGCGGTCAATGCGTCAGCTGCGGCATCAGCCGCGACGTCAGCCGCGACGTCAGCCGCGACGTCAGCGGCGGCGTCAGGCTCTGCCTCAGTCCGCCCGGCAACCCATGCCGGCGATCAACCGGCAGGCGCCGATGACGAACCAACCACGGAAGGAACCACGGACATGCCCAGCCGCGTCGAATCGCTGATCGCCCTCGGGCGCGTCCCCCTACTAGCCGCGCTCACGACCCGCCAGCTCGCTGACGTCGCCGAGCGTGCACGCTGGATCCACCTGCGCGCCGGTGGCGTGCTAGTGACGGCAGGAGACTTGCTCGACGCGCTGATCGTCGTCGACGACGGCGAGCTCGCGATCGGCGAGCGCCGGATCACGAAGGGCGAGGTCGTCGACGAGCTCGCATGCGTCGCGCCGTCCGCCGTCACCGACGATCTACGCGCGGTCCGCGCGGCGCGGTTGATCCGTCTCGATCGGATGGACTTCGAGGAGCTCGTCGACGACGTCCCGGGCCTCGCGTCTGCGGTATGTCGCGCGCTCGGCGAGCGTGCACGTCGCGCCGAGGACGCCAATTACCGGTCTCCGCTCGTCAGCCGCGCCTCCTGAGGCGCTACTTCGGACCGAGCTGGCGACCGCATGCCTCGAGCTCGGCGGCGGACTTCGACGCGAGGAAGCAGCCGCGCACGCTCGCGGACCAGCCGTCGCGGGTGCAGGTCTCGGCGCTCCGCCGCACGAGCTTCGTGCGGTCCTGCTCGATCGCCGCCTTCTGCGTCTCGTCGGTCGTGGCCGCGATGATGACGTCGGCGATCTTGACGCCGGTCTGTAGGCATTCCTCGCTGACGACGAGCATGGCATCCGGCGAGCCGGCGCCCGCATCACCGACCGAGGCAGCCGCATCGGCCGCGACGGCAACTGCGCCCGGCGCGCCGGCATCCACCACCGCGACCGTTGCATCGGCCGCAGGCGGCGTCAGCGCCACCGTGGGTGGCGGGGCGGGCGGCGGAGCAGGCCTGTGATCGCAGCCAACGAGCAGTCCACAGACCGCGAGAACCAGAGCGAGGTGCCGCACGTCGACCACTGTCGCGGACTTCGCGATCCCGCGCAACCAGCCCCAGACGCGAAGCGGATGGCGGGCGCGAAGCGCACGCAGCGTGCGAAGCACGCACTGATAGTCGAGCCGGAGCGCACGCGGCGTGCGAAGCACGTACTGATAGTCGAGCCGGAGCGCACCAGAGGCGAAGAACCTAGCCGCCGACGAACGGTCGCGCCTGGACGATCCAGAACGCCTCGCCCTCGAGGACCCATTCGATGTCGAGTGCCGGAGGGGAGATCGATCCGTGGGTGAACACGCCGATCACCGACTTGACCTGCTTCGCGAGCGCCTTCGCGCGCTCCTCGCTGAGGATCACGCCGGCACCGCCGGGCACCGCGATCTCGACGATGCCACCCTTGTCGTCGAACCGCAGCATCACCGGGTCATCCGCGCGCGACAGGATCTTCGTGCCGTCGTTCGTCGGGTCGAAGATGATCTGCTCCGGGACCTTCTGGCCCTCGACGACTCGCATACCGAGACCCCACTTCGCGTTGATCGTGTAGCTGTTCGCGTCGCTCGGATCCCAGAGGTTCTTGGTGACCAGCACGCCAGCCGCCGTAGCGTTGACGCCGATCTGCACGAGCACCGCCCCGTACACCTGTCGGTGATCGATGCCGAAAGCTTCGCGCTCGTCGACGGCGCGCAGGTTCCACACCGACGCCCACACGCCCTTGATCGCCTCGCCGATCGCCTGCTTGCCGCGGACGTTCGGAAACGTGTCGTAGAGCCCTGCGCCGTTGAAGCCCGGCAGGTCCTCGGCGTTCGTCGAGCTCCGCACGAACACGCCCCGGCCGCCGAGCCGCAACCGCACCCGCTTGTAGATCGCGTCGAGGGTCGCCACGTCGATCGGCGCGGCGACGATCGCCTTGCGGAGCTCCTCGAGCGCCGACTTGCGCCACGCCGCATCGGTCTTGAAGCGGGCGTCGCCAACCAGCGCGAGCATCCGGGTATCGAGCCCGTGCTGCTTCATGTGCTGCACGTAATAGAAGAACGGCACGCCGAAGCCTGCGGGCACCCGAACGCCCTCGAGGTTCGCGGTCACGATCTCGCCGAGGTTCGCCGACTTCGTCCCGTAGATCGTCACGTCTGACGCGCGCATCCGGGTCAGCATCGCGAACCGCTGCACGTCGAGCTTTGCCGGCGGCAGCTCGACGTGCTTGCGCGACGCGAGCTTGGTCTCGAGCTCCTTGATCTCCGCTGCGGTCGCCTCGCGCAGCACGATCGTCGTCTCGGTGACCTCGTAGTAGACGATCTTGCCCTCGAGCTTGCCGAACTTCGCGCGCGCCTTCTTGTCACCCGCGTTCGGGATCCCCCACGCGTTCGCGCGCAGGTTGACGTGCGAGAGCGGCGTCGAGAACGTGGTCGCGAGGATGCCGGCGACCGGCGTGATGTCGGGATAGCTTTCCTGGAGCAGCACGATGTCCTGGCGCTCGAACGTCAGCGACTCGTAGGGGGTGCCGAGCGGCACCACCTTCAACTTGCCAACCGTGCGGCCCTTGTTGAACGCCTGGAAGCTCGCAGCCTTGTAGACGTCGTCGTTCGTGATCGTCGGGACGCCGCGCTTCTTGATCTCGGCTGCGACCTTGAGCTGCATCGGCGAGTCGGGGCGGAACGGCATGTTCTTGATGAAGAACGTCTCCTCGAGCCGCTTGCGCGCACGCAGCACGTCGTCGGGACCGATCTTGTCGCCCTCCCAGAACGAGAACGACCACTTGTTGATCTTCAGGTGGTGCGTCATGTAGCCGAGGATGAACTTCGGCTTCAAGCGCTCGTAGTTCTTGTTGTACTCGCGCACGTTCTCTGTGGTCCACGCCTTCTTGAGCAGGATGCCGAGCACGAAGTCTGCGTGGATGTTGAACGTATTGACGTCGATGAAGTAGATGTCGTTCGTCGTGAGGTCGATGATGAACTTGCCGAGTCGATCGGACGAGATCGTCTTCGAGAACTGGAGCCAGGTCCCCTCGTCGGTGATCTGCTTGGTCCACGCGCGCTGCTCGCGCGCCTCCGCCGGCGCGCTGGCCACCAGCATCACGAGTCCAAGGACGAGGCCGTAGAGTTTCATCACGCACACTTATAACGCGTATATTGCGTCCGTGGTCTCCGATGGGTTTACCGCTCCGCACGCCAGAGCCGCACGCCTCGCCGTGGTGGTCGCGGCGCTCGGTTACTTCGTCGATGTCTATGACTTGATCCTGTTTGGCATGGTTCGCACCGCGAGCCTGCGGGACCTCGGCATCGTCGAGCCGACCGCGCTGACCGAGCAGGGCATCTACCTCCTGAACATGCAGATGGGCGGCATGTTGCTCGGCGGCATCCTGTGGGGCGTGCTCGGCGACAAGCGTGGTCGACTGTCGGTGCTGTTCGGCTCGATCACGCTGTACTCGCTCGCGAACATCGCCAACGGCATGGTCGGCTCGGTCGAGAGCTATGCATGGTGCCGGCTGTTCGCGGGCATCGGCCTCGCCGGCGAGCTTGGCGCGGGGATCACGCTCGTCAGCGAGCTGATGGGGCGCCATACCCGCGGTCTTGGCACGACCATCGTTGCTGCATTCGGGATCACCGGCGGTGTGGCGGCTGGGCTGGTCGGCGGCGCGTTCCCCGGCATCGGCGTGCACTGGCGAACCGCGTACTACATCGGCGGCGGCATGGGGCTCGCGCTCCTCGTGCTGCGGATCGGCGTCGTCGAGTCCGGGATGTTCTCGGCCACGCTCGCGAAGCAACAAGTCTCGCGCGGGCGCTTCTTCTCGCTGTTCACGAACCGCCGGCGATTCAAGCGCTACCTGGCGATCATCTGTGTCGGTGTGCCGACCTGGTACGTCGTCGGCATCCTGTTCACGCTCGCGCCGGAGCTCGGCACCGCGCTCGGGCTCGCCCAGCCGCCACGCGCTGCGACCGCATTGTTCTTCGTGTACGCCGGGCTCGTGGTCGGCGATCTCGCCTCGGGACTGCTCAGCCATCACCTGAAGTCACGCAAGCGCGCGCTCGGCACGTTCCTGGTCGCGACCACGCTCACGACGGTCGCGTACTTCGCGCTCGGCGGTATCTCGCTCACCGGCTTCTACGTGCTCGCGTTCCTCGGCGGCATCTCGACGGGCTACTGGGCCGTCTTCGTGTCGACCGCCGCCGAGCTGTTCGGCACGAACCTGCGCGCGACCGTGGCAACCACCGTCCCCAACTTCGCGCGCGGCTCGCTCGTGCTGCTCGCGATCGGGTTCTCCGCGCTCCGGGAACCGCTCGGGCTCGTCGGCGCGGCGATCGCGGTCGGCGTGTTCGCGATGGCGGTCGCGTTCCTCGGGCTGTGGGCACTGCGCGAGACGTTCGCGGTCGACCTCGACTATCACGAGGCCTAAAATGGAGCGAGCCAGCGAACGCTGGCGAGCGTGGCCTGAAATGGAGCGAGCCAGCGAACGCTGGCGAGCGGGGCCTGAAATGGAGCGAGCCAGCGAACGCTGGCGAGCGGGGCCCGACTCAGCGCGGCAGCGTGATGTTCGGGATGCGACCGCCGGTGACGTGGCCATCACCGTTCGGGATGAACGCCATCATCGCCGTGGTGTTCGCACCGGAGTAACGGAACACCAGCTGGTCGCCGGCGACAAACTCGATCGCCTGCGCCGGCACGTCGAGCTCGTACGCTTGCGCGGCGAACGTGCCATCCGCGTTCGGATCGAAGTGCCTGTCCCAGGTCCCGAGCACCGTGTCGGTCGTGCCGCGCCGCCAGATCAGATGGAACGTGACGTCGACCGGGCGGATCACGATCGCGTCGCAGATCACGTGGTAGTTGCCAGCGGGCACCGACGCCTTCAGCGTGTACTCCGCTTCCTGGGACCCACCGGGTCCCACACCGGGCGCTCAAAACGGTTCGGGCTCGTCCTCGACGAGCTTGACCTCGGTCTCGCGGCCATCGAGCGCGAGCCACAGCGTCGGTGGGTTGCCGCCGCTACCGCCTTCCGGGCAGCCCGCTCCAGTCAACGCGACGGCCGCGAGCCAGAGGAAGTGAGGTGACACCGCCGGTGACTTCACTTGCCTGCTCTGGGCGGCAAGAAGCTCGCGATGAAGTGCGTCGGCACCGGCGTCGACTCTGCCTCGAGCACGAGCCCGGCCTTCTGCGCCGCCGCCATCGACTTCGCGCGGTGATGGATCCGGTTCGAAATCACGATCCGGCCGGTCGGCTTGAGCGCCTTCGCGGCCGCCTTGAGCCAGCCGATCGGATCGCCAAAGTAGTGATCGACCTCGGCGAGCAGGATCGCGTCGTAGGTAGTGTCCTCGAGACCCGGCGTGTCGGCACCGACCACGCGACGGTCGACGACGTCCGCGAGCCCGGCAGCCTGCAGCCGCGAGTGCATCAGATCGAGCACGGCGCTGTCGATGTCGGTCGCGACGACCTGGCCATTCGGCTTGACGGCGCGCGCGAGGTGCACGGTCAGCAGGCCGGAGCCGGCACCGACGTCGGCGACCCGCGAACCGGGTCCGATCTTGAGGGCCTCGACGACCTTCTCCGGCTTGCGCTCCGCGTCGAAGCGCGCCTGCTCGCGCGTGATGTCGTCGGTCTTGTGGGGGGCGCCGCCGTTCTTGCCGGCGTCCGAGTCCTTGCTCGAACAGGCCGCAAGCCCGAGACAGGCTGCCAACGCGATCAAGACCGCACACACAGCGGCTAGCCTAGCACGCGTGTTCGTCTGCATTCAGGTGCCGGCTGCGAGGCCTCCGGCAATTGACCGTGGAAGTCACAAATGAAAAAAGGCCACCGGCTCTCGCCGATGGCCCTTGGTTCGTCGCGTAGCGACGAAGCTAGCTCAGATCTCTACTGGTCCTTCGGGTTACCGAACACGGCCGAGACCGTCGTCCCGTTCGCGAATGGCGCGATCAGCCGCTCGTCACGCTTGGCGATCGCGTAGGCGATCGACGCAGTCGCGAACTTCGCGGTGTTCGCACCGTTGTACGCGCCGTCGGTGCCGTTCGCCTGCGCGCCCTGGACCGAACCGTCGCGCCGCGTCCCGCCGAACCAGCCGGACTTCAGGTGTCCCGCGCTGTAGATGTAGACGACGTTCGAGTTCTGCGGGGTGCCATCCGGCCAGCCGCCGCGTGCTGTCGGGCTCTTCGTCGTGTCGCCGTTGATCGTGATCACGGTGTCGTCCGCGAGCGACTTCAGCGTGTTGTCGTCGACCGTCGACGTCAGGTCCGCCATGAACGCATCGAAGATGACCTTGTGCATCGCCGGGCGGGTGTTGACCGCGCCGTTGTCGAACGCGCCGTGCGGATCGTCGTTGAACGCGCGCATGACGACCGAGTTCGTGAGGCCCATCTTGAAGGCCTTCACCGCGACGATCATCGTGCGGCCGATCGAGGCGACGTTCGCCGGGGTGCCGCCGTTGATGCCGTACCGGGTCAGATCCTCGGGCGTGATCTGCAGCTTCGCGGCGAGGTTGGTGCCGAGGAACTGGGCCGCGCTCGAAGCCGTGGCGTACGCACTCTTCTGGGTGGAGCGGTTCGCCGCCCGGTTGAGCTGGCTGAACGCGTCGTAGTGCGCCTTGTAGAGCGACGCATCCGCGGAGCGGGACAGCAGGCCCCCCGCACGCGAGGCTGCGCTGTTGAAGAGGCCGACGATGCCCTCACCATTCGTCACGTTGGCGGGGCGGAAGCCACCCGGCGCCGTGCCGATGTCGACGCCCGCGACCGTCACGATCGGGATGACCGCTGGCGAGTTCGCCTGGAGCGCGCTGGCAACCGAGTAGATGTTGCTGCCGTTGAGGTTCGTCGTCGTGACGGCATCACCGGTGTGCGTCTCGTTGTTGCCGGCCTGGAAGATCGTCACCTGACGACCCGCGGGCAGGTTCGCCCACGGCGTATCGGGACCGATCACGAGCGGACGGGCCGTGCCCGCGACGCGCGTCTCCATGCCGACCTTGTGCCACGCGAAGGCCGGGTTGCGCGCCTCGGCGATGTCGACGTGGGGCCAGAACAGCTGGAACCAGGCGAGGCCGCCGTTCCCGGCCATGATGTGGACAGAGCGGGTGGTGACGTTCTCGGAAGCCGCGTGGGCGATGCCCTTGCCGGCCGTCTTCTCGAGGATGTCGAAGACCTTGGCTCGCGAGACGCCGAGCGCAGCACCTGCGGCGACGCTCCACTTGATGAGGGCACGACGAGTCACCTCGTGCTGCTCGTCGCGCTTGGTAGTTTGAGACTTGGCCATGGTAGGTCTCCTCACTCGCAGGTGTAAGCCGCGGCCATGAGGGCCGCGACGGCGATGCGCTTGCCGATCGTCACGTCGGATGCGCTGGTGACGGTCAGGTTGCAGAAGTCGAGGTGGGCCGGCTGTGCCGGGGTGCCGATGAGGCAGGTGATGCCGTCAGCACGGCACTGGTTGTTCGCATCGAACAGCACCGCACCAACTCCGTTGTTCTGGCACCGCGTGAGGGTGGGAACTGCCGTGATGATCTCGTCGGCCGCGGCGGCAAACACGTCAAACTGACGCGACGCACCCGAGGTCGTGATGCCGATGTTCTCGCGGATCCGGTTCTCGAAGTTCGGTGCGCCCATCGCGTTCCCGCCGCTCGTGTAGAGCTGGCCGGCGGACAGCGCCGTCGTGTTCGCAACGTTGACGCCGACCGAGCGGAGCACGTTACCTAGGCTCGCGTAGCGAACCTTCGGGCAGCTGTGCACGCGCGAGGTGTAGCGGGGTGGGCCCTCCTTCGCGAGCCGATCGATCAGCTCCCATGGAGAGTAGCCGCTGTTGTCATGGTCGAAGGTTCCCTCTTCGCCGCCGCTGGTCGAGCCGGGCGGCAGGTCGGTTGGTTCCGTCGAGTCGACGTCGGTGGTGCAGGCGACAGCGCCGCCAATCGACGCGACCAGGATTGTCATTTTGAATCCAAAGTTCGTCATTGGCTCCTCCTAGAACTTCACGAAGTCATCGGCGGTGTAGACGGCGTAGATGAGGTCTTTCATCTTGAAGCCGCTGGCGGTGAAGGAATCGACGTGCGCCTGGATGGTCTCCGCAGGGACATCCTGGAGCGTGTCGACGATGTCAGTCTTGCCCATGGCCCAGTTCCACATACGGGCGACGCCGCACTTCGCGACATCGGTATCTGCGGCCATGGCGGCACCGAGCGCCGGGATATCTGCGGCCGGGACACCGTAGCGCCATGCCGTGGTCTCGCCATCGGGGAGGTAGTCAGTCAACCGCGCCATCGGGGCGCCGTCGAGCGGCGTCGGGACGGAGATGGCGGCCTGGTAGACACCGTTCTCGTCGAACCGCGTGAACAGCGGTGCGATGTGGTTCAGCGTCTGGTGGCAGTTCGCGCAGATCACCGACGAGACGTCGAGGAAGTTGACGCGCCCACCGTTGTTGGTGCCGGCGATGCTCGTGAACGGCCACGCGCCCGTGTACGGCGAAGGACCGCCAACCTCTTGCGGAGCACCGTCGAGCTCGATCGGGAACTTCGCGCAATCGAACGTCTCCTGGATCCACTTGACGCGGCGGAAGGCGAAGTTGCCGAAGAAGTGCTTCATCGCGCCCTGGTTGCTCAGGACGCCGGCCTTGGGAGCTGCACCGGCGCAGTCCGCGGCCGTGAACGTTCCCGCCGCCGCATCGAAGGTCGGGCAGCCGCCCGTCGTCTGCGTCAACAAATTCATGTAGCTGAGGTTCTCGACCGAGATCTTCGCGGCGAGTGCCGGCGCGGTGTCGAGCTCTGCGGTCTCGCCCATCTTGAAGGTGTCCCGCCAGAAGAAGAACATCTGGCGGGCGAAGGTCGGGCGAGCCATGTAGTTGGTCACCAGCGCTTCGTACGCCGCCTTCTTCGACGGCAAGTCGGGCGCGTTCGCGATCGAGAGGATCTCGGTCATCGTCGGCAGGTCTCCGGTGAGACGGAGCGACGCAATACGCAGAGCCGCATTGTAGTCGTACTCGCGCTTGGCGAGCTCCATGTCCCATTCGTCGCCGCCCGAGCCAGTGGTGTCGTCGCCGGTGGTGGTGTCATCACCGGGGTTCGACGGATCGCCGCTGCACGCTGGGAGCGCGATCGCGGCCGCCATCAGTAGAATTGAGATCCTCTTCATGGGGCTCCTTAAGGGGCAACTTTCTCGGCGTTGATCCAACCAAGGACGCCAGTCCCTGGAGGTCCGTTCTTGAACACGTTGAGCTGCGCGGCGGTATAGCGGAACGGGTGCGTGCTACCCGGATCCGGTGCGAGGAAGACTCCGCTCGAGTCCGGCGTCGTGAGGTTCACGCGGATGAGCACCTGGTTGCAGGCGTTGAGCACCACGGCGTCATCCGCCGAGCCAATGCCCGTGAGGTTGAGAGCGCCGGTTGCACCACCGTTCTGGCCGCCGTGGCACGCGTTGCAGTTGTTCGCCGCGCCGCCGATGTTGGCCGTGAACGCGGTGCGGATGGTCTTGAAGGCCCCGAGCGCCTGGCAACCCGAGCGGGTCGTGCCGCCGCCACCACCGCCGCCACCGCCGTCGACCTGGAACGTCTTGAGTGCTTTGAAGTGGATCGTGAGCTTCGCATTCGCGAGGAACCCGACGAAGGCTGCGGTGCCGCCAGCGATCTGCTGCTGTTCGGCGGTGGCGGTCATCTCGAGGTTCATCTTCACGCTGAAGAACCGGTCGATCGTGTCGGGCATCGGCTCGGCGCCCTCGGGATGCGACACGAACAGCGGGTGCTCGAGGTACGCGCCCATGGCACCGGGGATCAGCTTGAGGTTCGAGACATAGAGACCCGAGCCGAGGGCCTGCGCGGTGAACTGGATCTTCGAGCCAGGCGCGCCGATCTCGTCGAGCGTGACGTCATTGAACGGGCACGTCGGATCGCCGGGCGCGCCGGCGCTGCAGATCAGGGGGAGGAACTGGGCAGTCTCCAGGATGGGGCCTCCACCCCCATCATCCGGGCGAGCGTCCTTCTCCTTCTGGAGCCACTCGAGGATGTCAGAGGCCTGGGTCGCCGAGAGCTGCGGACCCTCGTGGATGCCCTTGGTAAGGATGCGGGATGACTGCGGAGCCGTCATGTTGACGACGGCGGGGGTGAAGGCGATGAGGTCGTCGCGCTGGGCGATCGGGGTGTCGCCCTCGACAAAGCCGATGTTCGCGCGCGAGCCGTTGTGGCAGGTGACGCAGAACGCCGCAAGTACAGGCTGCGCCTTGGTAAGCCACGCCTGCTTGGCCGCAGCCTGCTCGGTGGTGAGGCCATCGCCCCCAGACTCATCGATGAGGCCAGTGCAGCCCATGAGGGCCAGGGCAGCAGCGGCAGCGACCGTCAGCCGCACCATGTGGAGTCGTCGAACGAGGGTCTCGAGCATCGAGTTCCTCGTTCCTAGACCGGCTACGTTGCTTCTCAACGTTGGATGGCCACCGCGCATGGTGTCATCCTACAGCAACGCCCGTACCATCTAGAATACCGGCCGTGCACAATTCAACATACTGATATTGTTTAGTTCTGCGCATAACACCCTACATTGTGCATGGGGTTTCACACCCCTGGTGGGCACAGTTGACCTCAGCGCGTAACTGGCTGAAAGCCCGAGTACATGAAGTGCAACATCAACATCTTGAGTAGGTTGACGTGGGGTCTGGTGTGGCTCGCGATGTCACAGGCCCCAGCTTGCCGGAGCAGCGAACCCGGGTCGGCGAGGCTGGCCGGACAGCGGACCGACGAGATCGCTTCCCAGCCGGAACTGCCGACTGGCCGGATCGCGATTCTCGGCGCCAGCGTGTCGGCCGGGTTTGGTGGCGCGCCATTCGTGGACGTCATTCGCGCCGCGGCACCGCGGTCGGTGGTCGAGGGCGCGGCGAACGCCTTCATGTTCCGCGATCCGATCGCCGAGACCCGGATCCAGGTCGACAAGGCGATCGCGTTTCGCACGACCACCGTCATCGCGATCGATTTCCTGTTCTGGAACATCTATGGATCACCGGATCCGGCGTGGCGCGAGCGTGCGCTGACCAGCGGGCTCGCGGAGCTCGAGCGTTTGCGTGCGACCGGCGCATGGCTCGTGATCGGTGACATCCCGCATGTCGTCACCGCAGCGGAGTGGATGCTACCGCGCGCGCAGGTTCCCGAGGCCGCTGATCTCGTGAGGTTCAACGCGACCATCTCGCGATGGGCCGAGGGTCGCGAGCGCGTCTTGCTCGTGCCGTTCGCATCGTGGGCCGCGCCGCTCGCCGCCGGCGCCGACGTCGAGATCACGCCCGGCGAGCACGTCGCGGCGCGAACCCTGGTCGGTCCCGATGGGCTGCACGCGAATCCGCTCGGCGTGTGGTTCCTCCTCGACAAGCTCGATCACTGGATCGAGGGCAAGCTGCCCGGCACGCCGAAGGATGCGCTCGTCTTCAAGCGCCCGCCGCCGGCATGATTCAGTCAACGATCGAGCTGACGCTGGAGCTCGGTCGCGGTCTGCGACGAGCCGTCGTGGCTCCAGCCGGGCGGCGCGAACAGATAGCCGAGCTTGGCGCCGAGCGTCGGAGCGCGGGCGAGATCTCGCCCGATCGCGGCGAAGTCGTGGAAGCCGATGCGCAGCGGGTTGAAGGTCGTGATGTCGGTCGTCAGGCCGTAGCGGACGGGCTCGGTCTCGCGCGCAAAGGTGCCGAACAGGCGATCCCAGATGATGAAGATGCCGCCGTGGTTCTTGTCGAGGTAGCGCACGTTCTTGCCGTGGTGCACCCGGTGATGCGACGGCGTGTTCATGAATTCCTCGACGAAGCCGAGCTTGTCGATCGCCTCGGTGTGGAGCCCGAACTGATAGAGCAGGCTCGTGGCCTGCGCGGTCAGCACCATCCACGGCGGAAACCCGAGGAGTGGCAGTGGCGCCCAGAACACCGGGCCAGTGAACGGCGTGAGCAGCGGCTGCCGGAGCGCGGTCGACAGGTTGTAGTGCTGGCTCGAGTGGTGGTTGACGTGGCACGCCCAGAACACGCGGACCTCGTGGTGGACGCGGTGGAACCAGTAATAGGAGTGATCCTCGAGAATCACGAGCGCGACCCATGCCCACGGCCCGAGGATCGGGACGAGATCGACGACGCGGTGCTCGTAGAGCACGATGAAGAACGGGATCGACAAGAACTTCGCGCCCGCCGAGATGCCGACGTTGAGCAGCCCCATCGAGAGCGATGCCAACGTATCGCGCTTCTCGTAGCCCTTGACATCGGGCTGGCGCCGCGACCACGCGAGCTCGATCAGCACCAGCGCGACGAACGCCGGGATCGAATAGAGAACGAGGTTCGACACCCGCCCTGATCATACGAGACTCTGCGGCCGGGGGATCGACCGATACGACAAGCCACGAGCGGCGTTTGGCGCCCGTGGTGAGTGGAACCCGTAGAGCGCCCGCGCGATGCTGCGCGTCATGACGCAGCATGGTGGTGACCTGATCGCAGACGTCCTCGCACGCCATGGTGCGACGCACCTGTTCACGCTGTGCGGCGGGCACATCTCACCGATCCTGACCGGCGCGCAGGCCCGCGGGCTTCGCGTGATCGACGTGCGCGACGAGGTCAACGCGGTGTTTGCCGCCGATGCCGTCGCCCGGATGACCGGCACGATCGGCGTCGCTGCAGTGACGGCGGGGCCAGGTGTCACGAACACGATCACCGCGGTGAAGAACGCGCAGATGGCGCAGTCGCCGATCATCATCTTCGGCGGTGCGACCGCGACCCTGCTCAAAGGGCGCGGCTCGCTGCAGGACATCGATCAGCTCTCGATCATGAAGCCGATCACGAAGTGGGCGACCACGGTGAAGACCGTGCCGTCGCTGGTACCGACTGTCGAGCGCGCCTGTCAGCTCGCCGTCGAGGGCGTGCCGGGGCCGATCTTCATCGAGGTGCCGGTCGATCTGCTCTATCCCGAGGAGATCGTGCGCATGTGGTACGAGAAGGAAGCCGGGCTCGGCAAGGGCAAGGGGATCGGCGCGAAGGCGCTCGAGCTCTACATCCGCGGGCATCTCTACCGGCAGTTCCGCGCGCCGGCGATGCCGGACGTCCACCTGCCGACGCGGTTGCCGCATCTCCGCCACGAGACGACCGCGATCGACAAGGCCGTCGAGGCGCTGAAGAAGGCCGAGCGTCCGGCGATCGTCGTCGGTAGCCAGACGCTCGTCGGCGTCAAGGATCCGGGTCGGCTCGCGCGCTCTCTCGGCATGCTCGGCGCGCCGGTGTTCCTCGCCGGCACCGCGCGCGGCCTGCTCGGCCGGACCCACGAGCTCCAGCTCCGGCACAATCGCAGCGCCGCGCTCAAGGAAGCCGACGTCGTGATCGTGTGCGGCTTCCCGTTCGACTTCCGGCTCGGCTACGGCCGCGGTATCGCGAAGCACGCGACGCTT
>JBKJUF010000746.1:0-5291 GCA_046590445.1 Kofleriaceae bacterium
CCCCTGCCCGGCGTGGTGGCGGCCTCGTGCTGCTCGTGCTGGCGGCGCTCGTGGTCGTCAACCTCTACGTCTTCGTGTGGGACAAGGACACGTCGGTCAGCGCGATCAAGCGCGAGGCTGCGTCGAAGAGCCCTGACATGCCGGCCGCCGCGCTGCCGTCCCAGCCCCTCGATGCGAGCGGGCTCGGAGCCGCGCCGACCGGTGGCCGGAGGAGCGATGGCGGATCAACCGATGGCGGATCAACCGATGGCGGATCGACCGATGGGGGATCAACCGAAAGCCTCGCGGCCGCGCCCGTGGGTCCTCCGGGCGTCATCGACGGCAAGGTCAGCAAGTCCGACACGCTCGGCCGGCTGCTCAAGAAGAGCGGGCTGTCCGGTAACGAGACCGACGAGGTGATCCGGTCGCTCGCCGGCGTCCTCGACTTCAAGACGATCCGCGCCGGCCAGCCCTATCGCATCGAGCGCGGCCCCGACGGCCGGGTCAAGTACTTCGAGATCGTCGTCAGCAAGGTGCTCACGGTCCGCAGCGAGCGCGCACCGACCGGCGAGCTCGTCGGCAAGGCGGACAGCGCGCAGACCCGGATCGAGATCAAGACGATCGGCGGCCGCATCGATTCGTCGCTCTATGCCTCGATCAAGGGTGCCGGCGAGAACGCCGCGCTCGTCGATTTCTTCGTCGACGTGTTCGCGTACGACCTCGACTTCTACAACGACACTCATGCGGGCGACACGTGCCGCGTCGTCGTCGAGAAGGAGCTCAAGGACAACGAGCTCGTCCGCTACAAGCGGATCCTCGCCGCCGAATACCAGGGCAAGGCCGGGACGTTTCGCACGTTCTACTTCGCGCCGGCATCGGGAGCCGGCACCGGGAGCTACTTCGACGAGCACGGCACGTCGTCGGAAAAGACGCTCCTCAAGACGCCGCTCAAGTTTCAGCGGATCTCGTCGGGCTTCGATCGGCGGCGGATGCACCCGGTGCTTCACACGACCCGCGCGCACCTCGGGATCGATTACGCGGCACCGACCGGAACCCCGGTGTGGGCGGCAGCGAACGGCACGATCTCGCACCGCGCGCCGAGCGGCGGCGCCGGGAACCTCGTGATGATCCGTCACGACGGCGGCATCGAGACCGCCTACATGCACCTCAGCAAGTTCGCGGACGGCCAGAAGGTCGGCCAGCGGGTCGCGGCCAAGACCGTGATCGGCTACGTCGGCACGACGGGCCTGTCGACCGGGCCTCACCTCCACTTCGGCGTGCGCCAGAATGGCGCGTACATCGACCCGTCGAAGCTCACGCCCGTCAAGGGCAAAGGCGTCGCGAGCAAGGACCGCGAGGCCTTCAAGGCCGAGGCTGCACGCCTGCAGGCGCTGCTGACGGGCGTCACGATCGCGATGCACCAGGACGCGCGCTCCGCAGAGTGATCAAGGTCCCCTTGCCGATGGGGAACTTACTCGTCACACTCGATGTGTGCTCAAGCTGCTCGTCGGAATTCTCAAGGGGGCGGTGATCGGTGGCGCTGTGGGGTACGGTGCTTTCGCACTTGCCCAGGCGACTGGCTTCGGGAATCCGTGGCTCACCTATGGTCTCGTCGGCGTGTTCGTCGGCCTCGTGGTCGGCCGCCCGATCTGGACGCTGATCCGCGACAAGGAACAGACCTCGTGGATCGCGATCCTCAAGGCCGCGTTCGGCTTCGGTGTCGGCTGCGGGCTCTATGCGCTTGTCGCGAAGGCCTGGAATCCGACGTGGATGATCGCCGACTACAACGTGTTCGCGTGGTCGCCTACCCTGGGTGGCGCGATCGGCGCGATCTACGGTGGCTTCGTCGAGCTCGACGACGCGATCGGCGACGACAAGAGCGGCAAGAAGCCCGCGCCGAAGCAGATCGCCCCGAAACAGGGATAGTCGAGCCGGAGCGCAGCGGAGGCGAAGAAGTAGTAGGTTCGCGGCGTGCGTGCCGCGACATGGGTCATCGCCTGCTGGTTCCCGGTCCTGCTCGGGGCTGCGTGCGGTGACAACGTCCGCGGCGCGATCTCGATCGAGGCCCCTGCCGCCTGGCAGCCCGCGTTCGCCGAGTTCGTCGCGCTGACGCCCTACGGTGGGCTGACGCTCGGCACGGCCGGCGACTACCGCATCCAGCTCGCCGAGGACGGCTCGCTCGGCAGCGAGGCGTACCGGCTCGAGAGCGCCGGGCCCGAGGCGATCGTGGTGCGCGCGAGCGGTGTCCTCGGCGCGCAGTACGGCGCGGCGGCCGCGCTCGAGGCGCTTGGCTTCCGGTTCCGCCACCCGTTCGACACGCTCGCGCCCGTGGTGCCCGAGCTCGCGACCGCCGAGCTCGACGGCCTGGTGCACGCGCCGCAGATCCGGATCCGCGGCATGCAGCTTCACACGCTGCATCCGATCGAGGGTTACTACGCATTCTGGGAGCCCACGCCGGGCTCGACGAACGACGCCCACCGCATCATCGACTGGCTCGTCAAGAACCGCGGAAACTTCCTGCAATGGGTCTCGCTCGACGACATCCTCGATCCGGTCCGTCACGAGACGTGGAAGGTGTTCACCCGCGAGCTGATCGACTACGCGCACATGCGCGGGATCCGCGTCGGCTTGAACCTCCAGCTGTTCGGCGCGGCCAACCTGCAGCTCGCGTTCGATCTCGTCGACAAATCACCGGACGTCACGCCGATCGCCGACCAGATCGCCGCGCGGCTGCCGCTGATCACCGAGGGGCTCCCGTTCGACGTCTACGACCTGTCGTTTGGCGAGTTCTTCAACGCCGATCCCGCGACGTTCATCTCGGCGGTGAACGAGGTCGAGCGTCAGCTCGATGTGCTCGCGCCCGCCGCCGAGATGCACGCGGTCATCCACGTCGGCGCAGATCAGCGCGTGACGTACATGGGCGAGGAGCTCCTCTACTACTTCCTCGTCAAGTTTGCCGATCCGGAGATCATCCACGACGTCCACTCGACGATGTTCTACAACCTGTTCGAGACCACGAGCGGCGCCTACCACCACGAGAGCTTCAGCGAGCACCGCGATTACTTGATGGCGCAGATCTGCAGCGGCAGGCCGGGCTCGTACTTTCCAGAGACCGCGTACTGGGTCGCATTCGACAACTCGGTGCCGCAGTTCTTTCCGATCTACGTCCACAACCGGTGGCTCGATCTCGATCAGATCCGCAAGCAGGCGCCCTGTCCGACGCCGCTCGATCAGCACCTGCTGTTTTCGAGCGGCTGGGAGTGGGGCTACTGGTTGCACGACGTCACCGCCCTGCGCGCGAGCTTCGAGCTGCCGGCCGCGCCGCGCGAGCTCGTCGATCACGCGTTCGGCCGCGACCTCGCACCGGCGACGCCCGCGGTGCTGACGCTGATCGAGCTGCAGCGGACCTACCTCCACTTCGGCGACCTCGTCGCATACATCGCGGGCCGTGACCTCGCGATCGATGCCGGGCGCCAGCTCGGCATCGTCTCGCAGCCCGATCGCGTGACGTACGCGGACCTCGTCGCCGGCGCGGATCTCGCCGCGTTCCGCAGCGACGTGATGCTGCCACTCGAGGCCTACGCCAATGCGCTCGATGCGGTCGGCCACGAGCTCGCGGCGAGTGACCTGCCGGCCAGCACGTGGGGCGCCGAGCTGCGCGACGGCATCGAGATCGATCAACTGCGCACGCGCTTCGTGATCGAGACCTACGCGGCGGTGCTCGCGCACCTCGCCGGCGATGCCGCCGCGGCCACCGCCCACGCGGATGCGGCGGCGCGCCTGATGGAGCGCGGCCAGGTCGTCGTGACCCGCCGCCACGGCGATCTCCACGACACCCATCGCCGCCGCCTGCTCGACGTCACCTCGACGGCGAACCCGAACCAGACCTTCTATCAGTTCGGCTACCTCTACATGGCCGACACCCTGTGCTACTGGCAGCGCGAGCACATCCAAGTCCAGGGCGTTCTCGGCCGGACGTCGATGCCACCCCCCGACTGCGTCTTTCCGTAGAGCCATCACCCTGGGGATCGGCCACGGCCGTAAGTGGCCAGCGCGGTTGCCGTGGGGCTGGAGTGGCCAGCGCGACACTCACCGGATCCGCGGGTTTAGCTAGGCATGAACCCTGCTCGGGCACCCCGCATGCGCGACATCCGGCTTTTCATCCTCGGTCACCTGGCCCTGATCGCCGTCGCCATCGTCGGCAGCCTGTAACAGGCTCCGGCTCAATCCAACACGTCGAGCTCGGCGTCGACGAGGATGCCGATCTGATCGATCGAGCCGTCGTGGCGTCCCGTCGGGACGGCCTGATCGCCGGCGCCGAACGGGTTGTCGAGGGCCAGCGTGGTCGCCTGGAACTGCTTCGACAGCGACCACGTCCGCGACCAGCCGATGGTCAACGTGAACCCGCCGGCGGTCCCCTCGAGCCCGAGCGCCAGCGTGTGGCCACCGAGATCACCGAACGTCGGTGACTGGCGAACCCCGGCCACGCCGCCGACGGTGAACGCGTAACCGGTGGTCGCCCACAGAAAGCCGCCGATCAGCTCGACGTCGAGCGCACCGCGGACCGCGCCGTGCGTGCGCAGCGACACCCGCGAGGGGAGCGTGCCGATCACGGCCTCGACGCCACTCCGGTCGACGACCGTGATCCCTGAGACGTCCCACGTGGTGGTCGCGGCGGCGCGCGAGGCCAGCCACAGGTCGCCTCCGAGCTCGGCGACGAACCGCTCGCCGAGGTAGCGGCCGCCCGCGCGAAGCGTCCACGGCTGCCGCAGCCGCAGGTGTCCCGCCGCTGCATTCGCGATGATCGTCGGCGCACGCTCGGTCCCGGCCGTGCGCGCGATCGCGTCGGCCTCGATCTCGACGGTCTGCATCCACGCGATCGAAGCGCCGAGCTCGATCGGCGCTTCGACCGACGCGAACAGCACGCCCGCGACCGCACTGCCGGCGAACCGGTCGGTGCCGGCGAATGCGAGCTCGACGTCGAGCTCCGGATCTCCGATCGCGTCACGCCCGGCAAAGCCTGCCCACACCCGCCGGGTCTCACGGAGCGTGACGCGCGAGCCACCGACGGCGAGCCCGACCGCGAGGGAATCGCCGAGCCGTCGCGCGACGCCGATCGTGACGGTATCGCGCTGGCTGCCTCCTGCGACCCCAGCGTAGCGATACTCGAACATGCCCTCGAGCGAGCCTGGTGGCAGATCGCTCGGCGGCCGCAGCTGGCGATCCGAGACCGCAGAGGTCATCGCGGCGATCCCGATCACCCACGAACCTAGCGCGCCGATCACGGCACCGTTCGGCGCCATCGACGACGC
>JBKJUF010000749.1:0-16147 GCA_046590445.1 Kofleriaceae bacterium
ACGGCGAGCACGTGGAGGAAGCGCTGGTCGCCGCCGGCGACCGTGGTGTCGAGCCGGAAGCCGCCGCTGAAGTCACTGTCGTCCGCGTAGCTATGGACGGTGGTGGTCGCGGTCGCCGGCTGGATGCGATGGACGACGAGCGAGTGGCCATTCGCGGCAAATGTCGCGCGTGCACCCGAGATCGTCGGCGACGCCGGCGACGCGAGCTGCCAGACCTGCTCGCCGGCCGCACGCGTGGTCACGCGATCATAGACGACGACGATATCGGGCTCGAGGTAGACGAGCTCGCGCTCGACCTTCTGGACGGCGGCGTGACCCTTGTATGCGGGCGTGAGATCCGCGGACGCGTGCAGCCATCCGGAACCGCGGTGCAGCGCGACGAGCTTCGAGCTGGTCTCCGAGCGCTGCTCGACAGGGTCACCGCCGTCGACGATCTTGACGAGGCTGTGAGCGCCGACTTCCTGGCGAAGGCCAGAACGCGAATCGATGTTCGGGTCGTACGCGAGCCAGCCCTCCTTGTAGATCATGATCGAGCCCTGATCCTGGTGCGCGTGCGACTGCGTGTATGGCCCGGCGATCATGTTGACCCACGTCGCGTCCTGCTCCCAGCTCGAGCGCGCGTAGAGCTCGCCGATGCCCGGCGCGTGATACGCGGTGCCGAGCCCGGTCAGGCTCGACGGCGTGACCTGCGGGTTCGCGTAGAGAAAGTCGTACGCGAACATGAACTGGTTCTCCATCTCGGGGACCGACGAGGCGGCGAGCAGCGCCTGCGCGCGCGGCGCGAGCGGATCGTCGGGGAACAGGTGCACGAGCTCCTGCAGGTAGTGCCGGTGAAAGTCGAAGAACAAGGCCTCCGAGTCGCGCGAGTGATCGCCCGTCGGCGCGACGCGATCGAGGGTCGGCAGCGTCTGATGCATGAACGCGAGCATCGACGCGCGCGTGTGGCCGGTGCGCGTCGCGAGCCGCTCGCCGGTAGAGCCTTCCCATAGATCGTAGAGCTCGAACAGCGTGCGCATCGCGACGCCATAGCCCGTCCCCTCGCGCGAGCCACCACCGGCAAGCTCGGCCTCGAAGGTCGGCAGCAGCTCGCCCGTCATCAGCTCGTCATGGAATGCGACGACCCACTCACCGGCACCCGTGAAGTCGGCGTGCGCGGCGAGCCCGAGCAGCATCGTGGCGCGCAGGAACGAGTAGTGATAGTTGTTCGACGGATCGTCGGTCGCCCAGCCGCTCCACGGCATCTGCGCGTCGCCCCACGTCGCGTTCTCGTAGTTCCACACGTTCCAGACGGCCTGGTTTGCGTAGCCGAGCCACGCGGACCGGCGATCACCGACCTCCTCGAAGCACCAGTCATAGACCAGCGCGAGGTCGCCGATCAGCTCACCGACGCCGAGGTAACTGTCGTGCGCGACCGGCGGGGCCTCGCCTCGTGCGATGTCGGCCTGCGCGGTGCGGACCTGGTCGTCGACGGCGGCGACCGCAGCGGCGCAGTACTTCGGGTCACCGGTGAGCTGGCCGATCAGCGCGGCGTGCCAGCCCTGGAAGCCCCAGATCTCGCTGCCGGCGACCCAGCGGTCGGCACTCGCCTTGAATCGCGTCGCAGCGGGATCGCCCGAGGCGAGTGCGGCCGCGAGCTTCTCGCGGTGCGCCGGCAGGTAGATCCGCGGGTGCTCGGTCGCGAGCGTCGGCCCGTCGTCGCTACCTCCGCATGCTGCGCTCATCAGGACCGCGAGCAGAGCGTGGCGGTAATTCATGCAGGCATCGGCGTACCACGCAGATCGACGGGCGAGTAGCGTTACCGCGCGGTTACTCGATCAGCTGATCGACACCGGCCGTGAGCGCCACCGTCGCACCGTCGAGCACGAGCGTGCCGCCGACGCTGTCACGGTTGAACGTCGCCGTGACCGTCTTGCCATTGGCGAGCCTCACGGTGACGCCGTTCGCGCCGTCCGCGGTCGCCGAGGTCACCGCGCCATCGACGCCGAGCACGTGGAGGTAGCGGTTGTCACCGCCGGCCATGGTCTCGTCGATCCGGAAGCCGCCCGAGAGATCCGTGTTCGCGCGCTGGTCATAGGAGGTCATCGCGCCGCCCGCGACCTTGATGACGGCGAGCGAGTGGCCCGCATTGCTGATCGTCGCGGTGTTGCCGCTGATCGAGGGCGCGACCGGGGTCTGGAGCTGCCAGGTCTGCGTCGTCGAGCCGGTGCTGGTGACGCGGTCATAGACGATGACGACGTCGGGCTTCAGATAGATCATCTCGCGCTGCACCTTCTGGATCGCAGCGTTGCCCTTGTACGCCGGCGTCAGATCCGCCGACGTGTAGAGGTAGCTCGTGCCCTGCTTCAGCGCGTTGACGACCGAGGTGGTCGACGCGATCTGCTTGATCGGCGTGCCGCCGTTGTTGATCCGCACGAGGCTGTGCGACGTCGTGTCCTGGCTGAGGCCGGACTTCGAGTGGACGTTGGCGTCGTGCGCCAGCCAGCCGCCCTTGTAGATCATGAGGGCGCCCTGGTCCTGGTGCGCGTGCGACTCGGTGTACGGACCGGCGATCAGGTTGACCCAGGTGGCGCCCTTGTCCCAGCCCGAGCGCGCGTAGATCTCGCCGATACCCTTGGCGTGATAGGTCGTGTTGAGACCCTCGAGCGGCATCGAAGTGATGCTCGCGTTGTCGTTGATGAAGTCGTACGCGAACATGAACGAGCTCGTCATCGCGGTGACGTTCGAGCCTGCGAGCAGGGTCTTCGCGCGCTGCGACAGCGTCGACGCCGGGTAGAGCTGCATCAGCTCCTGCAGATAATCGCGGTGGTAGTCGAAGAACGAGGCCGTCGCGTCGCGCGCGTGGTCACCGGTCGGCGCCACCTTGTCGAGGGTCGGCATCGTCTGGTGCATGAACGCGAGCAGCGATGCGCGGGTGTGCTGGGTCTTGGACGCCAGCGTCTCGCCCGTGGTCGCCTTCCAGAAGTCGTAGAGCTCGAACAGCCGACGCATCGCGACGCCGTAGCCGGTGCCTTCGCGCGACGCACCGCCGACGAGGTCCGCGTTGAACGTCGGGACGAGCTGGCCGAGGATCTTCTCCTCACGAAACTTCGCGATCCAGGCGTCGGCCTGCGGGTTCTCGTCCTTGGTGGCGAGGCCGACGAGCATCGTCGCGCGGAGGAACGAGTAGTAGTAGTTGTTCGACGGGTTGTTCACCGACCACCCGCTCCACGGGATCGTCGCGGTGCCCCACTTCGCCGTGGTGTGGTTCCAGACATTCGAGATCGCCTGGTTCGCGTAGGTGATCCAGCGCGTACGCTGGCCCGCGGTCGTCTGCGGAAAGCACCAGTCATAGACGAGCGCGAGGTCACCGACCATCTCGCCGATCTGGAGGTAGCTGTCACCCGCGACCTCGGGAGCCTGGTTCGCGGCGATCTTCTGCTCGGCGGCGACGACCTGCGCCTCGACGACCGAGACGGCCTTCGTGCAGTACTGCGCCTTGCCCGTGAGCTGGCCGAGCAGCGCGCCATTCCATGCCTGGAAGCCCCAGATCGCCGAGCCGGCGACCCACTGGTCGACCTTGGCCACGAACCGCGAGGCGGCCGGAGTGTTCGCCGCGATCGCTGCTTCGAGGCGGGCGCGGTTCGGGGTCAGATAGATCCGGGGGTGGGCCGTCGGGTAAGTCGGAAGGATGCCGTCGTCGACAACCTCCTCCTCGCCGCCGCCACCACCGCCACCGCCACCACCACCGCCGTCATCTCCGGAGGTGGTGTCGTCGCCAGCACTCTCACCGGCATCTATTTCACCGGTGCAGCCACCGGCGAAGAGAGCGGCGACGAGCAGGGCGGACATCATTTCGTGGAGAGCCATTACGCACGTGGTTAACAAGACCGTGCGCTCGCGTCGCGGTGGGTTATGTCCTACAGCTGGGCGGAGTTACGTCTTAAGCCATTTACCGAGTGCGCGTTCTCGACGGTGGCGCGCATCGAAAAACCGCAACTCAGCATCGTGGAATACACTTCTGCGTTAAAAAGATAAGCCATTTATTTTGTTTTCCGAATACGACTCACAAAATGAGGGGTTGTTTTCGTAATCAGAGTCTTTCTGTCGTACTTCACTGCTCGACGACCGGGCTGCGATTCTTGGGCACGTCGAACATCCCGACCAGTGCCTTTGCGACGAGCCGCCACTGGAAGACCGTCGGGCTGTTCGGCTTCAGCTGCCGGAGCTCGCGCAGCGCGCCGTCGCGCCAACGCGCGGTCGTGACAGCGTGCCGCGCGTCACGGCACGTAGACATACGTGAAGTCGCGCGTCGCATTCACGTGACAACCGGAGCACGAGCCGGCAGGCGCGCCCATGCCGTCCGCCTTCACGCCTCCGCTGATCTTCTCGTACCAGTACCAGCCATCGGCGCCGCCGGTTGCCACCTTGCGGCTGACCCCGAAGCCCTTGATCTGACCGGCGTCGTCGTACATCTCCTTGACCGAGGTCGCGCCGACAGCGAGCTCGCCGGTTGGGGCCGAGCTCGCGATCGCGGCGTTGTTGCAGGTCCGGGTTTGCGGCCTGTGGGGCGATCCGAACCGAACATCGACTGGCTGCGGTTCGCACCGCCACGCCAGGTAGTGTTCGTCATCGATCCACCCATCGATGTCGCCCTCGCCGCGCGGCGGCAGCTCGGGATCGGTGGTGATGTCGCCGAAGCTGCGCGGTTCGTCCGCACACGAGCCCAGGGCGAGGAGGAGCACGAACGGCACGATTCGCATGGTTGCCACGCTACCCCACACAGTGGCCGGATCTCCTGGGTTCGACCGGATCGACCGCCCTGGAAACTCCCCGAAATAAACAAACCGCCACCGGCGGCCCTGCACGAGCGTGGTGGCCACCAGATCCCGAGTGCCACGCGTGGGAGTCGCAGAAATCAGTGTCCGCCAGAGTCGCCGGTGCGCTTGGGCTTCGCGTTCCAGATGCGCAGCGTCAGCAAGAATCCGACCAGCGCGACCGGAATCATCGCGTACGGCCAGATCGTCCAGTTGTCGATCTTCGCGGCCTCCGGGTTCTTCACGAGGCAACCCGTCGCGGCGTCGCGGATCTTCGAGGCGGGCAGCATGGCGCCGTAGAGGAACGACTGCGCGGTCGAGCCGAGATAGACGAAGCCGTCGATGATGCCGACCGCCACGCCGGTGTTCTTCTTGCCAGCAAAGTCCGCAGACGCGGTCGCGGTCAGCATCCCGTGAACGCCGATGATCGCCATCGACATGAACGCGATCACCCAGCCGATGGCCTGCGGCACGACGAACAGCGGGACGATCAGGATCGCGCCACCGAGCATCACGCCGTAGAGCACACCCGACACCGGGCTCCGCCGTGACTGGAACAGGTGATCGCTGATCGCGCCGGCGAAGATGCCGCCCGTGATCCCCGCGATGCACGACACCATGCCCCAGTTCTCGAACACGAACGTGTTGCCGAGCCCGACGCCCTTGCCGAAGTCGATGCCCCACTGGAGGATCGCCTGGCGCAAGAACCCCGAGCACAGCTCGATGATCGAGATCGTCAGGATCACCGGGTGCGTCAGCAGCTTGACGAACACCTGGACGACGCCGAGCTTCTCGTCGGACTGCAACCCGTCACCGAGGTCGAAGTCGGGGTGGCCCGCGTCGGACGGCTGGTTCCGCACGAACAGGAACGACAGCACGAAGAAGATCGCGAGGACGATCGCCGGGATGAAGAACAGCCACTCGATCTCGAAGTACTCGGTGATCCGGCGCCCGACGTCGTACGCGAAGTAGAGCCCGAGCGAGATCAGGATCCCGAAGATGCCGCCGAACGTGCCGCGCTCGCGGACGTGGAACCACGCGGCGTTGACCTTGACGATCGAGACCGCGCCGAAGCTCTGGAAGTACATGTTGAGCGCGTACGCCGCGGAAAACGCGGTGACATGGCTCATTCCGAAGGTCTCGCCGGACAGCGCCATGTAGCCCATCAGCGCGTTCGCGGCGCCCGAGCCCGCGGCCGAGATCAGGATCGTCGCCCGCCCGCCCCAGCGATCGGTCAGCGGACCGTTCAGCAGGAACGCGATGCCGTAGACCGCGGAGCCGACGCCGAACACCGTCCCGTACTCGAGCTCGGTCAACCCGATGCCCTGGAACTGCTTCATGTTGTAACGGCCGAAGTACAGGAACGAGTACGTCAGGCCGAGCGGCAGCCAGTTGAGCAGGCGGCGGTGCCGGAACGCGGTCGAGTGACCGAGCTCGACACGCGGCAGCCGCATCACGACGACCGTGATCACGAAGATCAAAATGCCGATCGGCAGCAGATCGTCGATCAGATCCTTCTTCTTCGGCGGCGGCTTCTTCGGGCAGGCCGAGGCCGCGGGCATGATCGTGGGCGGCGGCGGCGGTGCGTCGACCGTCGGTTGGCCCGTCGGTGCGGTATCGGTCGTTGCCTGCGCGACGGTGGGCGGCGGTGGAGGCTGCGCACCCGAGGGCGAGCTCGAGAACCAGATCACGGCGCCGACCACGAGCTCGAGCACGAGCACGAACACGAACGTGCTCTTGCGGGTACGGGTGGCCATCAGGGGCGAACACTACTGGCGGCCTCGACGCGGTGGCAAGGTGCTAACGTCGGCTTCGATGTATCCCAGGTCGTGCCTGTCCGTGCTCCTCGCCTTCATCGTCCTCGGTTGCGGCACCAAGAAGACACGTGACGAGGGCACCGGGTCCGCCAGCGGTGCCGCGGCGGTGATGCCCGCGGACGCGAGCACCGCGGTCACAGCCGACGACACCGTCGAGATCTTCGTCGACGCGGTCTCGGTGGGGAAGGTGACGAAGGCCCAGCTCGCTGGCTGGCCGCGCGTCGATACGCTCGTCCCGGTCGACGCGCGTCGGCTCGGGACCTGGATGAACGTGAAGCTCATCGGGCGCGCGGCGACGGCGACCGACCTCGCGAAGCCGTCTGCGGGCCACCCCGACAAGGTCCCCGTGCTGTTTCCCGGGGAAGGTGGCGTACCGTCGTTCGGGATGTTCGATCCGGTCGAGCTCGCGAAGAAGGGGCAACCTGCCGTGCGCGAGGACGGCGTACGCGAGGTCCGGATCTCGCTCTCGACCAGCGAGCGCGGCGGCGATCACCAAGGTGGCACCGGCGAGGGCGCCGACCCGATGAAGATCATCGTCAAGATCAAGACACCGACCGGCGACAAGGAGCTGTCCGGCGAGAAGATCCTCTCGCTACCCCGCGAGCCGCAGCCCGGCAACGAGGACACCAAGGGCTGGCGAGTCACGCAGTTCCTCGAGGCGGTTGGCGTGACCAAGTATCAGTCGCTCGTGTTGATCGACGCGGGTGGCACGACGTTGCCGCTCGACAAGAAGGAGCTCGATCCGGCGACCGCGAACCCGTTCATCAAGCTCAACAAGCAGGGGCACCTGCGGTTCCGGATGTTCACCAAGCAGGGCGATGGCTGGCAGCCGGGCGCCGATCTCCGCCAGCTCGTCACGATCCAGGTCAAGTAGCCAGAAGGCGGGGACGGTCTCCACTAACTCAACTTTCGATCCACAAGTCCGCGCGATCACGAGGCTGATTGGGGACGGTCTCCATTAACTCAACTTCGATCCGTAATCGCAGTCGCCGCGAGCGCAGCGTTTGAGGGCCGCCGCGCCGAACGGGCATCGCGCGATAAGGGAGGCGCGGAGGCGCGAACGCAAGTTGAGTTAATGGAGACCGTCCCCTCTGGGGCTAGCGATCTCCATGCCTTATGGATCGCAAGTTGAGTTAATGGAGACCGTCCCCGGTCAGTAGATGATGACGTCGTTGATCGGCAGGACGCCTTCGCCGGCGGGATAGCCATAGCTGACCCAGCCGGTGTTGGTGCTCTCGCTGCCCCAGCCCCAGACCCAGACGCCGAAGGGAGCGTCGGAGTCCATCTGCTGCACGCCGTTGTTGCAACCGGCCTGGCCGGTCCATGCGTCGACGAGCTTGACGTACGCGATCTCGGTGTCGCCGGCGGTGCCGACGGATTGCCAGCCGCTGACCGTGCCGAGGCACGCGAGCTTGACGTCGGCGAACACGCCGGCCTGCTTGCGGCGCACGACGGTGAGCACGGTGAACGGATACGTCGGGTCGGTGAAGAAGACGTAGTGCTGCAGGTACTGCTGCGGGGGGACGAGGCGCACGAAGTCAGCATCGCCGTAGCCGCCCTCGCCCTGATCGCCGGCGCCGCTCATGTACGTGAACATCTGGAAGGGATGGGTGTCGCCCTGACTCCTCACGCTGAACGGCGTGGCGGTCCGGATCTCGTGCCAGTCGCCGAGGTTGACCGTCGCTGGCCCGGCGTTCGGCGGGTCGTAGGTGAGCTGCGTGCCGTCGACCGCCCCGAAGATGCGATAGATGCGCGGCTCGCTCGTGGGCTGGCGATCGGCGTGCGGCGCGGCGACGTACTCCGAGCCGAGGGCGCGGACCGGCGCGAGCATCTGCTCGCCGTGATCGCCGCAGCAGCGATCGATCGACATGATCTGGTGTCCGCCGAAGACGCCGACGGGCTTGTCGGAGCTGATCGGGCTGCCCGAGAGTGGGCTCTGCTGCGTGATCTGCGCGTACTGACCCTTCGCGAGCGTGAACACGTACGGCTGGTTCGCGGTGCCCGCGGGCATGCCGCCGCCAGCGGAGATATTCGACTTCGGGCGCAGCGTGACCGTGGTGTTGTCGTCCTTCGCGACGATGTTGATCGACGGGCCCTGTGCGATCTGGATCGGCGGCGCGGCGCCACCGGTGTCGTACGCGCTGACCGCGACGTAGTTGGTGCCCCACGCGCTCGTCGGCAGGAGCAGCGAGGCGCCGGTCGCGGCAGCGGCGCCACCGCCGTACGGCAGCATCTGGTACGCGACGACCGGCTGGTCGGTCTGCAGGCGGAACGCCTTGCCCTTGCCGGTCCCCGAGATCTGCGCGTCGGTGCCGATCGCGGCGGGCACCGGACACGCGACGTTCGGCGAGAGCGGACCGCCGCCGCCCGGCGCGTAGGCAAGGAACAGCACGGCGACCTTGCCGGGCGCGAGGCCGGCGACCGGATCATAGGGTGCGTAGGTCAGGGCCTGGCCGAGGCCCTGCGGCAACTTCGCGAAGGTCGCGAGGTTAAGCGTGATACCGCCCCACTCGACGGCCATGTGGACGTTCGCGCGCGAGGTGTTCGCGACGAACACGGCGAAGCACGCGTCTTGCGGCGGGCCCTGCGCGGCATCCATGTCGACCGCGTAGTAGTCGCAGCCGACCGACGAGTGGTTCGCCTCGGCGGCCGCGCAGCCGTTCATGCAGGCGCCGCCAGAGCACTGCTGGTCGCTCGGGCACGCCGTCACATTGCCGTTGCAGTCGATCACGGAGGTGTTGTCGTCCGAGCACCGGGGACAGGTTGGGGCGTCATCACCGCCGCCGACGTCGTCTCCGCCACCGCGCGCGCCCGGCCCGCAGGCGACGGCACACGTGATGAACACCGCACACAAAAGGGTTCGCCTCATCGCGGCGTACCAAAACACCCCGGCGCGCGCCTCGTCAATCACCGAAACGGTGGCGATCTCCGTCGAGGAATCACGATCGCGCACGTCGCGACACATCCCGCGCACCGCCTGGCGCATCGAGCGCGGCCGTCTGCTCATGATTCGGCGCGACGGTAACGACGGTAGCGAGGCTCACATTCGCGGCGAACGATCGCCCACGGCAGTGGGCAGCTCGGCGTGCTCCCTCGCGCGTGAGTCACTTTGTAAGAATGAATCAGGGACGCATCACGCGATCACCATTGACTCTGTTGAACCGGATTTAATAGAACGTCCACGCGCGGCTCGTCGATGAGGCGACCGCGGGAGGGACAAGACATGGGAATCGATCTCCTGGCTCGCCGTGGGCGGGCACTTCTGATCTGCAGCGTCGTGACGGCGTGCGCGAGCCCGGACTTCGATCCGGCGCCGAACGTCATCCACGCGCGATTCGATCCCGACGCCAAGTCGATCCCGATGCCGAACGATGCGGTGCGCGACGCCGAGCTCGGCGTGCTCGACCTGCCCAACGACGATCCCGAGGAGCTTGCGCGGCTCACCGAGTCCGAGAAGGAATTCTACGCGTACCTCGAGACGCTCGATGGCTGGTCGAGCCTGATGTCGGCGACGGTCGAGCTGACCGGCGCGGTCGACCCGCGGAGCATCGATGCCACGAACCTCCAGGTCTGGCGTTGGAGCGGAACGCCGACGCTTGTCGATCAGTCGCGGATCTCGGTGTCCGCCGACGGCACGAAGCTGACCGTCGATCCGCCGCGCGAGGGCTGGGCCCGCGGTGACCGCTATGTCGCGATGCTGCGCGGCGGCGTGCACGGTGCGCGCGGCATGGCCGGGGAGCGCGTCGAGTGCGATGCCGCGTTCTACTTCCTGCGCCAGACCGAGAAGCTCGACACGCCCGAGCACGAGCGCGCGTTTCCCGGCGACACCCGCGCCGAGCGGATGGCCAACGCCGAGAAGCTCGAGTCGATCCGGCTCGACCTCGCGCCAATGTTCGACTTCTTCGAGGCCCGCGACATCCCGCGCGCCGAGATCGCGAGCCTGTGGGCGTTCACGGTGACCACCCGCACCGAGCTCGCGATGGACAAGGCCTCGCAGCGGATGCCGCTGCCGATCAACCTGATGCTCGATCCGAAGACCGGCCTCGTGAAGGTGCCGGTCGCGCCGTGGGATCGCCCGTTCGAGGCTGCCGCGAAGCTGCGGCTCGCCGAGCTCGACGGTTTCGGGCTGTCCGCGAGCCCGCTCTTCGAGTTCACCGCGCCGATGACGAAGATCACGGTCAGCGCGTCGACGGTGAAGCTGTTCCGGCTCGCTGGTGGCGCGCCGGTGCCCGTCCCCGCCGACGTCACGCTGATGGACGACCTGATGCACGTCATCGTGTCGCCCAAGGATCAGCGGTTCGCCGAGAAGACGAGCTACATCGTGGTGGTCGACGCCGGCGTGCGCGACGCCAAGGGCAAGCCGGTGATGACGATGCCGGCCGGGCACTTCCTCAAGGCCCACTCGCCCGTCTATGTCGATGGCACGAGCCAGGTGAAGGCCGTGGACGCCGAGGACGCCGAGAAGCTCGAGCTCGCGCGCGCGCAGATCGGCGCCGCGATCGATCAGATCGGCCGCGACCGCGTGCTCGGCGCGTGGCCGTTCACGACGATGGAGGTCAAGGCACCGCTCGCGCGCACGCGCACCTCTGCCGAGCGGCTCGCGGTGTCGCCCGAGCCATCGATCACCGGCCAGCAGACGCCCGGCCAGGCTGTCGCGGACTTCCCGCTCGGCATCTCGTCGCTGTCGAACGTGGCGCGCGTCTACCACGGCACGATCGAGTCACCGTTCTTCCTCGACGCCCGCTCGACCGCGCTCCGCGGCGACGGCGGCCACGAGATCGAGGACGTCGCGTTCACGTTGACGGTCCCGAGTAACCCCAAGCCAGGCCCGATGCCGGTCGTGATCTTCGGTCACGGCCTCGTCACCGAGCGGCGGTTCGTGCTCGCGGTCGCCAGCTCGCTCGCCTCGAAAGGCTTCGCCGCGATCTCGATCGACTTCCCGTATCACGGCACCCGCACGTACTGCGCGAAGGGCGGCCCGATCTCGGTGATCAACCCGACGACCGGCGAGCCGCTCTCGCTCGAGCCGTGTGGCAGCGGTACGACGTGCAACGACTTCGGGCGCTGCGTCGATGCGAGTGGCCAGGGCAACAAGCTCGCGAAGTGGCCGATCATCGACCTGCCGATCGCGTCGGGCGCGGTGTTCACCGACGTCAACCACATCGCGTCGACCAAGGACCACTTCCTCCAGGCGCTCGTCGATCTCGGCGCGCTCGATCGCGCGCTCCGCAAGGGCAACTGGATGCCGATGCTCGGTCGCGCCGTCGACACGACGCGGATCTTGTACACCGGGCAATCGCTCGGCGGGATCATGGGCGGCATGTTCCTCGGGACGTCGCCCGACATCTCACGCGCCGTGCTCAACGTCCCGGGCGCTGATCTGATCCGGATGTTCGACGAGTCGACGTTCTTCAGCTCGCACCTCGACGGTATGTTCACCCGCGAGGGCGTCGACAAGGACAAGTTCGAAGGCCGCCGCCTCCTCGAGGTCGCGCGCTGGATCATGGACGTGGTCGATCCGCAGCACCTCGGCAAGGAAGCAGGCGCTCGCGCGCTGCTGATCCAGATGGCGACGCTCGACTTCATCATCCCGAACGACTCGACGAAGGAGCTCCAGGCGGTGACCGGCGCGGTGCGGCGCGACTACATCGCGGAGCACGGGTTCATCACGATCCCGTTCGAGCCCGAGTACTACCGGGGCGTCAACGACATGGCCAGGTGGCTCAACGGGGAGGGGCTGTGATGCGCAACCGTTTGCCGAGATGGAAGGGCCGGGATTCACTCCCGGCCCCGTGGATGATGGTTGTCCTCGCGGTCGCCGCGGCTCCCTTCGCTCCGCTCGGCGCATCCGCAGGCGGGTTTGCCGTCGGCGAGCAGACCGCGGTGTCCGCCGGTACCGGCAACGCCGGTGTCGCACGCGCCGATGATCCGGGCGCGGCCTGGCACGTCCCGGCGGCGCTCGCCGATGGCAAGGGCCTGCGCCTCGACGCCTCGCTGATCGTGGCCCGTCCGTCGCTCGAGGCCCGCGCGCTCGACGGCTCGTGGAGCGAGACCAACGAGGGCGCGTGGGCCACGCCGCCGCACCTCAACGTCAGCTTCGCGCGCGATCGCTGGGCCGCCGGCATCTCGCTCGGCGTGCCGTTCGGCAGCGGCGTGACCTGGCCCGGCGACTGGCAGGGGCAGTACGAGATCGTGCAGACCCAGCTCCAGGTATTCCGCGCCGCGCCGTTCGTCGCGTGGAGCTTCGGTGCCCTGCGCGCATCGGCGGGCTTCCACGTCGACGCTGGACGCCTGCAGATCGCGCGCGACCTCGACTTCATCGACGTCGAGGGTGACGTCGCGATCGACATGTCCGGCCGCGGGGTCGGCGTCGACGCCGCGCTCTACTACCAGGCGACGCCGGCGCTGGCGTTCGGCCTCGCCTACCGCGGCCGCACGCGGATGGCGCTCTCGGGTGGCGCGAACTTCACCGCCCCCGATGCGTTCGCCGGGAAGGCCCCGGACCAGAACGCGAAGAGCGAGCTCGTGCTCCCGGATCAGATCGTCGCCGGTACGCGCTACGACTTCGGCACCTACGCCGCGCTGCTCGACGTCGAGCTGACGATGTGGTCGACGCACGCGCGCACCACGGTCGACTTCGCGCACGAGGCGACGCCCGACGTGATGCAGGAGAATGGTTGGCGGAACACGCTGTCGGTGCGCACCGGTGGCGAGTGGACGCGTGGCCGGCTCGTGCTGCGTCACGGGGCCTATTACGACCAGGCGATCGCGCGTGGAGCGCGGATGCGTTCCTCGAGTCGATGTTCATCCTGCGCCGCGACACCGGCAACATGGATGCGCTACAGGCCAGCTACGGTGGGCGCGCCATGCTCGGCGGCCTCGGCGTGCGGTGGACGCCGTGATCGACGCGGCACCACGCGGCTCGAAACGTGCGCGCATCCCGACGCCACCGCGCAACACGCCGCTCACGCGCATGCTCGCCGAGCCCGGCCCGGCGAACCGCGTCACCGCCCTCGACGCGCTCGAGCTGGCGACCCAGAAGTGGCTGGCCGGCGAACGCCTGGACATCGGCCGGCTCGCCGACGAGCTGGGGATTGGCCGCGCGACGCTGTTTCGCTGGGTCGGCAGCAAGGAGCAGCTGTACGGCGAGGTGATCTCCGCCGCGTTCGGCGCGACCCTCGCGTGGGCGACCAAGCGCGGCGCCGGCAGCGGCGCCGCGTTCTTGACGTCGGTGACCGACAACTTGCTGCGCGCGCTCGTCGCCTCGCAGCCGCTGCGCCGGTTCGTCCGTCACGACGCGGAATTCGCGCTCCGCATCGTGATGTCGAGCTCGAGCCCCGTCGAACACCGCGTCGTGTCCGCGGTTCGTGCGCTGATCGACGCCGAGGTCGACGCCGGTCAGCTCGTGCCGGCGATGGACACCGGCTCGCTCGCCTACGTGATCGTCCGGATCGCCGAGTCGTTCCTGTATCGCGATGTGATCAGCGGCGAGGCGCCGGACGTCGACACCGCGACCCGCGCGATCGGCCTGCTATTCACCGCGCAAGCGTCGTTCGCGTCGCCTGAGAAGCCCGTCCGCAAACGCGCGAGATAACTTTACGAATGGTGCGCGCGAGCGCTCCGTATAGCGTCACCGTAAATTTAAGCGCCCTGCGGAACACGTCGGCGTAGCTGATTCCTTCTTGATCGCTCGCGTAGATTCGAAGCTTGCCGGCCGCACAGCTTCCCAGGACCGAGACCGCGCGCCTCGCGGCGCTCGAGAGCTATGCGGTCCTCGACACCGCAGCCGAGGTGGCATTCGACGAGATCGCCAAGCTGGCCGCGATGCTCTGCGAGATGCCGACGGCTCTCGTCACGCTCGTCGACGCCAGGCGGCAATGGTTCAAGGCGCGCATATCGTTCGGCGTCGCCGAGACCCCTCGCGAGCTTGCGTTCTGTGCGCACACGATCCTCGGGCGGGACGTGATGGTGGTTCCGGACGCCCGTCAGGACCCGCGGTTCGCCTCGAATCCATACGTCACCGGCGAGCCGCGGATCCGGGCGTACGCGGGCGCGCCGCTGATCACCCCGGACAACCACGCGCTCGGATCGCTCGCGGTGATCGATTATGTCCCGCGCGAGCTCTCGGCGCCCCAGCTCGAAGGGTTGCGCATGCTGAGCCACCAGGTCATCGCGCAGCTCGAGCTGCGACGTCAGGCCATCGAGACCCGGACGCAAGGCGCGCGCGCCGCGCGGGACAGTGCGGCCCTCGCGTCGGCGCTGGTCGAGTCGGCGCTCGACTGCGTGATCGCGATCGATCACGAAGGTCGCATCATCGAGTTCAATCAGGCCGCCGAGAAGACCTTCGGATACCGGCGGACCGACGTCCTCGGCAAGAACATGGCGAAGCTGATCGTCCCGGAGCGGTTGCGCCACCACCACGACGAGGGCCTCGCGCGCTACCTGACGACCGGTACGGCGAAGAACCTCGGGCGCCGGCTCGAGCTGACCGGGCAGCGCGCCGATGGCAGCGAGTTCCCCGTCGAGCTCTCGATCAACCGGGTCGAGACCGAACCACCGATCTTTGCCGGCTTCCTGCGCGACATCACCGATCGCGTCGAGGCGCAGCGCGAGCTCGCGCGCACGATGGAGCGCTTCGAGCTCGTCACCCGCGCGACCAACGACGTGATCTACGACTGGGATCTGCGCAGCCATGCCGTGTGGTGGAGCGAGGACTTCACCCGGATCTACGGGGACCCGCACCTGGCCGGCCGCACGGACTACGAGGCCTGGCTCGACCGCGTGCATCCCGAAGATCGAGACGCGGTCAACCGCAGCATCAACCACGAGATCGATAGCGGCGCTACGATGTGGTCTGCCGAGTACCGGTTCAGGCGTGGCGACGGCGAGTACGCGAAGATCTTCGATCGCGGATACGTGATGCGCGATGCCGACAAGGGTCCGATCCGCATGATCGGCGCGATGGTGGACCTCACCGAGCGTCACCGGCTCGAGGAGCAGCTTCTGCGGTCGCAGAAGATGGAGGCGATCGGCCAGCTCTCCGGCGGCATCGCCCACGACTTCAATAACCTCCTGACGATCATCGACTGCAACCTGTTCCTGGTGTCGCGCGGGATCACGTCCGAGGATCCCAGGACCCGCCAGGAGCTCACGACCTACCTCGACGAGATCGCGCAGACCAGCGGGCGCGCGGCGAGCCTGACGCGGCAACTCCTGATGGTCAGCCGCAACCAGCCGGTGCGCCAGACCGCGACCGATCTCAACGGTGTCGTCGGCGAGCTGACCCGGATGCTCCGCCGGGTGCTCGGCGAGCAAGTCGACCTGCGGGTCGACACCAGCGCCGCGTTGCCCGCGATCATGGCCGATGTCGGCATGATCGAGCAGGTCCTGATCAACCTCGCCGTCAATGCGCGCGATGCGATGCCGGATGGCGGCATGCTCACCATCTCGACCAGTATCTCGACGCTGCGCGAGACGACGATGATGCAGGGCCTCGAGGTACCCGCCGGGACCTACGTCAAGCTCGTGGTCGCCGAC
>JBKJUF010000025.1:0-10914 GCA_046590445.1 Kofleriaceae bacterium
CCGCAGCATCTACGCCTGGCGAAGCGCGAGCCGCGCGCGGAAGTTGTCGCACGTCGCAGCAAGCCCACGTTCGAGCGGGATCTGCGGCGCGAACCCGAGCAGTCGCTTGGCCTTCGAGATATCGGGGCAGCGGCGCTTCGGGTCATCGGCAGGCAGCGGCATGCGCTGGAGCTCGACACGCCGGCCGGCGACCTTCATCGCAGTCTCCGCGAGCTGCAGCATCGAGAACTCTTCGGGGTTGCCCAGGTTGACGGGCGGATCGAACGTCTCGACGCGAGCCGCGGCGATCAGGCCGTCGATCAAGTCGGTCACGTAGCAGAACGATCGCGTCTGCTCGCCGTTGCCATAGATGCTGATCGGCAAGCCTTCGAGCGCTTGCAGCAGGAAGTTCGAGACCACGCGTCCATCGCCGAACGCCATGCGCGGACCGTACGTGTTGAAGATCCGCACGACGCGCGCATCGACCGAATAGGCGCGGCGCGCATCCATCAAGATCGTCTCGGCGACTCGCTTGCCCTCGTCGTAGCAGGCGCGCTCGCCGATCGGGTTGACGTTGCCGGCGTAGTCCTCGGTCTGTGGATGCACGAGCGGATCGCCGTACACCTCGGAGGTGCTCGCGTGAACGATGCGGCACTTACGCGAGCGCGCGTGTTCGACGAGCCGCAGCGCGCCGAGTACGCTCGACGTCAACGTCGCGTGGGGGTCCGACTGGTAGTGCACCGGCGATGCCGGGCATGCGAGGTTGAAGATGATCTCGGCGTAGACGTGGAACGTCTCGCGGACATCACCGATCTCGAGGTGAAAGTGCGGATCACGATTGGCGTCGACCAGGTTCTCCAGGTCACCCGTCATCAGGTTGTCGAGGCCGACGACCTCGAAGCCCTCCGCGAGGAGGCGATCGACCAGATGAGAGCCAATGAACCCGGCTGCGCCGGTGACGAGCACCGTTCGTCGATTCGAGCCGAGTCCCATGGCGCGCAGTCTAAGGCAGGAGCGGCACCACGTGCCAACGAACTGGAGGAGAACGCTACTCGCAAGGACCTTTCGCGAAGTCGACCACGTTCCACGTGACCGATGCCGTGGAGACGGCTGTGGCGCGCTGCACGGCCACCGAGCCGCCGCTCACCGTGAACGTGAAGGACGTCTCGCCCACCAGATCGAGGGTGACAGGATCGGCGTAGGCCGTGGATCCCGTCGACTGGCCGTTGACCGCTTGCATTGCCGAGAACGCGACGCTGGCCGCCGCCGGCAAGCCTGCGACGGCTTGCGCCTTCGTGGTCTCACCGGCCGCAAAGTCCGTCGTGAATTGCTGTGCGACGTACGGCAGCGTCAGGATCTCGTAGGCGACGTCCATCGCGGTCCCGGCCATCTCGCGCTCGAACACCAACGATGTCGCGCTGGCGAGCGTTGGCTGGAGCATCAACGTCGACGCGATGATGCTGCTCGGGTTATCGTTGGTGTGGGTCGCCAGGACGATACTGCCAGGCGCGACGCCCGACAGCGTCACCGATTTCGTCGTCTCGGTCGCCAGCAGCGACGTCGAGCCGCGCTGGACGACGGCACCCTGGATCTCGACGACCTGCCATGGCACGAAGGCTCCCATCGTGTTGTGTCGGACCTCAAGCGTCGTGCCACTCGTGAGCTCGACGCGCGTGTAGTCATTGCTGCCCCAGCCACCACCACCCGCGAGCATACCGCCGAGGACGACGAAGCTCTTCGCCGGATCGACCGCGGGAGACAACGTGACGACCGAGGGACTCAGGACCGACGTATCGACATTCCCGCGTTGAACCCGGACCCCCCTCGGGAAGGTGACGACCTGCCAGTGGATCGTGACCGGTACGACGGGGTTCGAATCCGTGCCCATCGACTCGTGCCGGCAGGACAGCCCAGCGGGTGTCATCGAGGTCGCATTCGCAGCGACGAGCTCACACGACACGGCCCCGAAACGCGGAGACGATTCGACTTCACGGACCGAGAAGAACAGGATGCTCCGGTCGAGCGGTGGCGTCATGTCGAGGAACACCGCGCGCTGTGTAACGTCCATCGTCAGCTCGCCGCGCGTCACCGTGCCGCCGGTCATCGACGACAGGCAAGCATCTGGCGGCGAGTCGATGGCTGCGTCGACAGGGACACTGTCATTGTCACCGCAGCCGAAGGACGTCACGGCAACCAAGGGGATGACGTAGCTAGCTAGTTTTCTCATGAGGTCTCCGAGCCTTAGACGTACCATACCCGCCCCGCGTTCAAGAAGCCGCGTGCGGCAACCGCGATCATGGGATCCCGGCATCGGTCTCACGGTGTGTCAGCGAATGGCGATCGTGAAGCGCACTTCGGACCCGCATCCACGGGCGTTCCACAGCGACTGGCTATCGCTACATGTGTCGGGCATCACGACTGCGTACCCCGAGTAGAACGGTGCCGCGGTCCCCACGATGCAGAGCCGTCCCCAGGGCGACGTCGTGGCCCATGTGTCTTCGCACCGATCGCCATTGAAACTCGCATTGCCGAATCGCAGCGTCGCGGTGGCCGCAGAGCCACCATTGATGGCCGCGATGACCGGAACGTCCATGTTGCTATAGGAGAACGGCGAGGCAACGCGCCATTCCTGCAGCATCGGGAAGACCGCAAAATTGGCCATCGGCTCCTGCATCGTTGTCCGGTACGCGAGCAACACCTGCACCGCCTCGTCGAGCAGTCGTGGCGTCGCTGTCGTATACGCGATCGACGTCGACGAGAGGTTCGAGCTCGATGGCACGAACACGAGCGTCCAGCCGCCACCCTCGGTCGTCATGTCGCAGATCACGGTGAACGCGGGAGCAGGTCCCTCACCGTCAGGATCGATCGTGTATGCGCCCGTCAGCGACGCTGGCATCGCTGCCTTGATCGCCTTGCAGGTCGCAGGGGTCTCGGGCCCGGCTTCCATGGGCGCATCCGCGCCATCGAGACCGGCATCCCCGTTCACTGCCGCGCTGAAGCTACAGCCGGAGACGGCGCCAACGGCGCAAACGGCGGCGATGCAGGCTCGCCAGCCACTTTGCGCGTCATCGCCCATGGAGCGGACGATATCTCAAGTCGCACTCCGATGCGGTACCGAAGGGGGGGCCTATCGGCTACGAACGCGATTCGACAGCCCGCCGGGGCCGGCTTTCATCCATGCAGTAGCGCACCGTGGTCATGGGTGATCGCACGCACGATGTACGTCTTGGCCTGATCGCATGCAGCCGCCACTCGATTCAGTGCATCGCCCCACAGGCTATCAACCAATAGAACGCTCCTTGGCCAGATCGCGTCGAGCGGAAAGGGCACGAAGCTGCAACACCGGCGCGCATCGATCCGGAATCCTGCACCCTCTATAGCTCGATCGAATTCGCGACGATCCATGACGTACTGTTGCGCGCCCGACGGACGTCCGCGTAGCTCGCCGTATCGGCGCACGGCATACCGCTCGAGGCGACGGGGCAACGACATGGTGCCGATGAGGACTCCTTCCGGCTTCAAAACCCGTTGAATCTCCGCGAGTGCTGCATCCAGCTTCGGGACGTACTCGAGCACGCCGGTCGTGACGACCACGGCAAAGCTGTTGTCAGCAAATGGTAGCGCTGCTGCATCGGCGACAGCGACCCGCGCCGCAGCACCAAGTGCGGTCATGTGCCGGGCTGCCGTCACGACCATCTCCTTCGACAAGTCGCAGGCAACCACCTCGCGACCGCCGTGCACGAGCGGAACCGTCATCGCACCGGGTCCACACCCGAGGTCCAGGACGCGGCCGAGTGTCGTCGGCATGAGGGAGAGGCAAGCTTCTCGCCGCAACCAGAGCGTGTACTCGTGACGGTTTCGAGGCTGCTCGTAGTTCGCGCGGTAGTAGTCGCTCGCCTCCTGGTCAAAAAACTTTCGTGTGTCGATCATGCGATCCGCGGCGCAGTCTATCGCGTATTCAGAAACTGGCGGAGGAACCGGTCGTAGTCGTCGCCCCGGCGACTCCAGGTCTTCTCACCCAGTGCGCGCCCGCGAGCGAGTTGCCCCATTCGTGAGAGCCGTTCGCGATCATCAAGTAACTCGATAACCCGGTCCGCCGTGGACTCGGGATCCGAGATCTTGGCGACGAGACCCGTCTCTCCGGGCTCGATGGCCTCGACGACCCCGGAGTTGTCCGAAACCACCGAGGCACGGCCGCAGAGCGCAGCCTCGACCACGGCGATCCCGAATCCTTCGAAGTCCCCATTCGGCGTGTGCTGGCTCGTCATCACGAAGAGCGTTGCGGCGTTCAGTGCGCGCACGGTGTCGCGCGGTTCGGTCACCCCGAGGAAATGTACCCGGTCCCCAACCCCGAGCGACGCCGCGAGCTCGGCAAACGCTTGCTTCCGAAACGGTGAGCCGACGATCACGTAATGAACGTCAGGAAACCTGGCGGCGACTCTCGGCAGTGCACGGATCATGACGTCCTGACCCTTGCGCTCGTGAACGCTGCCCACGGTGATCAAGATCGTCGCGCCTTCGAGATCGTGTGCCCGCCGAAACGCAGCGACCTCGTCCGCCGGCACCGGTGCGAATCGAGTCTCGTCGGCTCCGTTGGGAATCACGGTCGAGGACCGAGCGCGAATGCCCATGTCGACCATGCGAGCTTCGGTGTAGCGGCTGACGCACACGACGCTGGTCGCGGTCTCGAAGCTCCGCTTGTTCAGTACGCGGTTCCACCGCGCAGGCACGTTGAACTCCATCGCGTGCCCAATCGCGACGAACGGAATCCGATGGATGGGGTACAGCAGCGCAGCGAGCCACACCATGCGTTCGCCCGTTGCCACGATCAGCGCGGGACGGTTGCGTCGAATCATCCGCGACGCGACCGCGACGCGATATGCCAGCTTCGTCGGGATGCCGGGGTACTGCCGGAGCTGATGGATCGCGAACGGCAGCTCGCGATTGAACGTGTCGATGTCGCGCTGCTCGGCGAGCTCCTGCAGCGTTGCTACGTCGACGGTCCATCCGCGGCGAGCGAGTTGACGTGCAAGCTCATAGGCATGCGTCCCGATCCCGCCAGGGCCAGGTGGAAACTCCGCCGAGAGAATGAGCGTACGAACCAACGAGCACGAAATATCACAACCCCGGCTGGGAAGCCGTGCAGAAATTACATGGCCAGCAAACCTACGTTCAACGTGGTGCCACAGCGCGCAAGCGTCGGGCCTGTTCTCGGCCCACGCAACGTCACCTACTCAAAGTTGCCGGAGCAGGCGCGTGTCACTCTGCGCAGGTACGCGCAAAGTCGAGCACGGTCCACCCGATCTGAGCGCTACCCGACGCTGATGCGCGCTCGATCACGATCGAATCAGTGCCAGTCGTCATCGTCGCCGCCGCCTCGCCAACGAGATCGGTCGTGGAGAAGTTGGTCCAGCCACCGGACTGGCCCAAGATACTTTGCATCGAGCTGATCGCCACACTCGACGCCGCTGTAGTGCCCGGAACAGATTCGGTTCGTGACGTAACGCCGGCTGCCAGGGACGTCGAGCCCTGGCGTGTCGCGAACGGCGTCGAAACAACTTCCCACGCAACCTCGAGCGTCGCGCCGCCGGTGCCACGCTGGAAGAACAGCGAGTTTGCCCCTTGTAGACTGCCGTCTAGCATCAGCGCGCTCGCGGCAATTCCGGATGGGTTGTTAGATGTGTAGCTGGCGAGAAGGACACTCCCCGACGGGACCTCCGTGATCGGAACGCTCTGCGTTGTTGCGGCCGATGCGAGCGTCGTCGTGCCTCGCTGCACCGAGGCTCCCAGCATGCTGACGACTTGCCACGATACGTCGCCACCAATCACGTTGTGCGCAACCTCGAGAGTCTGCGCATCCACAATTCGAGCACGCGTGAATTCATTGTTTCCCCAACCGGTACCGTTCGTGAACACGCCGTTGAGAACGACGAAGCTGTTAGCTGGGTCGATCGCGGTCAACGCAACGAGAGCTGGGTTGGTCGGGTACGTCCTCGCGACTCCGCGCTGCACACTGACCCCACTCGTGAACGTGACCACCGACCACTTGATAGCAACTGCACCGGTGCTTCCGCTCGTGTCGGTGCCCAGCTCGTTGCGCTTACACGTGATCCCTGCCGGTATCCCCAGCAACGCGTCGGCCGGATGCAGCTCGCACAAGACTGCTCCGTGTCGTGGGGATTGCTCGCGTTGACGCATCGATGTGAAGAGAATGCTTCGGTCGGGGACGACTGTCAGCGGGGCCGTCGCAACATACTGGTCAGCAGCGATGATGAGGACGCCGCTGGACTGTGACTCGAAAACTGGCGACTGCGACACGTTGCAGGCGCCCCCCACCGTGAACGTCGCTGACCGCGCGATGACGGAGAACGTGTTGTTGACGTATGCCCGCGCCTCGTAGGTTCCTGATGGAATCCCGGTGAACTGAGCGGTCCCCGTAACCATGCCGTTGGTATAGACGGATGCAACGTACTGGGAGTCCGGCGATCCGGCGCTGGCGATCGCGATCCAGTCCTGCGCGTTCCCGGGCATGCCGCTATAGGTCACGGTGACGGTGTCGCCAGTGGTATACGCGGACGCATTCGTGGTGACCGATGCGGCCGTGATCGAGAATGTGGAAGTGGCGAGGATCGTCGCTGTATCGTTCAGGTAGGCGCGGGCTTCGTAGCTACCCGCGGCTAGCCCCGAGAACTGCTGCGCTCCAGTGACCGCACCGTTCGTGTAGAAACGCTGCACCGTCGACGACGCTGGCGATCCGGCCACCGAGACGGCAACGTAGTCGAGCATGTTGCCCGGAAGGTTCGCGTAGCTCAGGGTAACGACCTCGCCGGTGCCGTATGTCAAGCGATCTGTATTCACAGTCGGCGAGCCACCGATCGTGAATTGCGAGCTCGTCGCCGAGGAGGCGTAGCTATGAGTCCCATCCCAGTTGGCGTGATAGCGGGCTTCGAACGTGCCAGACGGCAGATTGCTAAAGGTAAGACTGCCGTTCGTTCCGCCACCGGTATATTGCCAGTCGATGTAATTCGTGTCGGCCGTGCCTGGTTGGTGGATCGAGATCCAGTCAGTGGTGGCGCCGGAGAAGCCGCTGAAGCTGATGACGACAGGCTGACCGAGCGGGAAGGACGATGCCGACGCCGATAGCATCGCGTTGCCCGACACCGTGAACGGCTGACTACGCTGCTGGACCGTATAGCTGCTCGTACCAGCCCAGTCGTAGTAGGCCCGACCCTCGTAGGTACCCTCCGCGAGTGCTGGTGCGGTGAAGGTGATCTGGCCCGAGGTACCACCGCCAGTATAGGCCCATGCCCAAACGGCGTCGTCGCCGTCGGTCGTCCTCGACAGGGCAATCCAATCCGTCGTCGCCCCTTGCATGTTCGTGTACGTGACGACAACGTCTTGTCCTTGGACATAGGTTGTCAGGTCAGTCGTGACGACATCTTGTTGCGTCTCGCTTTCACTGCTGAGACCGCATGCCGCGACCAGCATAAAGAAGACGACAAACGCGAACGTGAACAGGGGGCGGGTCGATCGTCTCGTCTTGATCATGCCAAACTCCTGGCTGGATCAATCGCCAACCAAGAGCACTCCTACCACGCCGATACTTGCGGGTGCGATGGTAATTGCTGCGGACACACCTCACGAAAACTCTCGGAAGCCGGCCGGTGCGGGAGTCGTCTACGACCGAGTATTCTGGGCGTTTGCTCAGGGAGTTCCGGATGGCGTTGGCGTGCGAGCCGTTGTTCGGATGAACAGCACGTTGTAGGAGCCGAACGAGCGGCGTCCGTTGATGATCCATTCCTTCGCATCTTCCGCCGTGATCGCGCGGCGTTCTTCCAGAGTCTCGGCCCGGTAGCCGTGGCTCCAAAACGTTTCGAACACGTCGAGGAAGTGCGGGTTGATCCCGGTCTGGTTCTCGGTGAGGCAGACCTCGACGATCCAGCGAGGCGCTGGGTTGCGAGCGAGCGTTCGGGCAGCGCCGCGTAGCACCTGATGCTCGACCCCTTCGACGTCGACCTTGATCAGCAATCGCTGACCCTCGAAGCGCGACGCCAGCAACGTATCCAGCGTCGACACCGGAACGATCCGACCCTTCGATCGAGCGCGACCCGCCCAGCCGGGAATCAGCGAGGCACCAGTGTTCGTGCCGTACAGCTCGAGTAGTCCCGGCACGTCGGACAGCGCGACCGGGAAGACCTCGACGCCATCACGCCAGCCGTTGGCAGAGACGTTCTTGTAGAGCACGCGAAGGTTACTATCGAGAGGCTCGATCGCGATCGTGTGGACGCTCTTCGCGCGGGCCATGCAGGTGTAGTAGCCGATGTTCGCGCCGACATCGACGAACACGTCCGTCGAGGCGAGCTCGTCCCCGATGAAGCGACTCTCGAGCGGCTCGAACTCGCCATCGACCATGTGCGAGTAGCCGCCGAACCGGAACCCGAGGGAAGTCGGAACCGCGTTGCCGAACCGCGCGCGTAGCCGCTCGCGGGCGTCGCGGTATCCGGTCGCGAGCCACGGGAGTCGCTCCGCATAGGGCCGCAACGCACGCACGATTCCGCCGAGGGTATCTCGCGACATCGTTATCTCAACTCGGAGCGCATTGCGGCGCGAGCATAGCGCGAGAAATCGGTCACGGAACGCGACCGCGCACGATCACACGTAGACGCTCGCGAAGCCCTACCTCTTGGCGTAGGCTCGCACCGCTCGCACAACCGCTCGTTCAACCGCTCGTTCAAGCGCCGTCACGTCATGACTCCACAAGCACTCGTCCGAAAACTGCAATCACACGTCCTCCACCGGCTGGGACTGCCTCGCCCGTGGGTGACGCGACAGCTGCTCGGGCATCAGCTCGTGGTGCGGGACGGGTCGTTCCCCGTGCAGGTCGATTACGACGATGCGTGGTTCTACGCGTGCGCCCAGCACGCCGAGGTCGTGTTCGACGTCGGGGCCAACGTCGGCCATTCGGCGCTGATGGCGTTGCTCTGTCCCAGCGTCAAGCAGGTCGTTCTCGTCGACGCGAACTGGGAAGCCTTGACGGTGGCCGCCGAGAACCTTGTCCGCAACCAGCTGTCGACGCGAGCTCGCTTTGTCACCGCGTTCGCCGCGGAGACCAGCAATCAGACCGTGGACTTCTGGACCGTCGGGGCCGGCGCGGCAGGCAGCATGTACGCGAGCCACGCAACGACCGCCGCGCGCGCGGGCAACGTTCGCCAGGTCTCGACGGTGTCGCTCGACGGGCTCGCGACCGGCTTTGGAGTCGTTCCGGATCTGGTGAAGATCGACGTCGAGGGAGCCGAGTCGAAGGTGCTGCTCGGCAGCCCCGAGATAGCCGCCGCGCGCAAGACCCGCTTCATCGTCGAGATGCACTCGATGGCCGAGCTCACGATGGCGCACAACGCGTCGCTGGTCCTCGACTGGGTCAAGAGCGTCGGGTTCCAGGCCTGGTATCTTGCGAGCGCGACTCGCGTCGACTCTCCCGAGCCCATCCAGCACCGTGGTCGCTGCCACCTCTTGCTGCAACCGAGCGACTGGCCGTATCCCGAGTGGCTCGCGACGATCCCGCAGTCCGCCGCGCTGCCGAGCTAGCCGCGCGCGCCGTGGATCAACGATGAAGCTGCTGCTGGTCGCCGGACGATTCCCGCAGCGCTCCGAGACGTTCATCTACCGCAAGGCCGTCGGGCTTGCGCGGCGCGGGCATCACGTCACCGTCGCCAGCCGGTCGCCGGGCGAGTGGTCGCTCTATCCCGATCCGTTGCCGGCGACGATGACCGTCGAGGTGTGGCCGCCGGATACCGGGCTGCGCTCGCCGGAACGTGCCTTAGCCGCGGTGCTCGGCGGCGTGCGAACCGCCGTTCGCGAGCCAGCGCTCACCCGGGCGCTGCTGACTCAGATACGCGCTGATCCGCGCACGCGCGCGCAACCACGGATCCACGCGCTGCGGCACCTCGCGCTCGTCGGCCGCCACTTCGACGTGATCCACTTCGAGTTTCTCGGTCTGGCCTCGATGTACCCGCTCGCGCGCGCGCTCACGGGGGCCCGGATCGTCGTGAGCTGTCGCGGCACCGAGACGCACACGCTCTCGCAGCGGCCCGCCGCCGAGCAGGCGACGATGGTCGCCACGTTCCGTGACGCCGACGCGGTGCATTGCGTGTCGGCAGAGCTCGCGGCCTGCATGGCGCAGCTCGCGGGCAACCGACCCGGCGTGTGGATCAACCGGCCGGCCCTCGACGTCGAAGCCATCACGCCGCGCGACAGGCGAGACCGCGGCGGGCCGCTGCGCATCATCACGACCGGTCGGCTGGTCTGGCAGAAAGGCTTCGATCACCTGCTCGCCGCGTTCGCTCGACTCCGGCAGCGCGGCGTGGCATTCCACGCGCAGATCGTCGGTGACGGCGAGCTCCACCGAGTGCTGGCGTTCTCGATCAGCGATCTCGATCTCGACGCACACGTCGAGCTCGTCGGCGCGGTGCCATCTTCAGACGTCCTCGCGCGCATGCTCGGCGCGGACGTCTTCGTGCTGTCGAGTCACACCGAGGGGATCAGCAACGCGGCGATCGAGGCCATGGCCGCCGGACTGCCCATCGTGACGACCGCGGCGGGTGGCATGACGGAGGTCGTCACCGACGGTGTCGAAGGGTTTGTGGTGCCGGTACGCGACCCCGAGGCCATGGCCGCTCGACTCGAGACGCTCGCCGTGGACAAGTCACGCCGCCTCGCGATGGGAGCGGCCGCCCGTACACGCGCTCTCGCGGAGCTCTCGATCGAGCGGCAGGTGGACGTGTTCGAGGAGCTCTACGCGTCGATCGGCGCGCGAGACGCCGCGCGCGGCAGCTCCACGAGCTCGCGATAGAGCCGCACGAACGCCTCGGCCTGGCGATCGAGATCGAAGCGCGCGAGTGCCCGCTCGCGGCCGGCCTTGCCGAAGCGCGCACGCAG
>JBKJUF010000040.1:0-11962 GCA_046590445.1 Kofleriaceae bacterium
GCGAGCATCGCGCCCTGCGAGAATCCGCCGAGCACGAGCCGAGGTGTCGGGTATCGCGCGACGAGCTGTTCGACGAGGCGCATCACGTCCTCGCGCGCGGCGACGAGTCCGTCGGGCACCTCGTCGCGGCGATCGCGCGGCACGCCGCGGCGTAGCTCGTCCTCGAGGCGCGCGAGATCGAGGAGCCACCACGCCCGCGCGTCGCCATATCCGCCGCCGAGCTCGAGCGACGCCTCGGGAAACACCCAGCGCACCGGCGCGTCGATGACCTCGGCAAGCGACACGAGGTCGTCACCGGGTGCGCCGAAGCCGTGCAGCAGCACGACGGTGGTCGCGACGTCAGACGAGGCCGGCTCGACGATGCGCGTGGTCAAGCCGGCGAGATCGAGCTTGCGGGACGTCACGCCAAGAGCTTCGCACGGCGCCGGGGCTCAGAGCCCGTCGGGACCCGCGGAGCCGCGATCGGCGACCGGGATGTCCCGGGTGTCGGTCCTGCGCGGCAGGTCATCGTAGTCGTCGTCCCCGATCACGAGCTCGGCCTCGGGCTCGGTGCCATTCTCGATGGCGCTCGTCTCGAGGGCCTCGACCCAGTTCTGGCCCTCGCTCGTGGCAATGCGGTCGTCGGGTAGCTCGGTGTCGACCGCCCCGACCACCTGGATGCCATAGAGGTCGCCGGTCTCGGTCCCGACGGTCGCGACGTCGATGTCATCGCGGTCTGCGTCGCCGTACGAATCGAACGCGAGCCCGCGGCGATCGAGATCGGTCGCGAGCGCAGCGAGATCCTGTGCGGCCTCCGCATCGGCGGCTGACATCACATCGACCGCCAGTGGATCGACGCGCAGCTCGACCGCCTCGTCGAATCCCTGCACCGGATCGTTCGGGTCCGCCGCGAAGTCGGCGGCCATGAGGCCGGCTTCGTCGGGCGCGTTCGCGCGAGTGGCCGAGCGACGGCGATGTTGGATGAGCAGTGCTGCTCCGCCGAGCAGCATCCACGTCGAGAGCTTGAGGTGGCGCATGAGCCGAGGAGAAGCACGTCGCGTGCCGCGGTCCGGCTGGTGCGCGGTGAAGTCGGCGACCAGCTTCTCGAGCGATGGTGACCCGCCGTGCGCGTACGCGCGCCGAGGCCGCCGCTGCGATATCCTTGGAGCGGTGTCTGGCCGAGCGCGGATTCGCTGCGTGCCGACGCGGCGCGAATGGTTGCGCCTCGTCGGAGCCGGCGCTGCGGGGCTTGCCCTCGGTTGCGCCGATAGCCTCGGCTCGCCGGATGCGGCGGCCGCGGTCCTCGAGCCGACGACTGATGGTTTCGTCGTGGCGGTCTGGGCGCGCAACGCGGCGACCGTGACCGTCGCGCTTCGCGCGGGTGCGCTGATGGCACTCGAGCCGATCCCACTCGGTGCGGGCGGCAGCGGATCGATCGAGGTCACCGGGCTCGCGGCGAGCACCTCGTACGAGATCCTCGTGCGCACCGCCGATGGCATCCTGCTGGGGCCGCATCGCGCGCGCACGCTGCCCGCCCCCGACGATTCACGCGCGGTGCGGCTCGCGGTCGCCGCCGATGTCGATCCGAACCCGGAGTTCGACAGCGATCTCGTCGAGCACTTGGTGGCCGCCGAGCCCGGGCTCCTGGTCTCGCTCGGCGATTTCCCATACACCGACAACGGCCCGCCGGCGTTCGATCTCGCGACCTACCGCGATCGCCACGTCGAGGCGCGTACGCTGCCGCGGATCCGCACGCTGCTCTCGGCGATGCCGGTGCGCGCGATCTACGATGACCACGAGTTTCGCAACGACTGGGACGCGAGCTTCGTGACCGCCGAGCCGGCGCGCTACGCCGCGGCGATGACCGCGTGGGACGAGTTCTTCCCGGTTCGCGAGCCGCGCGGTGAGGTCCGCTATCGCAGCTGGCGAATGGGCGCGAACGTCGAGTGCTTCCTGCTCGACTGCCGGCGGTTTCGCAGCGCAAACGCCGCCGTCGACGACGGTGCCAAGACGATGCTCGGCGAGATCCAGCGCCAGTGGTTTCTCGACGGCATCGCCGCGAGCACGGCGCCGTTCAAGCTCGTGTTCACGAGCGTGCCGCTCGAGTTCGCGGTGGGCGTCGATGCGTGGACGGGATTTCGCACCGAGCGCCAGCGGCTGTTCGACGCGCTCGTCGGCATTCCGGGCATCCTGTTTGTCAGCGCGGACCAGCACTACTTCGCGGCCTACCGCCACGCGTTCGGCATCCGCGAGGTCCAGATCGGGCCGCTCGCGCGAGGGCTCGGCATCCCGCCGGTCGGCCCCGGCGTCCTCTACGCCGCAGCCCGTTACAATGTCGGGCTCCTCGACATCCGCAGCGACCGCCTCGTGATCACCGGCCTCGGCGCGGGCGGCGAGCGGTTCTACGAGGAGACGCTCGGCCCCGAAGAGCTGACGCCTCGGCGAGGTAGCTGATAGGCTGGAGGCGGATGGGCTCCGGGCGGACCTACCTCGCCGCGTTCGCGGCGTTGCACGCGATCGTCGATCCGGACGAGCGCAGGAAGGTGATCCGCCAGGGCCTCGCGATGCTCGCGCAGGTGGCCGACCACGAGCCCGCGCCGCTCGAGGGTGTCGCGCCCGACCAGCTGCTGCAGGCTGTCCGGGTGGCGCTCGAGGACGGCATGCTCGCGGATCTCGACTGGCTGTCCCCGGCCGCCGGCGCGATCGCGCTGTTCGAGCTCGCGCAGGCGCTGCCCGCCGGTTCCGAGCGCCGCGAGCTCGGCCGCCGCGTGCTGACGCGGCTGCGCGATGCCGATCGCGATACGTTCGTTCGCCTGCTGATCGCGCTCGCGCGGTCATCGCCCAGGCTGCTCGCACCGACATCCGGTGGCGATGCGCTACGCGCGCGGATGGGCGTCGTGCTCGCGGCGCCACTGACCGCACCCGGCGCGATCGGCGAGCTCGCGCTTGGCCTGCTCGCGCAACCGGCACTCGCCGCGAGCTGGGTCGAGGTCCCGGCGATGGGCTCGCTACCGAATCGCCGGCTCGCCGCGCGGGTCCTCGCGCATGGTGCGCGCGAAGCTGTCCGCCGCCACGACGCGGGTGATCGCGGCGGCGTCACGATCCTCGCGCGACCTGGAATCCGTGCCGCCCTCGCCCGCCTGCTCGGCGATCGCGAGGCGCTGGTCTGGCGGTTTGCGGGCATCGCGCGCGGCCTGCTCGCGCACGTCGATCCGGTGCTCGCCGATGACATCGATCGCGAGCTCCGCTCGACCTCGACCTCGACGCAGCTCCGGCGAGCGGCGGCCTCGGCGGCCGCGGCCCTCGAGCGCGGCGGCGCCGCAGCGCGTTGGGAGGCGACCCTCATCGAGCGTGCCGCCCGCGAACCGGGTGTCGCACGCGGCGCGATTCTCGGGCTCTCCGGGCTCGCGATCACCGATCCCGGTCACGCCGATGACCTCGCGACCTCGCTGATCGAGTGTGCGCCGCTCGACGGGGTCGAGGCGCTCGCCGAGCTGCGCGTCGAGGAGGGTGTCCACCTGCTGCCCGGCGCGAGTCGGCTCGGGCTCGCGTGGGTCGGCGGCCAGCTCGGCGGCGAGAACCAGCTCGACGACGCGCGGTGGGCGCTGCTCCAGGCGCTGATGGGCGACCTCGGATCGGGGAACCCCGAGACCGGCATCGGGATCCCGATCGCGGCCGCGCGGCGCAGCCTCGACGATGGCGACGTACCCGGAGCGCTGCGCGCCGCGCGGGTGGCGGTCGACGACCTGCTCGCCGCCGCGGACTGGCTCGAGGGCGCCTCCGACGACGATGCGCTCGATCGCAGGCACACGTTACGGCTGCTCCGCGAGCTCGATCGCGACCTCCTCGCCGATCACACGCTGTTCGCGGTGCTCGCGCTCGCCCCCGACACCGATCCGGCACGCCCGCAGTTTGCCGGTGCGCTCGCGCAGATCGAGGCGTCCTTGCTCGCACGCGAGGCCACGGCCGCGGCAGGCACGGTCGCGCACATCGGGCTGCGGGCCGCGCGGTTGCGCGCGCTCGTCCGCCTGCTCGACGGTGTCCGCGCATCCTCGGAGAGCGACCTCGAGCCGCGGCTCGCCGTACTCCGCCAGCTCATGGCACGCGCCGCGCTCGATCACTCGTCGTTGCGCCGTGCGGTGTGGGCCGCGCTGACCCGCGCCGGTGACGCGCTGCTGCGTGATGGCCACGCCGAGATCTCGGATCTGCTGCTGGTCTGGACCACCGCATTTCCCGAGGATGACTTCGCGATCGTCCGCGAGGCGTCGATGGTCCCCGAGGTCGAGACCGTGTTCGAGGCGTACGCGCGGTTGCAAGAGGCGACGTGGTCCGCGTCCGATCCCGATGACGACGATGCGCTGCGCACGGTCGTCGAGCGGTTCGGCGACCTCGCGGACGCGCTACCGCCCGAGCAATCCCCGCGTGTCGAATCGGTGCGGCTCGCGCTCGCTCGGCTCGGGAACCAGCTCGCGCGGATCACGGCGGTCGCGAGCCAGGCCGCGGTCCCGGCCGATGCGCTCGACGCCATCGCGACCGAGCTCAACACGCTCGCGCGCCGGGTCTACGGTGCGAGCCGGCGGCTCGGCGTCGACACGCCCGACCGCGGCGAGGAGCTCGAGCTCGCGCTGCGCGCGTTGCCCGGTGCGCTCCGGCGCGGCGGCGGCGACCTCGACGAGGCGATCGCCGTCGTGATCGAGGCAGTCCGGCAGAGCCTGCCGGCGACGATCGCGGGTGCGTTCGAGCGCGTCCTGCTGTGGCTCGCACGCCGGCCGTCGATGAACGTCGGCAGCATGCAGATCATGCGCGAGATGCTACTGCCGAGCTGGGTGCCGCTGTCGCGGCTGCTCGGGAGCTTCTACGTGCTGCGGCCGATCGGCCGTGGTGCCGGCGGGTCGGTCCTGCTCGGCGTCCGATCGGACGAGCGCACGCGCGCCGACCGCGAGCTCGTCGCGCTCAAGGTGCCCGACTACTCCGGTGCCGCGGCACGCTCGCTGTCCGAGGAAGAGTTCGAGACGCTGTTTCGGGAGGAGGCTGGTGCACTGCTCGCGCTGCCGAGCCACGAGAACCTCGCGCGCTTCATCACGTTCGATGCCGGCGCGCGGCCCAAGCCGGTGCTCGCGATGGAGTACGTGCGCGGCACGAACCTCGAGCAGACGCTCGAGACCGGCGCCCTCGCGATGCCGCGTGCGCTCGCGATCGTCAACGATTTGCTCGCCGGGATCGAGGTGATGCATCGCGCACAGATCGCGCACCTCGACGTCAAGCCGGCGAACGTCGTGCTGCGCGCCTCGACGAGTCGCGCGGTGCTCGTCGACTTCGGGCTCGCGGGGCGCAGGCTCCGCACCGGCTGCGGCAGCCCGCACTATGCGGCGGCCGAGGTGTGGAGCGAGAGCGCGAGCGACGTCGCGCCATTCGCCGCTGACGTCTACGCGGCGGCATGCGTCGCGTTCGAGATCCTGACCGGTGCGGTGCTGATCCGCGGCGAGTCCCTACAGCGCCTGATCGACACTCACTTCTCGGCCCAGCCCGGTGCTGACGTGCTCGCGAGCTACGCGCGTGATCCGCGGCTCGCGCAGTTCATCCAGCTGGTGCGCGCCGGTGTCGCACGCGATCCGAAGGCCCGGCCGACCGCCTCGCAGCTTCGCGCGGGCTTTGCAGCGATCGGGCAGGATCTGCGGTCGCTGAGCTGGCCCCTCGCATCGTAGGATAGCCTCGCCATGGCCAGTCCTTTCGCGCTGGCTACCGGATGACCGGGTCGCGCGTCCTGATCGAGCTCGTTGTCGTGCTCGGCACCGCAGCCGTCGTCACCGTGGTGTTCCAGGCGATGAGGCTCCCGGTCGTCCTCGGTTACGTGCTCGCCGGACTCCTGATCGGGCCCCACGTGCCGGTGCCGCTCGTCGCCAACGCGGCGCTGGTGCACATCCTGTCCGAGCTCGGCGTGATCCTGCTGATGTTCACGATCGGGCTCGAGCTCCCGCTGAAGACGATCGCCCGGGTCGGGCTCCCCGGTGCGCTCACCGCGCTGTTCGAGGTCGGGCTCGTGATCGCGATCGGCACGCTGGTCGCGCGCTTGCTCGGCTTCGACAGCATCTCGGCGTTCTTCGTCGGGGCCTGCCTCGGCATCTCGAGCACGATGCTCGTCGCCAAGGCGTTCGAGGAGCTTGGCTGGAAGGGCGGGTTCACCGAGATCGTGTTCGCGGTCCTCGTGTTCGAGGATCTGATCGCGATCCTGATCCTCGCGATCGTCGCCGCGGTCGCGAGCGGCAAGGGACTCGACGCACCGGACCTCGCGATCATGCTCGGCAAGCTGGCCGGCTTCCTCGTGCTGATGCTCGTGGGCGGGCTCCTGATCGTACCGCGCGCGGTCCGCTGGATCGCCCAGCGCGCCCGCCGCGAGACCCTGGCGATCACCGCGCTCGCGGTGTGCTTCGGCACGTCGACGCTCGCCTCGCAGGCCGGCTACTCGGTCGCGCTCGGCGCGTTCATCGCCGGTGTGCTGATCGCGGAGTCGGGCCGCGGCCACGACGTGTTCCAGCTCGTGCTGCCGTTTCGCGACATCTTCGCGATGGTGTTCTTCGTGTCAGTCGGCATGACGATCGATCCCGCGGAGCTCGCGATCGAGGCGCCGCAGATCGCCGCGTTCACGGCCGTGGTCTTGTTCGCGAAGCCGATCGCGATCTCCGTCGGCGTGTTCCTCTCAGGCCACGGGATCAACCCCGCGGTCCGGGCCGGCCTGTCGCTCGCGCAGATCGGCGAGTTCTCGTTCGTGATCGCGACCGTCGCCGGTGGTGGCAGCCTGCTCGCGATCGCCGTCGGCGTGTCGTGCGCGACGACGCTGACGTCACCCCTGCTGATCCGCAACTCGCAGGCGATCTCATCGTGGGTCTCCGCGCGGCTGCCACCGCGAATGGCGACCTTCGTCAGCTTCTACGAGTCATGGCTCGCACGCCTGCGATCTCGCGAGGGCAGCACGTGGCAGCGCTACCGGCGCGGCGGCCTCGTGCTCGTCCTCGACGCTGGGGTGCTGGTGACGATCGTGATCGCGGCGTCGACCGTCGGGCCCGGGATGCTCGTCGATGCCGGACTGACCGGCCACGCGATCCCCGCCGTGCTGCTGGCCGCGAGCGCGGTCCTCGCGGCTCCGTTCGCGATCAGCATGATCCGCCGGATCGCGTTGTTGTCGCGCCGGCTTGCCCTCGAGGTCATCCCCGCCGGAGAGCCCGTCGATCTCGGTCGCGCGCCGCGCCGTGCCCTGATCGTCACGTTCGAGCTCGCGATGGCGCTCGTGGTCGCGGTGCCGATCGTGGTCGCGGTGCAGCCGTTCGTGCCGGGCAGCCTGGCGCTCGTGGTGGTCGTCGCGCTCGTGCTCATGCTGGTGATGCGTCGCTCGATCGCCGACTTCGAGGGCCACGTCCGCGCGGGCAGCGAGCTCATCCTCGAGCTGATGTCCCATCCGCAGGCCGACATGCCGCTCTCGCAGGTGGAGACGATCCTGCCCGGGTTCGGCGGCACCGCATCGGTCGCGCTCGGTTCGACCTCGCCCGCAATCGGTCGCTCGCTCGCCCAGCTCGATCTGCGTGCGCGCACCGGGGCCACCGTCCTCGCGATCGGTCGGGGCGAGCATGGGCTCGCGACGCCATCGCCAACCGAACCACTGCAGGCCGGAGATGTACTCGCGCTTGCAGGTTCCGACGAGGCCATCGCCGCAGCGCGCCGCCTGCTCGCGACCGATACTGTGGCCACCGACGGCTGACCACACAGACGTACCACGGGGCCTGCACCGCGGGTCTAGACGAGGGTATCGTCGGTGGCGGGGAGGTCCACGATGACCAAGTACACGACGGACGAGATCGGGCGACCGGGGAAGCCGCCGAAGACACGTGGGTTTCCTTGGCGACTCTGGCTGTTCGCGCTGCTGATGACGGGCGCGGCCGGCGCCGGCGGCTACTTCGCCTGGCACTTCCGCGAGGAGGCCAAGGTCGGCGCCGACTGCAAGACCAGCTACGCGGCGCTGACGAACGAGAACGGTGTGGCGCAGCAGGAGATCACGAACTGCAAGGCGACGCTCGCGAAGCAGACCGCCGACATGAAGACCTCGCTCGAGAGCACCACGCTGAACGCGAAGACGCTCGAGCAGCAGAACCAGCAGCTGTCGACGAACCTCAACGCCACCAAGGAGGAGCTCACCGCGCTGCGCGCGCAGCGGGCCGAGACCGAGAAGCGGATGGCGGCGATCGAGGAGATCCAGAAGCAGTTCGCGAAGATGATCCACACTGGCACGATGAAGGTCACCTCGCGCCGCGGCAGCCTCGTGCTGTCACTGCCCGCCGAGGTGTTGTTCCCATCGGGCGTCGCCGAGCTCTCCAAAGATGGCGAGATCAAGGTGATCGAGGTCGGCGTGACCCTGAAGCAATTCCCGGATCGCCGCTTCCTCGTGATCGGTCACAGCGACAATCAGCCGCTGAAGAACAGCGTGTTCAAGGACAACTGGGAGCTGTCGACCGCGCGCGCGCTCACCGTCACGCGGTTCCTCGTCCAGGCCGGTATGAATTCGAAGAACCTGTTGCCCGCCGGCGCCGGCGAGCACGACCCGCTGCTCGAGAAGGCGTCGCTCAAGGATCTCGCGCGCAACCGACGGATCGAGATCGCGCTGCTGCCCGCGATCAACGAGCTACCGCCGCTGCCCGCCTCGCTGGGCGAGCAAGAAGGCAACGCCGGCGACAAGCCCGAGAAGACCGCGGACAAGAAGTGAGGGACATGCGCTGACCGTGGGCTGACGCGGGCTCACGCGACCGGGCCGCTACTTCGGCGGGCTCCACGGTGATGCACCGGTGTCCGAGGTCGGCGTCGCGATCAGCTACGACTGACGACGTGACTTACGGACAGTGCCTCGCCTTGAGCGACAGCGTGTCGAGGAAGAAGTTCGTGTGCTTGGTGACATCGTTCGTGCTCGTCGCGCGGAGCCGGATCGTCTGACCGGCGACGTTCGCGGTGAGCGTCCTGGTGAACGCGGTGAACGTCCCGACCGGCATCGTGTTGTTGAGCGACAGCACGGTCTCGATCGGCGTCCCGTTGGTCTGCACCACGTCGAGCCGGAACGTATCGTAGACCGTGGTGCCGGCCGCCTCGGTCGTGCCGACGACGTATGAGCCGGTGATCACGATCTGATTCGTCGTTGCCGGGATCACGACGTCCTGGAACAGCTGATCGGTGACCGATGCTGCGGCCGGCGTCGCATCCTCGCCGGCGAAACCTCCGAGCCACGCCTTGTTCGGCGCCGAGTGCGCGGTCAGGCCGTCCGCAGTGATGACCGGATACGGCCCGCCCGCGATGTTCTGGATCGGTTGCTGGGTCCAGCCAACGCCGGTCGGCGTCAGATCGAAGACCGGATTGACGAGCTTCTCGAACGACGCCGGTACGCACGCATCGGGAGGCAGCGGCGCGGCGTCGGCGATCACGGGTGCGGCGTCCGGCGGCGGTGGTGCATCAGGGCGTGCGTCGACCATGCGGGCATCGACGAACGTCTCGCTCGCGTCCTGGCGAATGGTGCCGTCCACGGTGGCCGCGTCGGGATCGATCGTCGGGTTGCCGCCGCTGGCACAGCCGGCACCGAACATCACACCCAGCAGCAGCGGCCGAACGGTCGTCATGCGCGGATAGTTGTGCGGGTCGCCCGCCGAATCAACAACGATCTTCGGGCGGGCGCCCCTCACCGTCTCACACGGCCGTGCCGGCCATGGCCCACCGGGCCGCCGCCGCCGCCGGCCGCCAGCCACCCCGGTAGACCCGCAGCCAGAATAACCCTGCCCCGACGATGATCTCGAGCGCCAGGCCAATCCAGCCGCCGACCGCGCCGAGCCCCCAGTGGACCCCGAGGAGCCAGGTCAGGGGCGGCGTGGTCAGCCAGGCCGTGACGATGCCAACGACGGCGGCGTAGCGCACGTCACTCGCGCCGCGCAGCACACCGCGCGCGATCACGTTGGCGGCGTCCGCGACAATGAACAGCAAGCCGACGTGAAGCAGCGCGAGCGCACGCTCCGCGAGCACGGGATCGCCAGCGGACATCGCGTCGGTCAGGACGCGACCGAGCGTGACGTATCCGACGAAGCACACGCTCGCGTAGCCGGCACCGAGCGCGAGGGCGCGCCGCGCGACGACCGGGACGAGCCCATCCTTGCCAGCACCGACGGCCTGACCGACCAGCACCGCGGCTGCCTCGGCGAGCGCATGCGCGGGCAAGAACGAGACGTTGACGAGGTGGAGCACGAGCTGGTGCGCTGCGCCGTCGACCCCGGACATCTGCGCGATCAGCACGGTGAGGATCAGGAACGATCCGACCTCCATGATGAACTGCAGCCCGTTCGGGACACCCTGCGCCCAGACGTCGCGCACCGCGACCGCCCGCCAGCGCAGGCCGCGCAGCTTCGCGCGCATCGGCCACGCGAGGACACCGAGCTCGGTGGCGTTGCCGAAGATCGTCGCGGTCGCGGCACCGCCGACGCCCCAGCCGAGGCCGAGGATCAACACGACGTCGAGCGCGATGTTGACCGCGTTCCCGGCGAGCGCGGCCCGCATCGGGGTGCGGCTATCGCCCTGGCCATAGCTCGCCTCGCGGAGCGCGGCGTAGAGCAGGATCAACGGCGCACCGAGCGAACGGATCGCGAGGTACTCGGCGGCGAACCCGCCGGCACGCGGTGACGCCGAGACCTGCGAGAGCAGCGGCGCGACGAGCTGACCCGCGACGAGCGCGACGAGCCCGAGCGCGAGCCCGATGCCGAGCGCGGCGCCGACGAGCTCGGGGATCCGATCGTGACGATTCGCGCCGACCGCTTGCGAGACCAGTGTCTTTGCGCCGCGCAGGAGGCCGATGCCGAAGCACACGAACGCGAAGCCGACGACACCGGCGAGGCCGACGCCGGCGAGCTCGTCCGAGCCGATCTGCGCGACGAACGCGGTCGACGCGAGGGTCATGGTGGAGAACGACAGCATCGAGACCGTGATCGGCCACGCGAGCCGCAACAGCGCGCGGCCGGGTCGTTCGGTCCAGGTCAGAGAGGGAGATATCGAGAGAAATCCAGAGACGGACATGACGCGTGCCCTCGAGGCGCAAGAGACCCTTCGGGGAGCCACGCTGGTTTCGATCGACGCCGAAACTGAAAAGCGGGCTCCAGGATTCATCCAGGAGCCCGCGGCAGGAAGAGTGTTACCCCTGGATCAGAATTCCAGGGCTCGCCCACCGCGGGCACAGACCGAGTCGACGAAGCAGATCGTCGTCGGCTGGTGCATGTAGCGGTTGGCGATGCTCATGGGTTTCACTCTAGGCGCGCGTTCGCGTGGCGGTCAAGCTTCGTATCTGCGACGCGACAAGAAATGACGGAGTGCGACGGCGCGATTCACCGTCGCGGTCTCGCAGGTTTGCAGTATCTCGCAGCTCGGGAATGGAGATCGAGCCGCCCTGGTTGACAGGCCGCCAGCCGGGCGGTTTGCTCCGGCCTCACCGAGACCCCTATATGTCTGATCGCCTCACCGAAGACGTCACCAAGCTGCAGACCCGATTCAACGCGCTCAAGGCCGAGGTCGGCAAGGTCCTGGTCGGCCAGGACGAGATGCTCCACCGGCTCGTGCTCGGCATGCTCGCCGGCGGCCACGTGCTGCTCGAGGGCGTCCCCGGCCTCGCGAAGACGCTCGTCGTCAAGACGCTCGCCGACGCGCTCGAGGGCTCGTTCTCGCGGATCCAGTTCACCCCCGACATGCTGCCGGGTGACGTGGTCGGCACGCAGATCTACAACCCGCGCGAGGGGACCTATACGGTCAAGAAGGGGCCGGTGTTCGGCAACTTCATCCTCGCCGACGAGATCAACCGTGCACCCGCGAAGGTCCAGTCCGCGCTGCTCGAGGCGATGCAGGAGCGTCAGGTCACGCTCGGTGATCAGACGTTCAAGCTCGCCGATCCGTTCCTCGTACTCGCGACGCAGAACCCGAT
>JBKJUF010000041.1:0-3283 GCA_046590445.1 Kofleriaceae bacterium
ACGATCCGCGAGGTCTGGCCAGAGGTCTGACCAGAGATCAGGCCAGAGGTCTGGCCAGAGGTCTGGCCAGAGATCAGGCCAGAGGTCAGGCCAGAGATCAGGCCAGAGGTCTGGCCAGAGGTCTGACTCGATGTGGCGCGCAAGACCTCAGGACTTCTCGTCGGTCGCGCGTACAGCTCGTCGCGATTCGCGGCGATCACGAGCGGTGCGCCGGCGACGATGTCGATCAAGAAAGCGATGGTACACATCGACGAGAAAACCCCGCGAGAGTCTGCGCCGAACCTTGCATGTGACGGGTTCGCTGCCTACAGTGCCGCGAGAATGAGACTGTATCCAGGCAAGGTCGATACCATCGCCGCGGAGATCATCACGACGCTCACGCAAGCCGGTGATATCGAAGTCAGCGACAACAACGAGGCCCAGCTGGATGCGGCGTCCGTGCTCAAGGAATACATCCGCGTTGAAAAGGAATTGACGGAGCGCGCGAAGGACATCCTCGAGATCCGCGGCCTTCCCTACTCCCACCTCGGCCGCACGAAGCGTCAGCTCGCGGATCAGAAGGAGTTCGGGCTTGGCGAGGATGGCCTGGCCTGGATCGCGAACCAGATGCTCGAGGCCTTCATGTCCTCGCGTCACGTCGAGGAGGTGTTCGCCGAGGACGCGATCCTCCGCCGCAAGATCAAGGACATCTGCAAGAAGCACATGCAGGTGGACGAAGCGATCGATCAGGAAGTCCGCGACCGGATCAAGAACCTCGAGGAAGGCACCTCCGCGTGGGAGGTCGAGTACGGCAAGGTTCTCGAGCAGATCAAGTCGAAGCACGGCATCAAGGAGTGAGCACGCGCGGTTGACGCGCTGAGTTTTCGCCGATCGCGGGTCCTGTGACTGCGTCGCATGCCGTGACAAGGTCGGCACAATCTCCACTTGGCAGGACACGGCGATCGGCCAGAGTTACAAGATGGTCCCGCCTCGTTGCGAAGCCTGCCTCACCATTCCGGTGATGCGGTGTGGCCGCTGCACGACCACGCGCTGCGCGGCGCACGCGATGGGTCCTCATGAGCGCTGCGATCGGTGCGAGCAGGACTGGCAGGCCGAGGCGACGACGCGGCGCAACGCGAAGATGATCTTCGCGCCCGCGATCGCGATCATGACGGGCGGTCTGCTGTTCGGGCTGCTGTTACCGGTATCGATCGGCGGCGTGATCGGCGCGACCGTGATGGCCGCGATCGCGTGCGGCACCGGGGTGGGCACAGCGGCGGGTGCGTGTCGCGCAGTCGACAAGACTTCGCGCGCGATGTTCTTGCGCGAGCGCGCCGGATTCCTGCCTGCCGCGCGACTCCTCACAGCGCCGGCGCCGCGACCATCGCCGCGGCAGCGCTGATCACGCAACGCTGATCACGCAGCGTTGACGACCGCGCCGCTGACTACGGCAAGCCGAGCGCTTCGCGGATCTCGCCGACGACCATCTCGGCGAGCCGCTGGATCAGGTGCTTGCCTTCCTCGACCGAGGCTGCCGCCGGATCGCCGGCGTACGCGAGCTCCATCCCCATCCCTGTGAACGTCGTGACACCGGCCGCGAGCTTGTCGGACAGGCTGACCGGCACCGGCTGCAACGTCGCGCGCATCGCCTCGTCGACAAGCTCGGGTGCCGCGGCCATCATGATCGAGGTCTCGTACTGCCCGGCGTGACACGCGCCGCTCTTGAACTCGGCGGACAAGGTCTTCGCCCACTTCTTGGTCAGCGGACACGCGACGCTGACCTTGCCCTCGCGGCCGGCGACCACGGCGCGGATCGCCGCGTCGTGCGCGGGCTCGAGGTGGTTGTTGACGAGGCAGACGTGCCGGAGCCCCTGCGCGAGCAGCCCGTCGCAGATCGCCGCGACGTATGCGGTGAGCACCGGTGCCGGGATCGAGACCGCGCCGGGAAACCCGACGGCGCAGTCGGTGACGCCGTAGCTGACGGCGGGCGCGATCACCGCGACGAGCGGGCCCTTCTTCTCGAGCAGCTCGACCGCGCGCACGCATGCGGCCGCCGAGATCAGGACGTCGGTGCCGAGGCCGAGGTGCGGACCATGCGGCTCGGTCGAGCCGATCGGCACGAGCGCGACGACGGCCCGCTTGCCACCCAGCAGCGTGAACAGGCTCGCCGTCGTGTGTCGGGCCAGGAACTTCTCGGTCATTCGGTGAGCTCGCCGCGCTTCTCGCGTTCGATCAACAGCTTCTTGTCGACCTTGCCACGATCGTTCTTCGGAAGCTCGTCGACGAACACGACCCAGCGCGGATACTTGTGCTTCGACAGCGAGCGCTGGACGTGCGCCTTGAGCTCGTCGGCGAGCACGCGGCGGTCGCGGTCGCGGGCATCGGGCCGCAACACCACGACGGCCTTCGGCTTGGTCAGCCCGTGGTCCTCGCCTGGAATCACGGCGACCTGCGAGACCGCGTCGTGACCGAGCAGGCAGTCCTCGACCTCGCGCGGCGCCACGAAGATGCCGCCGACCTTGAACAGATCGTCGGCGCGGCCCGAGAACCACAGGTACCCGTTCTCGTCGATGTGGAACAGATCGCCGGTGCGGCACCAGTGACCATGGAACGTGCGCCAGCTCTTCTCGCGGTCCTGGAAGTAACCCTCCGCGACGCTGTCGCCTTTGACCCACAAGACGCCGATCTCGTTCGGCCGCAGCTCGGGCGTCCCGGCACCTTCTGCATGCTCGGGGAGGATCTTCAGCGTGTAGCCCTCGACAGCACGTCCGAGCGAGCCCGGCATGACGTCGCCCGGCCGGTTCGTGCAGTAGATGTGGAACATCTCGGCGCTGCCAATCCCGTCGTAGACCTCACCACCGAAGCGATCGATGAAGCGCCGGAGCAGCGGCTCGGGCAGCGCCTCACCCGCCGACAGGTGAAACCGCACGCAGGACATGTCGATGCCGGGCTCGCCGCGCGCGCGTTGCTCGTCGTCCAGATCGAGGAGCTTGCCGAGCATCGTCGGCACGTTCGTCACGATCGTCGGCTTGTAGCGCTCGATCGCCTTCGCGATGGTCTCGGGCGTCGGCCGCTCGCTGAACAGGCCGACGGTCGCGCCGACCGCAAACGGGAACCACAGGTTCGTGCCGGTCGCGTAGCCGAAGAACAGCCGAGGCACGCTGACGCAGACATCGTCCTCGCGATAGCCGACGGTGCGCTTCGCGAACACCTCGGTATTGAACGCGAAGTCGCGGTGGCTGTGCATCGCGGCCTTCGCGCGGCCGGTCGATCCCGACGTGAACAGCCAGACGGCGGGATCGTC
>JBKJUF010000313.1:0-26015 GCA_046590445.1 Kofleriaceae bacterium
CCCGAGGCGCTTCGCGGTGCGGGTCTGGTTACCGCCGAACGCCTCGAGGGCCTCGACGATCGCGACCCGTTCGAGGTGCGAGCTGATCGCGCAGCTGATCTTTGAAGTGGCCTTCCCCGAAAATCGGCGTGGCGCGGCGGCCGGCGTCACGTACGCGATCCGGCAGGTCGGTGGCGGAGATCGTGCCGCCCTGCTGGACGACGACCGCGCGCTCGATCGCGTTGCGCAGCTCGCGGACGTTGCCGGGCCAGTCGTAGCTGCGGAGCGCGGCCTTCGCGTCGTCGGCGAGCTGCGGCGCCGGCTGGCCGAGCTCGGTGGCAACGCGATGGACGAAGTGCTCGGCGATCGCGATGATCTCGTCGACGCGATCGCGCAGCGGCGGCACCGCGATCGTGAAGCCCGCGAGCCGGAAATAGAGATCTTCGCGGAACCGGCCGGCGCGAACCTCGGCCTCGACGTCGCGATGGGTCGCCGCGATCACCCGCACGTCGACCGCGATCTCGTCGGTCCCGCCGACCCGCGTCACGGTCTTGCGCTCGAGGACGCGGAGCATCTTGGTCTGCAGCGAGAGCTGCATCTCGCCGATCTCGTCGAGGAAGATCGAGCCGGTGCTCGCAGCCTCGAAGAACCCGATCTTGCGGCGCTCGGCGCCGGTGAACGAGCCGCGCTCGTGGCCGAACAGCTCGCTCTCGAGCAGGTTCTCCGGGATCGAGGCGCAGTTGATCTTGAGCATCGGGCCGGCGCGCCGGTTCGAGCGCTGGTGGATCGCCTCGGCGACGATCTCCTTGCCGACGCCGGTCTCGCCGAGGATCAGCACGGTCAGGTTCGAGTCCGCGATCCGATCGACGAGCGAATAGATCCGCCGCATCGCCGGCGCGACGATGACGACGTCCTCGGCGTTCGCGGGTTGCGGGGGCTGCGCGAACACGAGGGCGCCGGCGGTGCGCGCCTGACGCAGCGCCGCCCGCGAGCGCTCGAGCAGCTCGTGCGCGGTCGGCCCATCCTCGGGCGCGATCGCGACGCCGATCCGGATGTCGGCGTGGAGCACGCGCGCCTCGTCGATCAGCTTGCGCAGCGCGGTCTCGGCCTCCTCGCGCGAGAGCCGCGGCAGCAGCAGCACGAACTGATCGCCGCCGTAGTCGCCGGCGAGATCCATCGGCCGGATCGATCGCGCGATCGCCTCGATCACCCGATCGTCGCCGGTGATCCGCAGCGAGGCGAGCGTGACGCGGTGGCGGTAGCGGTTCGCGTGGTCGAGCTCGGCCTCGAGGCGGACCTCGAACGCGTCCGCCTCGGCAACCCGCGTGCGCCGTGCGACCTGGCTCGCGACCCCGAGCACGACCGTGGCGTGGCCGATCGCGATCTCGTCGCCGGGAAACAGCGGGTGCATGCCGGTGATGCGCTCGCCGTTGACGCGCGTCCCGTTGCGGCTCTCGAGATCCTCGACGTGGATGCGCTCGCCGTTCCGCCAGATCCGGGCGTGGAGCCGCGAGACCTTCTCGTGCTCGACGACGATCGTCGCGCCGCGCGACCGGCCAAACGTCACCTCGCCACCGTCCACGAGATCGACAACCCACGACGGGCGATCGGCCTCGTCGACGTGGACGACGAGGAAGGCGCGGCTGTCCTGGGTCTCGGCATAGGCCGAGGTCAGCTGTCCTGCGTCGAGAGTGAGCTCGGTGGTCATGGGGAGCGCAACCACATCGGTCGTTGCCGCGACCGCGATGGTACCCCGCCAGCGCGGCAGGATGGGCTACCTCCAGTCTGCTGCGACGTGCTCATGCGTCAGATGCGGGGTGCTTTTCGCCTTGTGCGAGCGTCACGGTCCTGCCGATGCCGACCAGGATCTTGGTTCGCACCGCGAAGAAGTTCTCGCCGGCGAACGCCGCATAGCCGGTGATGCACTCGTACAGCACGCATCCCAACGCGAATACGTCGATGCGCACATCGATCGCTTCGCCACGCACCTGCTCGGGCGCCATGTATCCCGGCGTCCCGAGCACGCAGCCGGTCGCGGTCACCCGGCACGCTGCTACCACGGCTGTTCGTGCGAGCCCGAGATCGATCAGGACGATGTCGATCGCCCGCGGGCCGGTCATCATGAGGTTTTTGGGCTTGAGATCGCGATGCACGAGCCCGCGCGCGTGCGTGCAGGTCGCCGAGTGGCTCGCAGACGGTCGCGATCAGCGCCACGGCCTCGGCGAGATCGAACCCGCGGTTCTCCATCGCCTTCGCCACGGTCTCGCCCTCGAGCCACTCCATCACGAGGTACGGGATGCCCTCGCCCGTCGTGCTGTGGTGGACATGACGCACCACACCCGGCAAGCGAGACGCCGCCAGGATGCCGGCTTCGCGCTCGAAGCGCTTCACGTCCGTGGGCGACAGATCGCGAAGGATCTTGATCGCGACCGGGCCCTGGGCGTCGAGATCCCAGCCGCGGAACACTTGACCGATCCCACCGCCGCCGACCGGGCCTTCGACGACAAAGCGATCCGCGAGCAGGTCCCCCGGGCGCAGGTCGCGATGGTATCGGATCTCGCTGCGACGAGCTGGTACGATGAACGACGATGGATCGTCGGCACCGGCCGGAGCCTGCGCCGCCCGTGGCGGGCTTGACGGCTTTCGACGAGACCGTCGTGGTGCTTCAGCCGTCGACGAGCGAGCACGCCGCGGTCCGGTTTCACTTGCTCGTGATCGGCGATGACCTGTACGCCACGCACCCGCTGCCGGAAGCTGGCTCCGTCGTGATCGGTCGCTCGCCGGCGTGCGAGGTCTTCATCGATCACCCATCCGTGTCGCGTCGCCACGCCGTCCTGCACGTCGGTCCGCCGCTCGCGATCGAGGACAAAGGCAGCTCGAACGGGACGCGCGTTCGCGAAGTCCGCCTCGGGCTGAATCAGCGGGTCGAGCTCGCACCGGGTGATCTGATCGAGCTCGGAACGCTGCAGCTCGTCGTCCAGCAACGCGGGGCGCCGGTTCGCCGCCGCCGGGTGTGGAACCACGATTATTTCGACGCACGTCTCGAGGAGGAGTGCGAACGCTGCGAGCTGACGGGCGCGTGCTTTGCGGTCATCCATCTCCGTGCGGATGCGACCAAGGGGCCTGCGATCGAAGATGCGCTGGCCGCCGAGTTGCGCACGCTCGATATCGTCGGATCGTACGCTCCCGGTCAGTACGAAGCGCTGCTCTGCGAAGCGACGGCCGAGGAGGTTAGCGCTGTCGAACGCCGGCTGGTCACGGCGCTCGCCGCACGCGACATCGAAGTCGACGTCGGTGTCGCGTACTACCCCGACGACGGTCGCGACCCCGACGCGATCATCGGACGAGCCGCCGAGCGCGCACGTGGCGAAGATCATCGCGCAGCGCCGGTCGAGATCGCGGAGACCGGCATGCAGACGTTGCGACGGCTGGTCGAGCGGATCGCGCACGCGAACATCAGCGTGCTGGTCCAGGGCGAGACCGGGGTCGGCAAGGAAGTCATCGCCGAAACCATCCACGGCAGGTCGCCGCGCGCGGACCAGCCATTCCTCCGGCTCAACTGCGCGGCCCTCTCGGAGACCTTGCTCGAGAGCGAGCTGTTCGGTCACGAGAAGGGGGCGTTCACCGGCGCGGTCGCGGCGAAGCCCGGTCTGCTCGAGACCGCGGACAAGGGCACGGTCTTCCTCGACGAGATCGGCGACCTGCCGAGCTCGATGCAAGTGAAGCTGTTGCGTGTGATCGAGGAACGCCGCGTGCTCCGTGTCGGTGGGCTCAAGTCCAGGGCGATCGACGTCCGGTTCATCGCCGCTACGAACCGCGATCTCGAGGTCGAGGTCGAGCGAGGCGCGTTCCGGCAGGATCTCTATTTTCGGCTCAACGGCATCACGCTCACCATCCCGCCGTTGCGAGAGCGGCAGACCGAGATCGCGCCGCTCGTCGAGCTCTTTGTCGCGCGCTCGAGCGCGGAGGCCGGCCGCCCGCCCCTCTCGTTGTCCCCCGACTCGATGTCGCTGCTGCACCGCTACTCGTGGCCCGGCAACATCCGCGAGCTCAAGCACATGATGGAGCGCGGGGTGCTGCTGTGTCAGGGCGACGTGATCAAGCCCGAGCACCTTCCGGCCGAGAAGATGCGGGCGATCCGGACGGTCTCGACACGACCGGTGCCGGCTTCACGACCACCGGCAACGGAGCGATCGAGAACGCCCGATCGCCGCGATGGCGGCGGCCGAGCCAAGCGCCCCTCGCGCTCGACGCCCAAGGAACCACAGCCGGAACCACAACGCGTCGAGACGCCGACGCCACGCGACGACACCTCGCTGGATTTTCAGAAGGGGAAGCGAGATCGGGAGCGTCAGCAGATCATTTCCGCGCTCACTGCTGCAGACGGCCATCAGTCCAAAGCGGCCGAGATGTTAGGCATCTCGCGACGGACGCTATCGACCAAGCTCGACCTCTACAAGTTGCCGCGCCCGAGGAAGCGATTGTGAAGAGGTTGTGCAGGTGTAGTGATCGTGAAGCGTTCGGATTGTGAAGCGATTGCGATCCAGTCGTTATGGATGACTACAGTTACGCTAACATAATGTAGTTTACATTACTAACAATCCTTGGCGTGATGATTGCTTTGGTGGTTGCCATGCGCAAGAACCTCGGCAAGAAGCTCGCGTTCAACTCGGAGACCATTCGTGCGCTTGTCGATCACGAGCTCCACGGTGTTGCCGGTGGGGCCATGCAGGGTTGCACGCAGGCCACGACCAAGTGCATCAGCACTGGCTCCGAAGGCAAGTGCTACGGCGCGCTCGCCGTCAACTGCAGGTAGCGCCTGCGTTCGTGGCTCGCGCTCAGACCCGGAGCGAGATCAAGAACGCGCGATCCCAGATCGGCTCGACCGACCCCACTGCGGCCGCGAGGCCCATGGCCACACCTGCAGAGCCATCCAGCAACCCGGCGAACGCGGTTTCCTCGAAGCGCATCGTGGCCTTGTCGCGTTCCTCGGTGATGAACCCGCCGATCCCCTCACCCGGGCGATGCATCGCGAGACCTCGCCGGTACCATTCGCGGGCGGCCTCGGCGAGATCGTCCCGGTCCCAGCGCTGCGCCAGCCGGTTCAGCATGTGGCCCAAGCCGACCGCTCCATGACACAGGTTGGCGTCGGTCAGCTGGCAGCGCGCGGGAGCACGCGCGGCGATGCTCGAGGCCAACGTCATCGCCGATGCGCGCCACTCGTCGAGTGCTAACGCCGCACCGGCGGCGGCCAGCACCGACGCGATGCCCGCATCCCCGTAGCACCAGCTCGGTTGTGAGTGTGGTGCCGGAGTTTCGACGAGCGGGGGGAACTGACTGACCGCGGAGTCCGGGATGCGATGGCGCCACAACCACCGCTTCGCTGCCTCCGCGGCGCGGCGCGCGGCACCGTCGCCGATCCCCCACGCGGCTGCACCCGCGAGGACAGCGAGCACGCCCGGGGTCCCATGCGCGACGCCGAACGAGCAATAGCCGTCGGGAAACACCGCCTGCTCGCCCGGCGTGAGCTCGTCGAAGCGCGTCACCCAGCGAACGCCGTCGCCGTCGGGCGTGGCCCGGGCGACGAGCGCCTCGACGACGTGCTCGAGCAGTCTCCGGGCGCCGGGACGCGGCATGCGCTCGAGCGCATAGACGGCGACGCCCGCGAGGCCGCCGAGCAGCTCGAACGGCGGCGCCGAGGTGCGGTGCAGGATCCCGAGCAGCACCTGGTCGACCTCGGCGTGAGGATCCTCGTCGCCGCCGAGGTCGAGCAACGCCATCGCCTGCTCGGCCGCCCAGACCACGCCGGCGAGCCCGTACCACAGAGAGGGTCCCATCGGCGTCGCGACCGCGCGCTCGAGGGCGGCGGTCAAGCGCACCTCGGCCTGGTCGGCGTAGGTCGACTCCCCGAGGACCCGGGCCAGATAGGCAAAACACAGTCCGACGCCCGGCTCACCGCGCGACAAGCTAGGGCCGGCATCTCCGACATCGATGGGCCGAGCGGCCAAGGCCTCGGCGACGTCGGCGATCACTCCGCGGGCACGCTCCGCGTCGGCACCGGCGAGCAGCGGGCGCCACGGCTTCACCGATCGCCTCGCGGGTCACTGGGGTCACTGACCGACAGCAGGAACATGCGATCCCAATCCGGCGCGTTCGGCGTGATCGCGGCGAGCAAGGTGAGCGCAATGCCGGCGACACCGAAGCTGATGCCCGGGAGCTCGCGGTGACCCGTGGGGATCGTTGCGAGGAACCGGCGCTCCCACTCGGGAACGTGGAAGCGATAGCCGCCCAGATCGATCGACGGATCGTACGCGGCCAGCAGCGCCTCGAGCCAACGTGTCGCGGCCTCGCGAAACTGCGGGTCGCCCGTCGCATGGTGAAGGCGCATGAACGCGAGCGCGGTGCCGGCGGTGCCGGCCTCGAGAGACGAGTCGGCGACGTCGGGGTCACGGTTCGCCGCCGCCAGGCCGATGGCGAGCGCGCATGCGGTCGTCGCGGGGTCGGTGTCCTGATTGCCGGCGAGCATGGCCGCCGCGGTCGCTGCCGCACCGTGACTGTAACCCGCGCGCTCACCGGTTCCGCCCGCGACCGGAGGCAGGCGATCGTCGCGCCGCTGCGCCCACAACCAGGTGGTACCGCGCGCGACGGTGGCTCTGGCTCGCTCGGGGGCGACACCCCATCTCGCGGCCGCGCCGAGCAGCGCGATCGGCCCGGCCGCACCCGATCGGATCCCGGTGTGGTGCTCGTCGGTCGGCTCGGTCTCGCCGACCATCCACTGACCGCGAATTCGCCACCGCGCGCCGTCGCCATCCGGTTCGGCTGCGGTCACGAGCTTGTCGCAGACGGCCTCGAGGCAGTGGCGCGCCGACGGGCGCGGCATGCGCTCGAGGGCGTAGAGGCCATAGCCGACGAAGCCGGTGTTGAGCATGAACGGAGCGTCGGCGGCCTTCGCAGCCACGACCTCGGCCAGCGCGGTGTCGACGCTGATCAGCGGATCGCCGTCGTCACCGCCGGCGTCGAGATAGTCACCGAGGTGCTGGAGCGCCCAGGCAGTGCCAGCGAACCCGTAGGAGAACTGGGGACGCTCGGTCGCGATGGCGTCGATCCGGTCGACGGCCTGACCGAGGTAGCTCGAGGCCAGCTCGCGCAGCTCGCGATCGTCCTGCCTGGCCCTGGCGAGGTAGCTGTAGAAGACCGCGAAGCCCGCCTCGCGCGCGAACAGGCCCGCGCGCAGGAGGTCGTCGACGATGTGGCCGTCGTACGGAGCCGGTGGAGCGCGGAGCGCGGTGGCGATGTGATCGATTACGTTCCAGGCTCGATCGACGGACGGTCCTTCGAGGACCGGCTGCCAGGGTCTATTCGCCACGAGACAGCGATATCATGTCGACACGATGATCGAACACGAACCGATCCTCGATCGAGATCTCGCCGCGCGGGCCGAGCGAGCGCTCGCTGCGCTGTGGGTCGGGCTCGACGGGCCGATCGCGATCGATCACCACTCGTGGATGACGCCGGAGTGGGCGCGGGCGACGCTCGCCGAAGGACTGCCTGGTCCGGCGATCGCCATGGGGCATCGCGCGCTCGCCACCGGGGACGAGCGGATCGCCGATCGTTGCCGAGCGCTCCTCGTCGAGGCGGTCGAGGCAGGCAAGGCGTTATGGATCGCGCCCGGGCTCATCCAGGGCTTTGCCGGGTTGGGGTACACGATCGAACACCTCACGGCGATCGGGTTGGTCGAGGGCGTAGCCGAGGTCGCCGACACGATCGCCGGGCGAGTGCGCGAGGCCATCGCGCCCGGCGGTCTGGCGGACGATCTCTTCTTCGGGACCGCAGGCATGGTGGTCTACGGCGTCGAGCGTGCGCTTGCCTCGAATCACAAGGACGTCTTGAACGCCGCACTCGAGCGCATCGCTGCTCACGCGACTCGCGACCCGAACGGCGTCACCTGGATCAAGGTTGCGGACACTCGCTGGATGGATCCAGAGATGGCGGCGCGCTATCCCGACGGTCACATCGACACCGGGATGTCGCACGGGGTCGCCGGCATCCTCGCGGCGCTGGCCGCGGCGATCCATGCCGGCGCCGGCGCCGAGACCAGGGCACTCGTCAGCGCCGGCCTGGCGTGGTTGTGGAGCGTCAAGCTCGACGATGGCGCGCACCAGTGGCCGATCGTGATCGGCGAGGCCGGCGGCGGTAGCGGTTGGTGTCGTGGCGATCTCGGCATCGCGGCAGCCGCCTGCGCGGTGGCCTTCGCGCTCGACGACCGCGAGTCGATCGCGCGCGCGACCGCCGCCGCGCGAACCGCGCTGGAACGGCGGGACTGGAAGAGCGAGACCGTCGCGCTCTGTCACGGGCCTGCAGGCGCCGCTCACCTCGCCCATCGGCTCTACCACTTGACCGGCGATCCGGCGTTCGCCGACGCCACCCGGCGCGCGTGTGCAGACGTCCTCGACAACCTCGATCGATGCGAGCTCGGTCCTGGCCTTGTCACGGGCCAGGCAGGCGTTGCGCTCGCGCTGGAGTCGCTGCTCGAAACGATCGAGCCGGGCTGGGATCGTTGGTTCTTGCCCGGGTTCCCGTCGCGTCGCTAACAGCCGTCACCTTCGCGAGGGATCGCGCGGCCGCTGTCGCGATCGAACCGCGAGGGCGCCCAGCAGGGCAGACCGCGCTCGAGCACCCTGCCGCGCGCCGGGGAGAGATCCCACCTCGCCACGCCGCCCCGCGAGCTCATCGTCATCACGGAGTGCTCGTCGGCGAACCGGATCAGCTCGCCGGGCTCGCGCGAGGCCAGCGTCCAGAGCAGCTGGCCGGTGTCCGGTTCCCAGAAGCGCATCATGTTGTCCCCACCCGCGGTGACCACGACGTTGCCGCTGGGCGCGAAGTCGGCCGAGGTCAGGAACTGCGGGCTACCCGCGAGCACCGACACGAGCTGGCCCGACGGAAACCGCCAGATCCGGGCGGTGGCGTCGCCGCTGGTCGTGACGACGCGCGAACCGTCGCTCGAGAGTTTGACGTCGTTGACGACACCGACGTGGCCGGTGAGCGTGGCGACCCGCCGCAAGCCGCGCAGGTCCCACACCTCGAGCACCTGGGCCACCGTGATCAAGTGGTCGCGATCGACGAACCGCATGCTGTTCGCCGGGGTCGCGAGGATCAGCGGCGACAGCTGTTCGCCGGTGTCGAGATCGAACCGCGCGATCTCGGCGGCGGGCGACTCGTAGTCGCCGCTCGCGAAGAGGTCGCCTGCCGGAGCAAATGCCAGCGTCCGGATCCAAGCCGGTCCCGACCGCTCCCAGACCTTCACGCCATGTCGCCACATCCGGAGCACGTGGGCTCGGTCGACGGTCGCGACGCGCTCACCATCCGTCGAGATCGCGATCGCGACCAGCTCGGTGGGGTGAGGGAGCTCGGTGCGGGCGTCTGGCGCTTGCCACTGCCAGGCGGCGGCACCAGAAAACGCTGCGACCCGCCCGCTCGGCGCCATCGCGATGCGGTGCGCCGGCGGCAGCGAGGTGAGCTGTCCCCGGTCGAGATCCCAGACTCGAGTGCCTTGCGGGCAAGCGATCGCGATGAAGCGGCCAACGTCGACACGGTCCGAGCACGCCTGCTCGAGCGCCGAGCGCTCGAAGGTCTGGTACTGATCGCGCACTCCCCACTCGTGCGCGAGGCCGTCCCACGACGCGGTGGTCACCCGGTTGCCATCTGGCGAAAACACGCCGTCGACGATCAGGCTCGTGTGGCCCTCGAACAGCGCCACGCGTCGGCCACTCGACGCCTCCCACATCGCCGCTTCGCCGGCACCACCCATCGTGAACACGAGCTTCGAGTCGGGGCTGAACAGCGCGCGCCACACGATCCCCACGTGGCCGGCGAGCACACTGACCTTGCGGCCGGTGTCAGCGTCCCACACCCGGGCCATCCGATCGCGGCCGGCCGTGACCAGGAGCCGGCCATCCGGCGAGTACGCGAGGTGATCGAGCATGCCGTCGTGGCCGGTGACCGAAAATACCGGCTGCTCGGCTTCGCTCCAGTCCCACACCGTCGCGGTCCCCGCCGAGTCGGCGACCGCGACCCGTCGGCCGTCGGCCGAGAAGGCACCAGCCTGCGCATTGGCCGGTGCGCGAAGCTGGGTGAGCGGCTGACCCGATGCAACGTCGAAGATCGTGATCAGGGGGCTGCTCTTCACCATCGCGACGACCTTCGAGCCGTCGGCAGACACCGCGACGTAGCACTCGCCTTCAGCTCCCAGCTCGCGAACCGTGCGGTGGTCGGTGGTGGGGTTCCAGAACAAGATCTGGCCGTTCCAACCGCCGGCGACCACGACGCCGCCGGCGGCGAACTGGACCGTGACGACGGGTAGCTCGAACGGGCGCGTCGACCCGATCTCCTCGCCGGTTCTCGGGCGCCACAGCCGGACCCGGCCATCGGCCCCCGCGGTCGCCAGCTTGCTGCCATCGGGGGAAAACGCGACGTCGAAGACCGTGCCTTGCGAGGCCGCGATGACCGCGAGACGACTGCCGTCGCGCGCGAGCCACACTGCCGCCTGACCGTTGTCGTGGGCGGTCGCGATAAGGTCGCCGGTGGGATCGTAGGCCGCCGCCCAGACGCTACCGGCGTCGAGCTCGAGAGCGTGGAGGTGGGCTGCCAGTGGCTTGGTCGCGCGCTCGAGCATGAAGCGGACCGCCTTGGTCTCCCCACCGATCCTGCGTGCCTCGAGGAGATAGGCAGCCGCCCGGGCATGATCGCTGGCCATCAGAGCCTGGCGTCCCTGATCGACGTAGCTCGCGACCAGCCGCCTCTGGGCAATCCCCCGCTGCTCCTCGGCGCCTTGGCGGAGCTGGAACATGACCGTCAAGCCGACGCCGAGCACGAGGAACGCAGCCACCATCACCGAGCGCTGGATCCGCCGGCCGCGCGTCGCGGCGGCGACGCTTGCAGTTCCGAATTCATCCTCGACGACGGTGAGCGCGCCCGGATAGCGTACGCGCCAGATCCGGTACTCGGCGAGTGACTCGTCGCGCCACAACAGGCCGCGCGAGCGGCCGCGCGAGTCCCACTGGCGGGCTGCGGTGCGGAGCTGATCGCGAAGCCGCGCACCCTCGGAGTCTTCGCGCCGCCATTCGACGAGCCGCGGCCACGCGGAGAGCAGGGCTTCGTGGATCACCTCCACGCTCTGCCCGCCGCCTGCCTCTTCGGAGATGACGACCAGGCGCGCGGCGATCAGCCGATCGATCACCGCATTCGCTCGCATGACGTCGGAATCGGTCGCGGCGCGACGCGATTTCTGGTTCGTCATGCCCGGCGCGAGCAGCTGCTGGAGCTCGGCGAGCTGGAGCACCTGTCGCGTGCCCTCCGCGGTGACGAGGTGCCGGAACGCCTCGCGCATCAGGCGCTGCTCGTCGGAGGACAGCTCCGCGAGGGTGGTCTCGGCATGCCGCGCGAGCGCGCCCCCGACGCCGCCGATCGCGGTGTACGACTTGCGAGAGAGCTGGTGAAAGTGGCGGTCACGGAGCTTCCACAGCTCCGCGGCTGTGAACGACAGCAGCGCGAGGGCTCCGGGTTGGTTTGCGACTTCGGTAACCATGTCGGTGACGAGCGCGCCATCTTCGAACTGATAGCCGACGCGCTTGGCCGGCTCGACGAGGATTCGCTGGAGGTCTTCGGTACTCGGTATCGTCAGGAGCTTGATGCCGCGGCCGAGGCGCTCGCGGAGCGAGGGCTCGGCTTCGGCGCGGATCAAGAAATCATCGCGAAGGGTCACCACGACGCGAAGCACGTCGTCGTCGGATGATGCGCAACCCACCAGGGCTTCCGCGAAGGCGGTGCGCTCGTCGGGGTTCTTGCAGAGCGTGAACATCTCCTCGAGTTGATCGATCACGAGGACGATCGTCGAGCCTTCACGCGCTGCCGTGGCGCGTAAACGCTCACCGAGCAGCCGCGGGTCGGTAGCCATGCCGGTGGTGTCGACACCGTGCTTGCCGAGCCGCGCGGCCAGCGCGGCACTGGGTGTCTGGCCCGGGCGCACCGCGATCGCGCGCCATCCGGTCGGCAGGCGCGAGACCACGCCGGCCTGGACGAACGAGCTCTTGCCGGCGCCGGATGGACCGACGACGGCGAGGAACCCCTCGACGCGCAGGCGGTTGACGAACGCGTCGACCTCGAGCTCACGACCGAAGTAGAATCCGGAGTCCGCGGTGGTGAACGTCGCGAGGCCTCGATACGGAGCGGCCTCGTCGGCGACTGTCGCGGTGCCGTCCCCCACGACATCGACCAGATGCTCGCGAAACCAGCGGTCGAGCATTTCGTCGTGGCGTTCGAAGCCGTGCGGCACGGCGACCAGGCGCGCCCCGTGGGCGTCGCGGCCGTCGAACAGGAACAGCTCCTCGTCCTTGCCTGGCGCCGGCGGTGCGGTCTGCACGAGCGGTGTGAGCTTGAGGACCGGCGCGCCGTCGCTATCGAGGAGGAACGCCTCGCCTTCGGGCAGTGGACGCGCGCGGCGAACCGTCACCAATCGTGGCGACCGCCGAGGGCCGCACCACCGCTCTGCGCAGTGCTTGCGCGTGACGATCAGGGTGTAGTCGAGGATGAACCGCAGCGGGCGCAATAACCCGGCGAGCGCGGTGAGGGCCTCGGCGTACAGCTCGCGGCGTTGCTCGTCGCTGCGTCCGCCTCGACGGTCGAGCGCCCCGCGCAGGGTCCGCACGCGGTGGAAGGCCTCGACGAACGGCGGTCCAGGATCGCCGGTGAGCGTGGTGGAGGGAGTGATGGCTAGATCGAGATCACCGTGCAACAGCGTGACGATCTCGGGGATCGGGTACGCGGCGCGGCGCCGGCAGAACGGGCGGGTCAGGGCGCGGGCGAGCGCGAGCCAATCTTCGTCGCTGACGTCGCCGCGTCCCAGGGCACGCAAACGCTCGTGGACGTCGCGCGCGTCGTCGTCGCCACCGGGACCGATCTTGGTACGTGCAGCGAGGGCGAGGGCGCCGATCCAGCGGGTCGCGACCAGCACGACGTCCCACAAGATCGCGCACGCCTGATCGATGTTGCGTGCGGCCTCGAGCGCGGCGATCGCTTCGGCAAGGGGTTGGGGTGCGCCAGCGGTCATCGCCTCGCGCACCGCTTCGTCGAGCTGTGGCAACGCGTCGCCATCACCCTTGCCGGCCGCTGCCCGGAGCGCAGCAGCAAAGTCACCGGCGGTGGCGTAGCGGTCCTCGGGCTGCTTGGCGAGCGCGCGAGCGAGCACCGCGTTCAGCGCTTCGGGGTGATCTCCGCCGAGGGGTGGCACCCCGTCACGCGCGTGAGCGATCATCACTTCCTCGAGCGAGGTCGCGGGAAACGGAACGCGGCCGGTCAGCGCTTCGTACGCGAGCACGCCGAGCGCGTAGATGTCGACGGTCTGCCCGACCGATCCCGCGTCGGTCCACTGCTCGGGAGCCATGTAGAGCGGCGAGCCCATCACCGCACCCACGCGGGTCGCTCGCGCTTCGCGGCCGCGGTCGAGACTCGCGGCGCCACCGACGGTCTCGTCTAGGCCCGGGTCTGCGCCATGCGCCGGATCGTCGCTCGAATGTTCGAGTAGCGTCGCGAGCGCGGCATGGTCCGGAGTCTCGCTCGCTCGGCCCGACGGCCTCGCGAGACTTTGGTGATGGTCCGGCTCGAGCACGCGCGCGATCCCGAAGTCGAGGAGCTTCGGCAGCAGGCGTCCCGCACGCGACAGCACCATCACGTTTGCGGGCTTGATATCGCGGTGGATGATGCCGCGTTCGTGTGCGGTCTGGACGACCTCGCAGATCCGCTCGAACAGCGGTACGAACCGATCGAGCGGGATCGCGCCCTGCTGCTCGAGTAGCTTGTCCATGGGCGTGCCGCGCACGAGCTCCATCGCGATCCACAGCGTGCCGTCGGTCTCGGCACCGAACGCGTAGACGTGGGCGGCGTATGGATGATCGAGGCGTGAGGCCAGCCGCGATTCGCGCAGGAACCGCTGGATCACGTCGGCGCGCGCGGCGAGCCGCGTGTGCAGGACCTTGACGACGGCTTCGCGCTCGAGCGTCGCCTGGAATGCGCGGTGGACCACCGCGAAGCCACCCTCACCGATCTTGTCGCGCAGCGTGAACTCGCCGAGCGTTCGCCCTTCGAGCCTCTCGGCCACCGATTGCGAGCTCACGTCCGGCGAGGATAGCCGATCAATCGGCACGGAATCGACGACCACCGCCGAGCCGGTATCCGCAGGCTGGACGCCATGGCCACACGAGCAGGCGATATTGACGGTGCCATCCGCGCGCGCTGCGACGCGCGACTGCGTCAGTCACGCTGGCCGAGCCGGGCCCGCGGCGGCGCGAAATGCGGCGAGCACGCGGCCAGCGCGCGCGGCGAGCACCTCGCGGGCGGCCATCGCGGCAGGCTGCGCGTGCAGGTCGGCGAGGAGGGGACACCGTTCGAACCACTCGATGTCGATCAGGCCGAAGTCGATGCAGCGGACGAGCGCGTCGAGCGCGCGGTCGCGCTGATCGATCACGATCGTGATCTCGATGGCGCGCTGGAGGAACACCAGCTGCAGCCGCCGCGGCTTGTTCGGGTCGAACAGGCTCTCGATCACCGTGGACCAGGCCGCGTCGTCGAAGGTCCCATCCTCGGACCACCGCCGCGCGATGGCGAAGATGCCGCCGAGGTTGAACCGCGTGCGGGGAGCGTCGCGGAGCCCGACGACTGCACCGAGGATGTCACGCCGCCACACCGCGAACCGCGACCGGACGAGCAGGCCACTCTGGGCGATCGACGGGTCAGGGTCTGCGAGGAGCAGCTCGGTCTGGCGGTCGACGCCCTCCCAGTCGCCGGCGATCGCGTCCAGGCGCGCGAGGCTCATCGCGATGACCGGGGCGCGGCCGGGATCGAGGCGAACCGCGGTATCGAGGTGGTGGCGGGAATCCGCTGCGGCACTCACCTCGAGGAGGATGAACCCCGCGATCTCGTGCGCGATCGGCGACATCGGCGAACCGGCGAGCGCGATGCCGAGATCGGTCGCCGCGCCCTCCGGATCGGCCTGGTTGAGCCGGAGCATGGCGGAGCCGAGATGCGCCTCGGCGTGCCCGGTGGCGAGCGCGCGCTCGACGTTGCGTCGCGCGGGGGCCAGCAACTCGGGCGTGCCCGTCTTGATCCAGGCCTGGGCGCTCGCGACCGCGAGGGCCGTGAGGATCGGTGGATAGTCAGGAGCGTACGCGGCGGCCTGCTCGAGGAGCTCGGCGGCTTGCTGGGCGTGTGCGCCCCAGAACCGACGAAGCTCGTCGCGCGCGCGCAGGTAGAGCTCGACGGCGCGCGGGTCGGTCGGTCGGACGCCAGGGGTCGCGCGGGTGGACAGCGCGCCCGCGATGCCGCGGCCCATGTCCCCGCAGACATCGAGGATCTCGGTCTCGGCGCAGTCGACCCTTCGGGACCACAGCTGGAAGCCATCGGCGACGCCGATCAGCCGCGCCGTCACCCGCAGTCCGGTCGCGGTGCGCCGGATCGAGCCGACGACGACGTGATCGACGTCGAGCTCGCGCCCGAGCTCGCGCGGGTCGGCCTCGAACCGCGACGCGATCCTGGGTGGACGCACGCGCAGTCGCCCGGTCGCCAGCATGTCGGTCAGATCCTCCTGGACGCCACCGGCGAGGTACTCGTCGCCCGCCGCGCACGCGAACGGCAACACCGCGAGCGAGGTCGTCGCGTCCGTCGACGGATAGGCGGGCGATGGGGTGGGCGAGCTTCGCGAGCTCGGCGACATCGTCGGCGTCGCGGCTCTGCCCGCGGTGACGCCACCGAGCGCGCCGATCGCCATCGCGATCTCCGTCGCTGTCGAGGGTCGGGCAGCCGGGTCGACCGCGAGGCACGCCATGACGACGCTCGCGAAGCCGGATGGTACGTGGCGCGCGGTGAGGGGCCGCGGTGATTGCGTGGCCTGCGCGACGGCGATCGCGATCGCGTGATCGGCCGCCCACGGTCGCGTCCCGGCCGCCAGCTCGTAGAGCATCACGCCGAGCGAGAACAGATCGGCACGTGCATCGACGGTCGTGCCGGCGAGCTGCTCGGGCGCCATGTAGCGCGGCGTCCCGATCACGACGCCCACCTGGGTGACGCCGGCGTCGTCACCGCTCCGGGCGATCCCGAAGTCGGTGATCACCGCGCGATCGGTGGCGCGTTCGACGATCACGTTATCGGGCTTGAGATCGCGATGCACGACCCCGGCACCGTGCGCCGCCGCGAGGCCCTCGCAGATCTGCATGGCCAGGCGCTGCAGCCGCGGCCAGCCCATGCGCTCCCCGAGGGCCGACGTGAGTGACTCGCCATCGACGAGCTCCATCGTCAGGAAGCGATCGCCGGCGTGCTCGCCGATATCGAACATCCGCGCGACATTCCGGTGCTGGATCCGCCGCGTCAGCCGGACCTCGCGTCGGAACCGCTCGAGCGCCTCGTCGGAGAGCCCGCGGCGCAGCATCTTGAGCGCGACCCGCTCGCCGAGCTCCTCGTCGAGCGCCTCGTAGACCCGGCCCATGCCACCGCTGCCGAGCCACCGCACGACGCGATAGCGCCCGGCCAGCAGCTCGGTCGGCTCGGTCGAGTCCGGCGCCGCGCGCGCGACCCCCGTGCCCGGCAGCGTCCCGGCGATGGTGTCGTCATCGCCGACGGCCATGCCGCAGCGTAGCAGTTACAGCTGGCCCTCGTGCGCGTAGAGCTTGTTGACCGGCCGGTTGTTGAGCCAGCGCTGGTCGTCGTCGGAGATCTTGCCGGCCATCATGTCGGCGCGGATCGCCTGCTCGCGCTCGGCCAGCTTCTTGATCTCGACCATGAAGCGATCCGCGGCCTTCTTGTAGAGCGTCGGCCGCGGCTTCTCGGCGGTCAGATCGCTGTAGTCCACCGGCGGCCCGAAGATCGTGATCACCGCTTTCTCGCGCTTCGCGCTCCTGGTGAAGTTCCAGGCGATGTCCTGCGCGAGGTTGTTGCCGAGCCCGTGGATGAAGGTCGGCACCACGGTCGGCTTCGCGAGCAGCGCGACCTTGCCGACGCCGGGCTGCGCGGGGAGTAGCTGATATGGATCGGGACCCTTGCCGCGCGTGCCCTCGGGGTGCATGCCGAGGACGTTGCCCTGCTTGGCGAGGATCTCGACCATCTTGTCGAGCGCCTCGTCGTTGAGGTTGCGGCGCTCGGCCTGCCGGAAGATCGGCGGGTACATCGCGCCTCCAGCGACCAGCGCGTTGACCGCGATGCCGAGCGGCTGGTCGTAGAAGAAGTTCGCGCGGACCGGGAACTGGAGGCGCTTGGCCCAGTGAACGGGTCCCATGTAGAGGCCGAGCAGCATCGCGTACTGGTCGAAGAAGCTGCGGTGGTTCGAGACCAGGAGCACGCCCGTCGGTGGGCGCAGCGCCATCATGTCCTCGAGACCGTCGACGAACATCCGGTTCGCGAGCGACGCGCGGACCCAGACATAAGAGATGCCGCGGAGGAACTGCGTCTGCAGCCACTTGCCCCGCGGATCTTCGTTGCTTGCCTGTGCGAACCGCAGCGCGAGGCGCTCGACGCGTGACAGCGGGGCGTCTTCAGCCATCTGCGACCGATTACCACATCCCGATGCAGCTTCGGCACGGATCCCCGGCCTCGCTTTGGCCGTTCCGCAGATTGACGGTGACGGGCGCTCGCCCTATTTTTCGCCCGGCTCGCAAAGGCAACATCCCGATGTCACTCGAATTCTCCGCGGACGCTCAGAAGAAGATCGCCGCGATGTGCGAGCGGTATTCCGTATCGGGCTCGAAGCAGCCGGTCGTCATGGCCGCGCTGCACCTCGCGCAAAAAGACCACGGACACCTCTCGGATGACGCGCTCAAGCTGGTCGCGCGCACGCTCGACCTGCCATACGCCCACGTCTACGGCGTCGCGACCTTCTACACGATGTACCGGCGCGAGCCGGCCGGCCGGACGACGATCCGGATGTGCACGAACATCTCGTGCATGCTGCGCGGCGGCTACGACGTGCTGGCCGCGTTCGAGCAGAAGCTCGGCGTCAAGCCGGGTGCCAGCACGCCCGACGGCAAGTTCCAGCTCGTCGAGGAGGAGTGCATCGCGGCCTGCGCGAACGCGCCGTGCGCGGTGGTCGGCACGAAGTACTACCTCGACATCACGCTCGACCAGGTCGGCCGGATCATCGACGAGCTCAAGACCATGCCGCGTCCCGAATCGGAGGTGGTGTGATGCCGGCCGATCGGAACACCAAGCTCGTCACCGCGCGGTTCGGCAACGAGGGTGCGAAGTCGATCGCGACCGCCGAGTCGCTCGGCGGCTACGCGGCCCTGCGCAAGGCGCTCGCGATGCGGCCCGCGGACATCGTCGCCGAGGTCAAGGCCTCGAACCTGCGCGGCCGTGGCGGCGCTGGCTTCGCGACCGGCGTGAAGTGGGGCTTCGTCCCGAAGGACTCGCCGACCGTTCACCTCGTCTGCAACGCCGACGAGTCCGAGCCCGGCACCTGCAAGGACCGCGAGCTCATGTACTGGGATCCTCATCTCCTCATCGAGGGGATGATCATCTCGGCCCACGCGCTCAAGGCCGTCCATAACTACATCTATATCCGCGGCGAGATGATGCGCGAGTACGCCGTCCTCCAGAAGGCGGTCGACGAGGCCTACCAGAAGGGGTACCTCGGCACGAACATCCTCGGCAGCGGCGTCACCTGTCACCTGACCGTGCACCGCGGTGCCGGCGCATACATCTGCGGCGAGGAGACGGCGCTCCTCAACTCGCTCGAGGGGCTCCGCGGCCAGCCGCGGCTCAAGCCACCGTTCCCGGCCGTCAAGGGGCTGTTCGGCAACCCGACGATCGTCAACAACGTCGAGACGCTGATGAACGTGCCGCTGATCCTCGACAAGGGCGCGGCGTGGTTCAACGACCTCGGGATGGGCCGCTCGGGCGGCACGCGCATGCTGTGCGTCTCGGGCCACGTCAACAAGCCCGGCGTGTTCGAGCTGCCGATGGGCATCACGTTCAACGAGATCATCCACGACGTCTGCGGCGGGCTGCCGGCCGGCCGGACCGTGAAGGCGGTCATCCCCGGCGGCGTGTCGATGCCGCCGCTCGATGCCTCCGAGCTCGACGTGCCGTGCGAGTTCGACGCGCTGCAGACCGACGAGCGCATCAAGCCCGTGATGGTACGCGAAGGTCAGCAATTCGATCTCGGCGGCGGTCGCGCGCTCCGCACGATGGCGGGCTCCGGAGGCGTCGTCGTGATGGACGATCAGACCGACATCCCGCGCGCGGTGTGGCGGATCATGAAGTTCTTCGCCCACGAGTCGTGCGGTCAGTGCACGCCGTGTCGCGAGGGTACGGGCTGGCTCGAGAAGGTGTCGCGTCGCGTCGCCCAGGGAGCTGGCAAGCCGGATGACATCGAGCTGCTCGCGAGCATCGCGCACGGCATCGCCGGCAACACGATCTGCGCGCTCGGTGATGCCGCCGCGTGGCCGATGCTCGGGTTCCTGACGAAGTTCCGCTCGGACTTCGAGGTAGCGATTCGCACGAAGGTGAAGGCCGCATGATGCGCCTCGTTTGTTGTTTGCTCGCGCTCGCCATGGCTCTGGTCATCAGCCTCGGCGTCCAGCCGACGGCCGTTGCCCAGCCGGCACCGACGCCCGTCCAGCCCAGGGTCACCTGTCCCGTCGCTGCCACCGTGACGACGGCGTTCCCTGCCACCGTGCTAGGGGACTGCTCGCTCACCCATGGCAGCGCGGCGAAGCCGACGCCGCTCGACGAGTACACGGTGCGGACGCAGCACGCGGACGGCACGCGCTACGAGGTCGTGGTCACGCGCGCCGGGAAGGTGCTGCGGACCACCAAGATCCTGCCGCACAGCGACCGGATCGAGTCGCAGGGCACGGGCATCGCGTTGCTGTTCTGGGCGTTCGCGCTGGCCACCGTGGGCGGCGCGCTGTTCGTGGTGACGCGGCGGAACTTGATCGCCGCCGTGATGGGCATGGTCGGGAGCTTCCTCGGCATCTCGGCCGTCTACATGATGCTGTTCGCGAACTTCCTCGCCGTGGTGCAGATGCTGGTCTACGCCGGTGCGATCATGGTGCTCTTCATCTTCGTCATCATGGTCCTCAACCGACCCGAGGACGAGCCGGTCGCGCCGACGGGCAGGGCAGGCCTCGTCGTCGGCGGCCTCGCGAGCATCTACCTGATCGGTCGGCTCATCATGCTGCTGATCGACGTCCGGGTTCCGGACAGCGTGCACGATGTCGCCCGGGAGGCACCCCGGCTCACCGCCGAAGGCCACGACTGGGGTTCGGTGAAGGCGGTCGGTACGGATCTGTTCAGCTCGACGTCGGGCCTGTTTCCGTTCGAAGCGATCTCGATCTTGCTGCTCGTCGCGGTGGTCGGGGCGATCGCGATCGCGCGGCCGCTCTCGCGGGATGACGGCCAGGATGCCGGCCAGGATCCCGGCCAGGATCCCGGCACGACCGGGGCGGAGGAGAGCCCATGAGAGACCTGCTGTTCAACATCAGCTACGGGCACTTCCTGGTGCTCGCGGCCGTGCTGTTCCTGATCGGGATCGGCGGGGTGCTCGTTCGTCGCAACGCGTTGATCATCCTGATGAGCGTCGAGCTCATGCTCAACGCCGCCAACATGACGCTGCTGACGTTCTCCCGGATGTGGGGCGATCTGTCGGGACATACCTTCGCGTTGATCGTGATCGCCGTGGCCGCCGCAGAGGCGTCCGTCGGACTCGCGATCGTGGTCGCCGTGTTCCGCGGCCGTCGCAGTGTGGACGTCGACCGGCTCACGAGCCTGAGGCACTAGCCGTGGATTCCTCTCATCTCAAGTTCGCCGGCCTCCCGCTCCTCGCGTGGATCCCGCTCCTGCCGCTACTCGGCGCCCTGATCAACCTGACGATCGGACGCCGGCTCGCACGCGCGACGGTGCACGCGATCGCGATCGCCTCGGTCGCCCTCGCGTGCGGCCTGTCGATCTACCTCGTGTTCGGCCCGCTGCTGCACGAGTTCAACAACCCGAACCTCGTCTCGGGTTCGGCGCTCGAGCAGAGCGTCTACACCTGGATCGAGGTCGGCTCGTTCAAGGTCCAGCTCGCGTTCCGGCTCGACACGCTGTCGGCCGTGATGATCTTGATCGTCACGTTCGTCGGCACCCTGATCCACATCTACTCGACGGGCTACATGGCCCACGAGCCGCGCTACGCCGCCTACTTCGGCTACCTCAACCTGTTCATGGGCTCGATGCTCGTGCTCGTCCTCGGCGCGAACATGCCCGTCATGTTCATCGGCTGGGAAGGCGTCGGGCTGTGCTCGTTCCTGCTGATCGGGTTCTGGTACGAGAACGACACGTACGCCGCCGCCGGTCGCAAGGCGTTCGTCGTCAACCGGATCGGTGACTTCGCGTTCCTGCTCGGCATGTTCCTGCTGTTCTGGGCGGTCAAGGATGCGAACGCCGCGGCGATGGCGGATGCCGCCTCGGCGAAGTTCTCCGCGCAGTTCACGAACCTCAACGTCGACGTCGGCGCCTACAAGGAGCAGCTGACGGCGCAGATCGCGGGACGCGGCAGCCTCGACTTCGCGAACCTCGGCAACCCCGCGATGGGGAAGTTCTACGTCGACAGCTTCTGGGGGAGCGAGCGGCTCGCCGCCGCGGCGGGCATCCTGCTGTTCATCGGTGCGTGCGGCAAGTCCGCCCAGCTGCCGCTCTACGTGTGGCTGCCCGACGCCATGGCGGGCCCGACGCCGGTCTCCGCGCTGATCCACGCGGCCACGATGGTCACCGCCGGCGTCTACATGGTCTGCCGGCTGTCGTTCCTCTACTCGTCGTCGACGACCGCGCTGATCGTCGTCTCGACCGTGGGCCTGCTCACCGCGCTCGCCGCCGCGTTCATGGCGTTCGCCCAGACCGATCTGAAGAAGGTCCTGGCCTACTCGACGGTCTCGCAGCTCGGGTTCATGTTCGTCGCCGCGGGCACCGGTAACTGGACCGCGGCGGTGTTCCACCTCGGGACGCATGCGTTCTTCAAGGCGTGTCTGTTCCTCGGCGCCGGCTCGGTCATGCACGGCATGGAGCACGGCGGCTCGACGACCCCCGGTGACATCACGACGATGGGCGGCCTGCGCAAGCACATGCCCATCACGCGGATCCCGTTCATGATCTCGTGCCTCGCGTTCGCCGGCATCTTCCCGTTCGCCGGCTTCTTCTCGAAGGACGAGATCCTCGGCGGTGCGTTCACCGTGCACCCGCCGGGCTGGCCGCTCTGGTACGGCACGTTCCTGTGGGCCGGGCTGCTGATCGCCGCGCTCGGCACCGCGTTCTACATGTGGCGGCTGTACTTCCTCGTGTTCTCGGGCGACGAGCGGTCGAACGCCGCGAAGCACGCGCACGAGTCGCCGAAGTCGATGACGGTCCCGCTGCTCGTCCTCGCGTTCCTCGCGACGGTCGCCGGCTTCATCGGCCTGCCGCACCTCCACGCCAAGCTCCCATCGTTCACCCACTGGCTCTCGACCTGGCTCGAGCGCAGCACTGTCTCGACGTGGTTCGATCCGGTGGTGGGCAGCCGCGCGATCGCCGAGCACGGCTCGGACACGCAGACGTTCATGCTGATGGGCGTCGCGCTCGCGGTCGGCGCCATCGGCATCGGGCTCGCGTGGATGTTCTACGGCAAGGGTCCGACGCCCACGGTCGAGCGCCTCGTCGACGGTCCGTTGCAGCCGCTCTACCAGGCCTCGCGCAACAAGCTATGGGTCGACGAGATCTACGACGCCACGATCGTGCGGCCGTTCCGCGCGGTCGCGCGCGGGCTGTTCGAGATCGTCGATCGCTTCATCATCGACACGATCGCGGTCACCGGCTTCGCGTTCGTCGTCGGGCTCGTCGGCCGCGTGTCGCGGTGGTTCCAGAACGGTCAGGTCCAGCGCTACCTCGCGGGCCTCGTCGTCGGCGCAGCCGCGGTGTTCTTCGTGACCGATTGCCAGACCAAGGCGTCGTTCGAGTACAAGCGGGTCGGCGACAGCCTCGTGCTGCATGCCTCGCAGGGCGCCGGCATCGCGGGCGCGAATTCCAAGCTGTCGTGGGACATCACCGGAGATGGCGTGGCCGACAACGATCCGCGCACCGGCGCGCTGCTCACCGGGCCCGACATCACGCTGCGTGCCGGCGACGTGCAGAGCCCGACCGTCACGCTGATCATCGAGGACCAGGTCAACCGCAAGACCGTGAAGGTCTCGCGCAAGATCGAGCTCGCCGAACCTGTGGTCGAACCGGCGGGACCGACCGGACCCAGGAAAGGTAACTAGCGATGGGCTCCTTCATCCTCCCGCTCATCATCGGGTTGCCGCTCGTCGGCGCCATCCTCGTGATGTGCACGCCGAAGGCCGAGACGACGCTGCACCGCGGCATCGGCCTGATGTTCACGATCACGACGTTCATCGTCTCGCTGCTGATCCTCCGCTACTTCAACACCACGCCCGATGCCGCCGGCGTGCGGCCGGGCGGCATGCAGCTCGTCTTCGACGTCGAGTGGATCCCCGGGCTCAACGCGCACTTCAAGACCGGCGTCGATGGCATCTCCGTGTTCCTCGTCCTGCTGACGACGTTCATCGTCCCGCTGACGCTGTTCGCGAGTGGCAAGGCGATCGAGAAGAACGTCCGCGAGTTCATCGCGGCGGTCCTCGTGCTCGAGGCCGGCATGCTCGGCGCGTTCTGCGCGCTCGACCTGTTCCTGTTCTACGTGTGCTGGGAGGTGATGCTGATCCCGATGTACCTCCTGATCGGCATCTGGGGCGGTCAGCGCCGGATCTACGCGTCGATCAAGTTCGTCATCTACACGATGGTCGGCTCGCTGCTGATGCTCGTCGCGATCTTCTACGTCTACGTGAAGGCCGGCGACGTGCTCGGCACGTACACGACCGACCTCGAGCAGCTGAGCACCGTCGCGCTGCCGTACAGCGCGCAGGTCTGGTGCTTCGCGGCGTTCGCGATCGCGTTCGCGATCAAGGTCCCGCTGTTTCCGTTGCACACCTGGTTGCCCGACGCGCACGTCGAGGCGCCGACCGCCGGCTCCGTGATCCTGGCGGCCGTGCTGCTGAAGTTCGGCATCTACGGCTTCCTGCGGTTCGCGATCCCGCTGTTCCCGCACGGCTCCGAGGTCTGGGCCCCCGCGATCGCGGTGCTCGCGGTGATCGGCATCATCTACGGTGCGCTCGTCGCGTTCGCCCAGGACGACGTCAAGAAGCTCGTCGCGTACTCGTCGGTCTCGCACCTCGGGTTCTGCGCGCTCGGCATCTTCACGCTCACCAGCTACGGCGTGTCGGGCTCGATCCTGTCGATGCTCTCGCACGGCCTCACGACGGGCGGCCTGTTCCTCGGGATCGGGGTGCTCTACGAGCGCCGGCACACGCGCCGGCTCGCCGAGTACGGCGGGATCTGGAAGCAGATGCCGATCTTCTCGGGGCTCTACCTCATCATCGTGATGGGCTCGGCCGGCCTGCCGGCGCTCTCGGGCTTCGTCGGCGAGTTCCTGACCCTGCTCGGCCTGTGGGGCTCGCCTGCGGAGTCGAACCTGCCGATGCCGCGCGTGCTCACCGCGTTCGCGACGACCGGCGTCATCCTCGGCGCCGTCTACCTGCTGTTCATGTTCCACAAGGTGTTCTTCGGCAAGCTCGACAAGGCGAAGAACGGCAACCTGCCAGACCTCAACGCGCGCGAGCTCAGCGTGTTCATCCCGCTCGTCCTCGGCATCTTCCTGATGGGGCTATTCCCGCGGCCGTTCCTCGTCGGCATGGAGGGCGCGGTCCAGAAGTTCACCGCGGACTACAAGCTGCGGCTCACCGAGTGCGACGGTCCGGCGCACCGGTTCGGCACGATGCTGCCGGTCACCGAGACCGTGACCGACGCGCAGGGCAAGCAGACCACGGTGGCGCGCTGCCCCATCGTCGACCCCGACGCTCCGCCGGTCGCTGACCTGCAGCAGAAGCTCGACGCGATGGCGAAGGGCGCAGCCGGCGTGAACCGCGCGCTGCCCGCCGCGCCGCCGCCGCCGCCGCCACCGTCGCCCCCGGTCCCCCCAGCTGCCGCGGCACCGGGAGGTGTTCCATGACGTTCAATCCAGGCGATCTCGGATACCTCGCCCCGTACCTCATCCTCGTCATCGTCGGACTGCTGCTCGTGCTCGCCGAGGCGTTCCACAGCGGCAAGGACCGGACGGCGCTCGTCGGCCTCGCGGTGGCCGGCTCGATCGCGTCGTCGATCGCGTCGATCGTCCTGTACCGACAGATGCCCGACGGTGCGCGCATCGACATCATGGGCGGCATGCTGCTGGCCGACAAGATGGGCTACGTCCTGTCGGCGCTGTTCGGCGTCATCACCGCGCTCACCGCGCTGATGTCGCCGGCGCACCAGCGCGAGCACGGCTGGCAGATCGGCGAATACTACGGCGTCCTGGTGCTGTCGGCCTCGGGCATGGTGATGCTCGCGCACGCCGGCAACCTCGTGACGATCTTCCTCGGAATCGAGACGATGTCACTCGGCGTCTACGTCATGACGGCGATGCGGCGGCGCTCGCGGCGCGGCAACGAAGCCGCGATGAAGTACTTCCTGATCGGCGCGTTCGCGACCGGCTTCCTCATGTACGGCATGGCGCTGCTCTACGGCGCCGCCGGCACGACGAACCTCCTGCGCATGCAGGCCGCGCTGTCGCAGACGTCGAACCCCGGCCTCGTGATCGCCGGAGGGTTCCTGCTCGTCGTCGCGTTCGGCTTCAAGGTCGCGGCGGTCCCGTTCCACATGTGGGCGCCCGATGCGTACGAAGGCGCGCCGACGCCGGTCACCGCGTTCATGGCGGCGGCGGTCAAGGCGGCGGCGGTCGCGGCGATGATCCGGCTGTTCGGCACCGCGCTCGGCGGCGAGACCTTGCCGTTCGGCACGCTCGGCTGGGCGAGCCCGCTCGTCGTGATCGCGGCGATCACGATCACGATCGGCAATATCAGCGCGGTCCGCCAGGACAACATCAAGCGGATGCTCGC
>JBKJUF010000628.1:0-12334 GCA_046590445.1 Kofleriaceae bacterium
CCGCGACCCCCGCGACCCCCGCGACGACCCCGACGAGCAACGCCGCCAGCGCTGACCTCCCGGCCGAGTGCGCCGAGTACAAGGGCATGATGGAGAAGCTCGCGAGCTGCGAGAAGATGCCGCAGCAGTCGCGCGACGCGCTGAAGCAGGGCTTCGACGCGATGTCGGCGAGCTGGGCGAACGCCGCGGCGATGCCGCCCGAGGCGAAGAAGGCGATGGCCGATGGTTGCAAGCAGGGCGCCGAAGCCCTCAAGACGGCCGCCGCCGCGCAGTGCGGCTGGTAACTCCAGTCCTCGTTCGACTGCTCTAGCTTTTGTTTGAGGCTCGCCGCTGGCGGGCCTCTTTTTTTGCGCGGTTCTCCGCTGCGCTCCGGCTCGACTATCCCTGACGTGCTTCGCACGCCGCGTTCGCTTCGCGCCCGCCAGCCGCTTCTCATGGCGCGGGGCTCAGCGATGGAGTGTGCGGCCCACCTCGACGTGATGACGGCGATGGCAGTCGTTGATGCGGATCGCTATCGGCGGGGCATCGAGTTGCTCGAGCGCTCGTCGCGATGCCGACGGCCAACGTCTACGTTCGCGTCGCCGTCAACCCCCACGTCGCACGTCAACGCCAACGACTACGATCACGATTCTCTCCACAACTTGATCCTCGGTTCAGGAGACTCTGGTGTGTCGACGTCGGTAACGGTCCCTACTGGCAGCTCACGTCGATCGGGAAGCTGTTGTTGTCCTCGCGGCATTCGAGGCTCGTGCCGGTCTGATTGCCGCGATCGTCGGCGACCACGACGCCTTCGCCACCGCCGCCGGTCCAGTCGCAGCTCACCGTCGTGCACGTCCCCGGGAACAACCGCTGGGTCGTCGTCGCGGCGCATCGTAGCTCGAGCGGTGGGCCCTTCGCATATACCGCGATCGGCATGCCGACGCCGACCGGCTCGGTGCCGCGGTTGCAGATCTGCGCGGTCACGGTTGGCGTCGTGCCGCTGCACGTGACCTTGGCGATCTTGACGGTGAGATCCGCGATCGCGCCGGGGATCGCGCCGCTGCCCGGCGAGTTCTGGCGGTAGTTGTTGAGACCTGGCTGCGTCCAGTTGCGCGCCCACTCGCTCGTCTTCGGGACGCGGCCGGATTCCTCGATGTTCGTGACGCTGTACGCGTGCTGGTTCCAGATCGTGCGCGTGTTGACCCAGCGATCGACGCCATCGGCGAGCACGCGGATGCCGGCGAGCTCCTGCGGCGGATGCGAGGCGCGGCACACCTTGCCAACCGCCGACGGTCCGGCGATCGGATCGAGGCAGACGAAGCCGTCACCGCCGCAGTCCGGATCGGTCGTGCACCGGCAGCGCCCGAGCGCATCGGTCGGCTGCTCGCGCTGGCAGCGGGTCGCGGACGGGCAGTCGGAGTCATCGAGGCATTGCACGCCGTCGAAGATCGGATCGATCGCGGGGCACGTCACGTTGCAGTTGCGATTGCTCGTGCTGACGATCTCGGCGTTGAAGTCGGCGTCGGTGTCGACGACGAGCGGGTTCTCGTACCACGTGCACGACGTGCGGAACCGCGAGTACAAGACCTTGCCGGTGATGCCGTCGTAGACGCGCGTGTAGCACTCGTCGCCGTAGACGACCTCGGCGCGCGCGTCGCCGTCGAAGTCGAACACCGACGAGCCCGTCGTGTTCGACGACAGGTCCTGCGACTGCTGCACCCAGGCGAGCCCGTCGGTTCGCAGCGACGGACACGTCGTCGCGTCGGGCACGCCACGGCAGTCGAGGTCGAGGACCTGGTAGGCCGTCGCGCCGGCCGACGCGAACTCGACGCGGCCATCGCCATCGAAGTCCGCGATCGTCGGCGGGCCACCCTTGCCGACCACGCCGCCGCCGCCACCCACGAGGTTCGCCGTGAAGATCTGCCGACCGAACCGGTTGTAGACGCGGGCGATCCCGCCGAACACCATCGCGATCTCCGCGACCCCGTCGAGCGTGCCACGCACGTCGGCGGCGGCGTCCTGCGGATAGGTCCCGAAATCGGCGACCGCGGTGTGGCCGTTCGATGCCGACAGCACCTGCATCGCCATCCACCGCCGCATCACCGGCTCCCACGTGTACAGCTGCGTTCCGGTGACCAGATCGGGCGCGCCGTTGCCGTCGACGTCCGCGACGATCGGGATGTAGCCCGTGCCGATCGAGTCGACGCTGCCGGCGATCGTCTCGTCGATCGTGGCGCCGGTCTGGCCGTCGTAGACCGCGCCGTAGAACACGACCTCGGGCTTGCCGTCGTTGTCGAGGTCGTGGATCGAGGGCCCGGCCCAGTCGCACAGCGTGTCGGCGAACTGCGACGTCGTCTGCCAGAGGACCTCCCAACCTTGCGCTCGTAACGTGAACGCGACGAGCCCGCCGTCCATGCGTGCCGCGACGATCTCGGGCGTCGGGCTCTCCGCGAGGTCCCCGAGGGCGACCGAGGCCGACGCGATCACGGGCGGCGTCGAGATGGTCGCCTGCTGCGCGCACGACCGGCCGTCGATCACGCGGATCACGCCGAAGTAGTTCGTCGGATCGCTGCCGATGCAGGACTGCGCGCCACCGTCGGTGAAGTTGTAGGACGTGAACACGATCGACGGCGTCGAGAACTCGCCCTGCTGGTAGAACGTGCCGACCGTCGGCGTCGCGAGCACGTTGACGTGCAGCGGAAACGCATCGCCCGCCGGGGGCGCGGTCCACTCGCACTGCGCGCCCGGGAAGAACACGCCGGGCACCGGGTCGCGCTTGCACTCGAGGTTGTTCTCGCCACCGGGACCGACGCCCCACGGCAGGCACTCGGACGCGGTCGTGTCGCAGTAGAAGTCGCCCGGGCAGTCCTCGTTCGAGCTGCACGACGTCGGCGTCGGCACGCACACGCCGTAGCGACAGACGGTGTCGCCGGTGCATGGCGTCGAGCACGTCGAGGCGTCGACGTCGCCGCCCGGGTTGCTCGTGTTGTTGCAGCTGCAACCGGCGCCGAGCATGGCGACGAGCGCGATCGTGAGGGTGATGGCGATCGGCCAGCGCGGGCGGCTCATCCACCGATGGTACTGCGCGCGCACGTGGCGCGAAACTGCCCTCTTCTTACTTGCAGAACACGTTGTTCTTGCACTTGTCGTCGAGCTTGACGCCTTCGCCGCGCTTCTTCGCCTCGGCGAGCCGGCGGGCCTCGGCGACCCGGGCGCGGGCCGCGGCCTGCACCTTGCGCTCGGACTCGAGCGTCGCCCGTGCCTCGCGGATCTCGCGGGCGGTCTCGGCGATCGCGAGGGCGGCGATCGCCTTCTCGGTGCGGGCGTCGATCACGCGGAGCTCGGCCTCGATCTTCTCGAGCGTTGCATGCGCTTCGATGACGTCACGCTTGGCATCCGCCGTGGCCGCCTGCGAGACTCGGAGCGCGCTCTCGGCATCGACCGACTCGCGCTGCCGCTGGATCGCGAACCAGGCGAGCCCGACCGCCGCGGTGAACGCGATCACGGTGACCGCGACCATCCACGTCGGTCGCTTCATTGCGACCTCGGCGCGCCGCAGCTCGAGCTCCTGGGCGCAGCGAACCTCGGCCAGCAGCGCCTGCTGACGCGAACGCTCGGCGGCCTCCGCAGCCTCGATCCGCAGCCGGCCCTCGCGCTCGGCGGCAATCCGCGCGTGCTCGATCGCGAGGCGCGCCTCGTGCTCGGCGAGCTGCTTCACAGCCTCGGCCGAGTGGCGCGCGCGGTCGGCTGCCTCGATCGCTGCGATCCTCGCGAGCTCGCCATCGCGGATCGCGGCACGCTCGTCGGCGATCCGTTGCTGTTCGATCGCTCTGAGCTCGGAGAGCGACGTCATCACCGATCCTTGTTCCCTTGCGACTGCCATGTCCGATCGACACGCGGTCACGCGCGCGATTGCATCACCGCTGCGTGGCGTGAAGCAGACGCCGCGTGCGCTCGAGATCTGCCTCGAGCCCGGTCTCGAGCCGGTACAGAACGGCGAGCCGGAGCCGCGTGGCCTCGACCTGCCGTGCATCGATCGTCGCGAGCTTGCCGACCAGCACGTCGATGTCGTTGCGGGCGTCCGCGAGGCGGTGCGCCAGGGTGTCGAGCCGGGCTGCGAGCGCCTGCGCGGTGGGCGGTGGCGGCGCAACACCGTCCGCGACCTCGACCTGTTGCAGCTCGTTGCCGAGCGCGGCGCTCCCTGCGTAGCCGATCGCGGAGAGCACGGTGATGATCGAGAACACGATGACGAGCCGCTCGGCATTCATGAGCGGCTGACACCGGACCACGACACGAGATTGCACCGCCGGCTCCCCCCCCCCCGAAAATGAATCGAGCCGCCTCGCGGCGGCCCTCTGCGGTCGGCTGGTGGCTGCTAATTGCAGCCCTTGGCCAGCGGGTTATCGAGACATTCCTTCGAGATCTTCACGCCCTTGAGACGCTCCGCACGGGCCGCCTTCTGCTTGGCTTCGGCGATCCGCTGGTCCATCTCGTACTTCTCGCGGCGCAGCGCGTCGAGCTTGGACTTTGCGGAGTCGCGGTCGGCCTGGGTCTGGGCGCTGGCGAGCGAGTCGACGGCGACGTCGACCTTCTTCGACATCTCCTCGGCATCCTTCTGCAGACGCTCGACAGCCTCCTGGGCTTCCTTCGAGTCCTTCGTCGCCTGCTCGGCGATCGCCTCGGCCTTCGCCTTCGCCTCGCGGTCCGCCTCGGACTCGCGCATACGCGACACCGCGAAGAACACGAGCCCGACCGCGGCGATCAGCGCGATGCCGGTCACGACGAGCATCCAGGTCGGGCGCTTCTTGGCGACCTCGGCACGCCGCAGCTCCATCTCCTGCTGGAGACGCTGCTGCCCGAGCGCGGCCTGCTGGCGCTGCCGCTCTGCGCCCTCCGCCGACTCGACGCGCATGCGCGCCTCGCGTTCGGCGTTCTCGCGAGCCTGTTCGATCGCGAGCGCGGCGTCGCGCTCCGCCCGAACCTTGGCCTCTTCTTGCTCGCGGCGCTGCCGCTCGGCTTCTTGCTGGGCATGGAGGCGAGACTGCTCGGCAGTCCGGACCGCCTGCTCTTCCTCCTGCACGCGGTTCTCCTCGATCTGACGGAGCTCGCGCAGCGAGAACAAGACTGAATTTTCGCGCTTCTCACCCTGTGCCATGGGAAGTCCTTAAACCTGGCGGGCAACCACCGGGCCTCTCGATCTTTATCACGCGAGATCCTGCGCAGCAACGCGATGTTGTGCGTAGTCCCTCCCTGCGATACACCCCGCCATCGCTTGTGGGCTACGTCGATCTCCATAGCCACGTGCTGTTCGGGCTGGATGACGGCGCTCCCGATCCCGCAACCTCGCTCGCCATGCTCGATGCCCTCGCCTCGTTAGGCGTCAGCGAGCAATGCGTGACGCCTCACCAGAAGGCCTCGCAGTACCTGCCGACCTGGGAACGCATCGAGACCGCGTTTGCCGAGGTCGTGAAGTTGCGCAACCCGCGACACCCCACCCTGCGACTCGCGGCCGAGAACATGTGGGATGATGTATTCTACCAGCGCGCGCTCGACGGGACGATCCCTCACTACGCCGGGACCTCCGCGTTCCTCGTCGAGATCCCGCCACCGTTGATGCCGCCCGGCATGCTCGACCGGCTCTTCCAGTTCGGGCGCGAGGGCAAGGTGCCGGTGCTCGCGCATCCCGAGCGCTACCACCAGCTCTGGGACGACGACGCGCTCGCGCAGTCGCTGCGTCGGGTCTGCGCGTTCCAGATCGATCTCGGCGCGGTCGCCGGCTTCCATGGCAAGCGCGAGACCAAGGCCGCGCGCCACCTGCTCGAGCGCGGACTCGCCGCGTGTGTCGCGACCGACGCTCATCAGGTCGGCGATCTCCAGCAGGCCGCGGCGGGTCTCGCGTGGATCGACAAGAAGCTCGGCCACGCAGCCGTGGTGCGGCTGTTCGATCACGCGCCTCGCGCGATCCTCTCTGGCGAGCTGCCCGACTGATGAAGCTCGCGGTAAACCTCGTGCTCTCGCTCGGCATGCTCGCGCTGTGCGCCTGGCTCGTGTGGCCGAACCACGACACCCGCGAACAGCTGCGTGGGGTCATCGAGGGGCTCTCGCTCGCCGAGCTCTGGCCGTATCTCGCGGCGTATCTCGGCCTGCTCGTCGTGGTCCAGCTGTGCCGCTCGCTGCGCTGGAACAACCTGCTCGCGCCGCTCGGCGTGCGGATCCCGACGGGCCCGCTCCTCGCGATCTCCTCGGTCGGGTTCATGGCGATCCTCGCGCTGCCCGCGCGGCTCGGCGAGCTCGTGCGTCCCGGTCTGCTGCGCCGGCGCGGTGACCTCTCTGCATCGGCGGCGCTTGGCACCGTCGCGGTCGAGCGCGTCGTCGACGGCTTGCTGGTCTCGCTGTTCGTGTTCGGCGCGTTGTTCGCGATGCGCGGGCCCGCCGCACCGAGCTGGATGATGCCGACGGCATACGTCGCGCTCGGCGTGTTCACGGCGGCACTCGTGTTCGTCGTGTTCGCGACGCGCCGTCCGGAGGCAACCGTCGCGTTCTGCATGAAGATCTCGCTGCTGCCGCGGCTCGCGCCGCGCGTGGCACGCGTGATCGAGACCAAGCTGCTCGAGATGGTGCGCGCGTTCGTCGTGATCCGCGACGTCCGCAACATGACGATCTTCGTCGTGTGGAGCACGGTGTACTGGGTCGCGAACGGCCTCGGCGTCTACGTGCTCGCGCGCGGGTTCGGGCTCGATCTCTCGGTGATGGGCGCGTTCGCGACGATGGGCGTCTGCGCGGTCGGCATCATGCTGCCGAACTCGCCTGGCCTGGTCGGCCAGTTCCAGTACTTCACGTTGCTCGGCGTCGGGCTCTACCTCGGCTTCGATGCCCGCGTCGATCAGAGCGTGCAGCCGCAGGTCTACTTCACGGCGTATGCGTTCGCGAACCTCCACTACCTGATGCAGGTGTCGTGGTACGTGCTGTGCGGCGCGCTCGGCCTCGCGTCGCCGTGGGTGTCGTTCAGCGATCTGCGCGCGGCGCGCCACGATGCGACGGCTGCTGCCCAGATCGACGCAGCGACCGACGCAGCGACCGAACCAGCGGACGCCGACCGCCAGAAACTGGCCCCACCGACCGTGGAGAGCGACGCTCGCACGGACCGTGAAGAAAACGCGCTGGCTCCTCGGTAGTCTGATCGTCGCCGCCCTCGCCGGCCCCGCGATGGCGCGCTCGGAGAAGACGCTCGCCTACCAGCGCGAGCAGTGCTGGCCGACCGCGGTCCGGTTCCTCCGCGTCGATGAAGGCCTCAGGCTGATCGAGAAGGACGCCGACGCCGGCTACGTGCTGTTCGAGCTCAAGGAGGACGGCAAGACGTTCCGCGGATCGCTCGAGGTGATGACGGTCAAGAACGGCGATGGCCGCACGGTCGTCCGGTTCGTCATCCAGATCGAGGATCGGCCGAGCTGGCTCGAGATCGCGATGCTGACCCGGCTCGAGCGCAAGCTGCGCTCCGAGCTCGGTGCGCCGTCGCCGCCGCCGTCGAAGGCCAAGGATCGGGACCGCGACAAGGACCGCGACAAGGACCGCGACAAGGACCGCGACAAGGCCGACCAGGACCGTCCGAAGGACGAGCCTCCGAAATCCAGCGATCCGCCGCGACCTGACGAGGGTGGTCCGCCGGTGTCGCCGACGCCCTGAGCACAGTAAGCTCGGCGCCATGACGCCGGTCGATCTGCGAAGTGACACCGTGACCCGTCCCACCGGCGCGATGCGCGCGGTGATGGCGACCGCCGAGGTCGGCGACGATGTCTACGGCGAGGATCCGAATGTCCGCACGCTCGAAGAACGCGTTGCTGATCTGCTCGGCACCGAGGCCGCGCTGTTCGTACCGTCCGGCACGATGGCGAACCAGATCGCGCTGCGCGCGCACACCAAACCAGGCGACGAGATCCTGATCTCGCGCGACGCGCACTGCTGGCGTCACGAGTCCGGCGCGCTCGCGGCGATCGCGGGCGTCCAGACCCAGATGTTGCCGGGTCACACGTTCACGGCCGCCGAGGTGCGCGCCGCGTTCCGCCCCGAGGATCCGTACCAGTCGCCGAGCCGGGTCGTCACCGTCGAGAACACCCACAACATGGGCGGCGGCATCTGCTGGGGGCCCGCCGCGTTGACCGAGGTGACGGAGGTCGCCAAGGAGCTTGGCCTGCTCGCACACCTCGACGGCGCGCGGCTGTGGAATGCGGCGATCGCGACACAGACGACCGAGAAGGAGCTCGCGCGCGGCTTCGACTCGGTCGCCGTCTGTCTCTCGAAGGGCCTCGGCGCGCCGGTAGGCTCGCTCGTCGCCGGCAGCCGCGACTTCATCCGGCGCTGTCACCGGTTCCGCAAGATGCACGGCGGCGGTATGCGTCAGGCCGGCATCCTCGCGGCCGCAGGGATCCACGCGCTCGATCACCACCGCGCGCGGCTCGCCGACGATCACGCCAACGCGCGGTCCCTCGGCGAGGCGCTCGTCGGGGCGAAGGCGATCTCGGTCGACCTCGAGCGGATCCACACCAACATCGTGATGATCGATCTCGCTCGCGGCACCGCCCAGGCGGTCGTCGCGAAGGCGCGCGACGAGGGCATCCTGCTCGGAGCGGCGGGTGCGCAGCGCGTCCGCGCCGTCACCCACCTCGATGTCGATCGCGAAGGCGTGCTGCGCGCCGCCAGGGTCATCGCCGGCATCGCGGCCGCGATGTGAGGATGTTCGCCCTGCTCGTGATCGGCGGCGCGTGCTCGGCGCCGGCGACGCTGCCCGAGCTGAAGACGGCCGAGATGCGCGCGGATCAGGGCGATGTCGAGGGTGCGCTCATCGCGTACCGCGAGGCCCAGGGCACGTGTCGGGGGCTGCGGCCGGTGCGACGCGCGCGGGCGGCGTGCAGCGAGGCGCTGCTCGGTGAGGCCGAGGTGCTCGAGCGAACCGGTCGCACGCAGGAAGCGATCACGGCGTACGTCGCGATCCCGGCGCGCGCGCCCGGCGATGACATGACCGCGGCGATCGCGATCTACCGGGCGGGCGAGCTCCTGCTGCGCGGCGGCAACATGAAGGACGCGTGGACAGCACTGTGGCGTGTCGTGATCGAGTGGCCCGACGAGCCGACCGCGGCAGATGCGCTGAAGGCGCTCGTCGTCGACGGTCGCGCCCGCGACGCGGCCGCGCTCGTCGAGCAGCTCGCACGCATGCTCGGTTCGCTGGCGAAGACGAAGGTCGCCGACAATCTACTGTGGTGGCTCGCGGACCTCACCGAGCGCGAGCTCGCGAACCTCGAAGGCGCGCGCGCGCTCTACGACCGGATCCCCGTCGAGCACAAAGGAAGCGGGCTGCGCGACGACGCACGCTGGCAGGCCGCGCGGCTCTCGCGCGCACTTCGCGATCCCGCGGGCGCGGTGAAGCGGTTGCGCGCGCTCGTGGCAACCCGCGAGGTCGCGTTTGGCGCCGGCTCCTACTTCTCGATCTGGCTGGACGACGCACAGCTCGAGCTCGGGCGCGTGCTACGCGACGACCTCGCGGACCTGCCCGGCGCGATCGCCGCGTTCCGCAAGCTGCCGAAGGACTACCCGGCCTCGATCCTCAAGGACGACGCGCTCTACGAGCTCGCGATCACCCAGGACCGTGCCGGCGATCATATCGGTGCGTGCGCGACGATCGCGAAGCTCGCGAAGCAATCGCCGGACTCGAAGTACATCCGTCGGGGTGGCGTCACGTGTCGGTGACGCCACCCGCGATTGGCGGCGACGCCATGATCCGGTTCGTCGATGTCCGCAAGCGCTACGGCCGGCGCGTCGTGCTCGATGGGATCACGCTCGAGGTCGCGCGCGGCGGCCGGCTCGGGTTGATCGGCCCGGCGGCCACCGGCAAGAGCGTACTGTGCAAGCTCGCGTGCGGGCTCGAGGAGCCCGATGGCGGCACGATCCACGTGCTCACGGAGAGCGTCGTCGGTCGCCGCGAGGCCGAGCTCGGGCCGCTGCGCCGGCGGATCGGCATGCTGTTCCAGAACTACGCGCTGTTCGACTTCCTCACTGTCGAGCAGAACGTCGCGTTTCCGCTCGAGCAGCGCGGCGGCATGACCGCGGACGCGATCGCCGAGCGGGTCGCAGAACGCTTGCGTGCCGTCGGCCTCGCGGGCAGCGAGCGCAAGCTCACCGCCGAGCTCTCGGGCGGCATGAAGAAGCGCGTCGGCATCGCGCGCGCGACGGTCGCCGATGCCGAGCTCGTGATCTACGACGAGCCGTCGGCCGGCCTCGACCCGGTGACGACGCAGAAGATCTACGACCTGCTCGCCGCCGATCAGGCACGAACCGGCGCGACGGTGCTCGCGGTGTCCTCCGACGTCGTCGCGCTCGCGCGGTTCGTCGACGAGATCGCCTTCCTCTATCGCGGCAAGATCGCGTATCGCGGCCCGGCCGCCACGATCGCCGATGCCCCCGATCCGCTGGTCCGCCAGTTCGTCCGCGGCGAGCTCGAAGGGCCCCTCCACGAGGGTGGCGCGGAGGTGGTCGCATGATCGGGGAACGCCTGGTCAACGGGATCGGTGCGAGCGCGCTGCGGATCACCCAGGAGGTCGGCGGCATCGTCGTGCTGACCGGTCAGGTGCTGCGCGCGCTCGTGCCGCCTCGCATCGACGGCCGAGAGCTCGTCAAGAACCTCCACAAGATGGGCAATCGCAGCGTGCCGATCGTGGCGCTCACCGCGTTCTTTGCCGGTGCCTTGATGATGCTGCAGGCCGGCCCGTTCGTGAAGAAGTTCGGCGCGACGTCGCTCGCCGGCTGGGGTGCCGGCTACGCGGTGCTTCGCGAGATCGGGCCGATCTTGATCGCGTTGATGTTCTCGGGCCGGGTCGGCGCCAACAACACCGCCGAGCTCTCGACGATGACTGTCACCGAGCAGCTCGACGGTTTGCGTGCCCTCGCGATCGATCCGGTGAAGTTTCTTGTCGTCCCGCGCGTGATCGCGATGATGGTGATGCTCGTCGCGCTCACCGTGATCGGCGACCTCGTCGCACTCGCCGGCGCCACCCTCGTCGGCCGCGTGATGCTCGGCATCGACTGGTCGACGATGTACTACTCGTTCGCCGAGAATCTGACGCCGTACGATTTCCTGCACGGCGTCTACAAGTCGATCGCGTTCGGCGCCGCGATCGCGATGTCGTCCTGTTACTTCGGCGTGACCGTGCGCGGTGGTGCGGTCGGCGTCGGCAAGGCCGTCAACGCCGCGGTCGTCGCGGCGGCGGTGTCGATCATGCTGCTCGACTTCTTCCTCACGTACCTGACCGGATGATCGTGGCCGGCTTCCTCACGACCCGGATCACCGCGCTCGGCGCAGCCGTGCTCGCGGCCTCGCGCGCGGGCGTCGAGCTTTGGTTGGTGTACGTCTCGACGATCGCCGGGCTCCTGCGCGGGTTCTCGCGCAAGAACCGTCGCAACCGCGGCGAGCTCGCGCGCCAGCTCCATGCCGTCGGCAACAAGTCTCTCGTGTTCATCATCGTCACGCTCGGCTTCATCGGGATGGTGATGACCTACCAGGCGTGCCTGCAACTCGGCCGCGTGACCGGCGACTACTCGCAGGTCGGCAGTCAGTTCCTCCGGCTGATCGTCTCGGACTTCGGGCCCACGCTGACCGGGCTCATGCTCGCGACGCGCGTCGGCGCCGGCATCGCCGCCGAGATCGGCTCGATGAAGGTCACCGAGCAGATCGATGCGCTGCGGATGTCGGGCGTCCTGCCGATCGATTACCTGATCGTGCCGCGCTTCATCGCGTGCCTGGTGATGACGCTCGCGCTGTCGGTCATCGGCAGCCTCGTGATGTACGGCGCCGGCGGGCTCACCGCGCAGTACTCGTTCGGCGTCAACCCCCACACGTACTACGACCTGTCATTTATCCGGCCGCGCCACGTCGTGCTGATGATCGTCAAGGCGCTCGCGTACGGCGCCGCGATCCCGATCGTCGCGGGGTTCTGCGGGCTGCGTGCCCGTGGCAGCTCCGAGGGCGTCGGATGGGCCACGACCGCCGCGGTGATCGGCGGATCGTTCTCGGTGATCGTCCTCGACTTCATCATCTCGGCGGCCGCGCTCTTTGTGACCGGCGGTGATCTGTGAGCAGGGCGTTCATCGAGTTTCGCGGCGTCACCAAGGCGTTCAGCGGCAAGCCCGTGCTCCGCGGCATGAGCCTCGCCGTCGCCAGGGGTGAGGTGATGTTCATCATCGGCACCTCGGGCGTCGGCAAGTCGGTCACGATCAAGCACCTGATCGGGCTGCTCCGGATCGACGACGGCGAGATCTGGTTCGACGGCGCGCGCGTCGACAAGCTGCCCGAACGCGCCCTCGCACC
>JBKJUF010000621.1:0-3785 GCA_046590445.1 Kofleriaceae bacterium
GATAGCCCCCCAAACAGGCTAAAGCCTGCACAACGAACATTTTGGCCGCGACGGAACGGAAGCGCCCCGACGGGGATGGGGATGGGGCACTCAAAGGCTGTGCTCCGGAAAGGACGCGTTGAGACCGTGAGAGAATCTGGTTGAAAATCGTCTTGCTGGGACGAAGGACACTGGCTACCTAGGGCGGGCGTACTGATTGTACTGGGACGAAACCATCGCCGGTGTAGCTCAGTGGTAGAGCAACGGTTTCGTAAACCGTAGGTCGGCGGATCATACCCGCCCACCGGCTCCAGATTCTCGAGGCTCGAGTCAGTCGCGACTCGCTTCGGCCGCCATCGAGGCCGCGTCGATCTGCGCTACAGATGACCATGCGCTCTGCCGGCTGCGAGAACCAGACCTCGCTTGAACGGTGGGCGGTGAGCGTGTGCGTGTCACGGGGCGTCGAAGGTTGTCGCGGGATCGCGCAGCCACGGTGCTAGGGTCGCCGCCGTGCGTATCCACGTGACTCGTCCGGGATGGCTGGCGCCCTTGGTCCCAGGCCTCGCATGCATCATCGCCTGCAGTGAGCCGACCCCGACCGCGCAGGTGCTCCCGACGACACCGGTCGCCGCCGCGATCGCGCTCGGGGCGACGCCGCTCGCGATCGACGAGCGCGGCGTCCCCCGGTTGCTGTCGACCGGCGGCGTCGCCGCTGCACCTGCGGCGACCGCGCTCGAGTCCGCGCAGCTGCACGTCCAGCGCCTAGCACCGGCGTGGGGCGTCCACGGCGCACTGCCCGAGCTCGCAGCGATCGCCGAGGTGCCGGTGCCAGGCGGCCGGATCGCGCGGCTTCGCCAGATCCTCGATGGGCTGCCGATCGATCGCGGCGAGCTGCGGCTCCTCGTGCAGCCCGGCGGTGGCCTGCTCGCAGCGAGCGGCGTGCTCTACGGTGTTGATACGCCACGCGTCGCGGCGCGCTTCACCGACGACGATACCGGCGCCATCGCACGTGCGGTCGCGCATACCCGCGGTACCCGGCTCGATCGCGGCGCGCTCGCGGCGAAGTGGAACCGCGACGACGGCACCCGTGTGGTCGGTGGCACCGCGAGTGGCGTCGATGTCGCGCTCGCACGCGCGCAGCAGGTCTGGTATCCGGTCGCCCGGCTGCTCGTCGCGGCCTGGGTCGTCGAGGCGTACACGAGCCCGACCGGCAGCACCGACAGCGAGCTCCACCGCACCGTGCTCAGCGCCGACGGCACGCGCGTGCTCGAGCACCGCAGCCTCACCGCCGACGTCGCCTTCACGTATCGCGTGTGGGCCGAGCCGACCGGCGAGGCACATCCGCTCGACGGGCCGACCGTCGACGCGACGCCGCATCCTGCCGGCGCACCGAACGGGACGTACCCCGGGTACACCGCGCCATCGCTCGTCACCGTCGACGGTTTCAACGATCCGAACGGCACCGGCGTGCCCGACCCGTGGCTGGCATCGACGCGCACCGAGACCCAGGGCAACAACGTCGAGGCGTACGCCGATTTCAACGCACCGTCGGGGCTCTCGCTGGGCGACTTCCGCGCGACGACCACGGGCGCGCGCGCGTTCGACCGCGTCTACGACACGTCCGCGCCGCCGCTGAGCTCGCAGGCCCAGCAGATGGCCGCGATCACCTCGCTGTTCTACTCGATCAACTGGCTGCACGACTTCTGGTACGACGCCGGGTTCACCGAGGCGTCGGGCAATGGACAGGACTCGAACTACGGCCGCGGCGGTGAAGACCGCGACGCGATCCTTGCCGAGGCGCAGGACAACGCGCTCGGCGGCTCGCGCAACAACGCGAACATGTCGACGCCCAGCGACGGGTTACCGCCGCGCATGCAGGTGTTTTTGTGGAGCGGCAAGACCAACGTCACGCTGGCGATCCATCCCGCGGGCCGCACGCCGGCCGCTGGCACCGCGGCGTTCGGACCGAGCTCGTTCGATCTCTCCGCGGCCGTGATGCTCGCGAACGACGGCGCCGCGCCAAACCCGAGCGACGGCTGCACGGCGCTGCCCGATGCGACCGGCAAGATCGTGGTCGTCGATCGCGGCAACTGCACGTTCAAGGTGAAGGCGCTCAACATCCAGAACGCGAACGGCGTCGGCATGCTGCTCGCGAACAACATGGCGAGCAGCGCGCCGCCCGGCATGGGTGGCGACCCCAACACCCCGACCGACATCACGATCGCGTCGCTGTCGGTCACGATGGACGAGGGCGCCGCGATCAAGGCCGAGCTCGCGGCCGGTGCGATCACCGCGCGGCTGTTCCGGCAGACCGGCGTCGAGCTCGACGGCGGTGTCGACGCCACGCTCGTCGCCCACGAGTTCGGTCATTACCTGCACCATCGGCTCGCGCTGTGCGGCAACAAGATGTGCGGCGCGATCAGCGAGGGCTGGGGTGACTTCGTCGCGCTCATGCTGCTCGCGCGCGCAGGCGACAACCTCGATGGCGCGTTCCCGTTCAGCGTCTACACGACGCAGAGCTTCTCCGCCGACCCTGCGTACTACGGCATTCGCCGCGCGCCCTACAGCATCAACCCGGCGATCAATGCACTGTCGTTCCGTCACATGGCCGACGGCGAGCCGCTACCGACGACGCACCCGTTCCTCGCGTCCGGCCCGAACTCCGAGGTCCACAACGGCGGCGAGATCTGGGCGTCGGCGATGTGGGAGGCCTACGTCGCGCTGCAGAAGGCCGGCGGCGCCTCGTTCGAGGAGATCCGCGATCGGATGGCGAAGTACATCGTCGGCGGCCTGCTGATGATGCCAGTCGAGGCATCACCGACCGAGGCGCGCGACGCGATCCTCGCGGTCGTCCAGGCAGCGCGCCCCGCCGATCACGACATCATCGCCGCCGGGTTCGCGCGACGCGGCTTCGGCAGCTGCGCGATCTCCCCGGCTCCCGAGAGTCAGGACTTCGTCGGCATTGTCGAGAGCACCGTGGTCGCAGGGCGCGTGCTCGCCGGCGCCGAGACCACCGAGGCGACCCAGGCTTGCGACGACGACACCGTGCTCGATGCCGGCGAGACGATGCGGATCACGGTCCCGATCTCGAACCGCGGCCACCTCGCGCTCACCAACATCACTGCCACGCTGACGTCGGCGACCGAGGGCATCACCGTGACGTCCGGACCGTCGACGCTCGCGAGCCTCGCACCCTACGCGACTGCGCAGATCACCGCGGACGTCGCGCTCGCGGCGGTCGGCGAGGTGCCGGTGGCCGGCGACTTCGCGCTGACCATCACGGCAGCCGGTGGCTGCACGGAGTCGACCACGCTGCCGATCGCGCTGCGGCTCAACGTCGATGACGTGGCCGAGGCGACCACGACCGACACCTTCGACACCGCGGCATCGGTGTGGACGCCGGCCGGCGACTCCCTGCCCGCGTGGTCGCACGTTCGTGACAGCGCGCTCGACGGCGCGTGGCATGCCGCGGACCTCGGCACGCGATCCGACACGAGCCTGGTCTCGCCGGTTCTCACGGTCGGCGAAGGGCCACTATCGATCGCCTTCCAGCATCGGTACGACTTCGAGCTCGGTGGCGGCGTCGCGTTCGATGGCGCGGTGATCGAGTACACGACCGACTTCGGAACCACCTGGACGGACATCTCGACGGTCGCCTCGCCCGGCTACAGCGCGACGCTCGATCCCAACAACGCGCTCGGCGCGCGCATGGCGTACACCGGCAAGAACCCGTCGCACCCGCTGGTCGACACCGTCACGCTCGATCTCGGTACCCAGCTCGCTGGAGCTGCGCCCCTGCGAGCTGG
>JBKJUF010000037.1:0-7620 GCA_046590445.1 Kofleriaceae bacterium
AATTAAAGCGGTACGCGAGCTGGGTTCAGAACGTCGTGAGACAGTTCGGTCCCTATCCGTCGTGGGCGCAGGACGCTTGAGAGGAGCTGACTTTAGTACGAGAGGACCGAGTTGGACGAACCGCTAGTGTTCCGGTTGTGGCGCCAGCCGCATCGCCGGGTAGCTATGTTCGGAAGGGATAACCGCTGAAAGCATCTAAGCGGGAAGCCCCCCTCGAGATTAGGCGTCCCGAGCCGTAAGGCTCCTGAAGACCCCACGTAGACTACGTGGTTGATAGGTGGGATGTGGACAACGAGCAATCGTTGAAGCTAACCCATACTAATCGGTCGTGCGGCTTGACCACCTATTTTCCCATCGAACCGCGATAACCATCGCTCTAACGAGCAGTGGCCGCGGGACGGTCGGCGCCACGGAGCACCCATTGCTCCGGTTCGAGGCGCGCCGGGAGAAGGTTCAAGTCATCACACAGAGAAATCGTCAGTCACTCATTCAACACTTGTTTTTCGTTGAAGGAACACTGTAGTACGATCAGTGCGGTTCACCCGAATCGCAATCTGTCGACGCTGGCCACCAAGCCAGCCTTGCTTCGCACCTCGTATTTGTTTTTTCCTGGCGGCTATACCGGAGAGGTCACACCCGTTCCCATCCCGAACACGGAAGTTAAGCTCTTCAGGGCCGATGGTATTGCAGGGGCAACCCTGTGGGAGAGTAGGACGCTGCCGGGGTTTTGAAGGCTCACTCGCAAGAGTGGGCCTTCTCTCTTTTTCGGCGCTCGAGCTCGCGGGCTCAGTCGGACCTGCGATCAGGTCACGCGAACGAGGCACTTGTCGCGCTTGCCGCTGCCGATGACGAGCATGGTCTCCGATGCAAGATCGCTCTCGGTGACCTTGTGGTCGACGTTCGCGATCTTCACGTTGTTGATCGACGCGCCGCCCTGCGTGATCAACCGACGCGCCGCGCCCTTGGAGTCCGCGACCGTGCGCGCGAGCAGATCGACGAGGCCGATGCCGGCGGCGAGCTCGGCGCGCGGGATATCGACGGTCTTGACGATGCCCGCGAGGACGCCGAGCGAGGCGTCGGTCACGCCCTGCAGCGACTCGCCGAACATCACGCGCTGCGCGGTCTCGGCCTTCGCGACCTCGGCGTCACCATGCACCCACGCGGTGAGCGCGCGAGCAAGCTCGCGCTGGGCGGTGCGCTTCGCGCGGTCGGCATCGTGTGCGGTGAGCAAGCCGTCGAGCTCGGCGAGCGGACGCAGCGAGAACATGCGCAGCAGACGCGGCACTTCCTCGTCGGGGCGGTTGAACCAGTACTGGTAGAACTCGTACGGTTTGGTGCGTTCGGGATCGAGCCAGATCCGCTCGCCAGATGCGGTCTTGCCCATCTTCTGGCCCGTCGAGTCGAGCAGCAACGGCGCGACCAGGCCGTAGAGCTGCGGTCCACCCATCTTGCGAGAGAGCTCGGTGCCCGCGGTGATGTTGCCGTATTGATCGGAGCCGCCGACCTGCAAGCGGACCGCGTAGGCGTTCGCGAGGTGCACGAAGTCGAACGCCTGCAGCAACATGTACGAGAACTCCGTGTAGCTGATGCCGCTCTCGCCCTCGAGGCGGTTTCGTACCGAGTCCTTCGCCATCATGTAGTTGATCGTCAGGTACTTGCCGATGTCGCGGAGGAACTCGAGGTAGCTGATGCCGCGCGTCCAGTCCGCGTTGTTCGTCATCACCGCGCCGGTCGTCGCGTCGTCGAAGTCGAGCAGCCGCGACAGCTGGCCGCGGATGCCCGCGAGGTTGTGGGCGAGCGTGGTGTCGTCGAGCAGGTTGCGCTCGTCGCTCTTGCCCGACGGATCGCCGACCATCCCGGTCGCGCCGCCAACGACGACGATCGGGCGATGCCCCGCCGCCTGGAAGCGCTTGAGGAGGATCGTCGGAACGAGGTTGCCGACGTGGAGGCTCGCGGACGTCGGGTCGTAGCCGGCATAGAGCGGGACGACCTGCGAGGCGAGGAGCTTCGCGAGGCCGTCGCGATCGGTGACCTCGTGGATCAAGCCGCGCTGCTGAAGGTCGTCGAGGAGAGCCATCGCCGCGTAAGCTACCGCGAGACGGTCAGTGCGGGCAGGGGCTGCTCACGACATCGCGCGTGATCGACAGCGATCGCAGGAGCGGCACGCGCTTGCCGATGGCGCGGTCGATCTCGTCGGTGCGATCGCCGAACGGATACGCGAACGACACGACCTCGTAGCCGTCGGCGCGCAGCGCGTCGATCGACGGCTGGACCTCGTTGTCGAGGTAGGCGTCGAGGCCATGCTCCTCGACGTAGAACGGGCCGCGCAGGTGGTTGACGGCGTGGGCCTCGACGTCGTGGCCGCCCTCGTCGGCGAACCTCCGGATCTGCGCGCGCTCGCCTTCGGTGAGTCTGGTGTAGCGCGTGACGAAGATCGTGACGCGTGCGCCGTAGTTCTGCAGGAGCGTGCGGCTGTCGAGCCACGGCACGATCCACGTGCCGTCGTACTGGAGCGAGACGCCGCCGACCGGCGGGATACCGCGCGCCATGTCCTCGTACGTGACCCACGCGAGGCCGCGGTCACGCACGCCGGCGAGCAGGCGTTCGAAGTCGGTCCACGGGATCGAGACGCCAGGCTGGTGGATCAGGATCTCGAACACCTCGTCGCGGTCGCGTGCGCGGTCGAGCCCGGCCTCGATCGAGACGATGTCGTTGCCGGTCTTGCTGTCGGCCTCGACCGCGCAGTGCACGACGCGGTCGTCCCAGTTGTAGAAGGCGCCATCGACGTCGTCGGTCTGCTTCTGGCAACCGGCGCCGAGCGCGACGCTCGCGACAACCAGCGCGATCGTGCGTGTTACCGTCGCGCGATGCGGGTGCTCGTGATGCTCGTGATGCTCGTGATGCTCGTTGGCGCGACCTCCGCGCGGGCGGACTCCGACGACATCGTCGCGCGCCCCTTGGTGCTGCGGCCGGGGCAGGTCGAGGCCGTCGTCACCCTCGAGCTCGAGCTCGCGCCCCGCAAGTTCTCCGAGCCGACCTCGGTCGCGCCGGACCTCTGGATCGGCGCTACCCCGCGCTGGACGTTTGGCCTGATCCACAGCAACCCGAGCGTAGATCGGATCGCGGCCGGCGCGAGCTTCTGCGTCAAGCACAGTGACATCGGCTGCCATCGCACCTACCACGGCAGTGGTCTCGACGTGCGGTACGCCGCGCGCGATGGAGCCCTCGCGGTTGCACCGCGGGCGCGCCTGCTCGTCCGCGAGCTCGGGCCGTTCAAGCCAGCGCTCACCGTCGGCGCGCTCGCTCGCTGGCAACACGGGCGGCTCGCGGTATCAGGCGACCCGTACCTCCGGCTCGGCCTCGCGAATCGCGACAAGGGCAATCGCGCGGCGCTCGTGCTGCCGGTGTTCGTCACGATCCAGCCGACCTGCCGGTGGGCGGTCTGGGTGCAGAGCGGCTGGGATAGCGACGTCGCGGTGTGGCGCGACGGCTGGCACGTCCCGCTCGGCTACGGCGTGCGGGTCCGGGTCTCCGAACACCTCGACTTCTCGGCGTCGCATGGCTTTCCGAGCGTGTTCGGCCCGCAGGACACCGCAGTCCGGCGCGCGCTGTTCTTCGCGCTCGGCTGGCGAACCTAGAACCGGACGCCGACCTCGGGACCGATCAGCGGCGGCCCGACGTTGAAGTCGAGGACCCGCAGCGACGCCTGGACGCGGCCGATGCGGATGCCGGCGCGACCCGCACGCGCGCGTACGTCGTGCCCGAACCGCAGCTCCTGCGCGTCTGCGAGGATCGCGAGGCGTGGCGAGAGCTGGTGCTCGATGCGCATGCTCGCGATCGCACCGGTGATCGACGAGTCCGCCATCGGATCCCCACGCGTGCCGACGTGGACGACGCCACCCTCGAGGAAGACCGCGGTCCGGCCGAGGTCGTCGATCCGCACGCTCGCCATCAGCGACGGCATCGACATCGAGAGCTGGCCACCGCCGGGCAGTCGCTCGAAGTAGCGGGTGAACGCGCCGGTGATGCCGAACCGGCCGTCGCGGACTGCGAGCTCGAGCGAGATCGAGCCGTCGGAGTCCTGCACCTTCTGGGCGCCAGCGTAGAAGTGCGCGCTCGCATGGCTCGGGGCAGCGGCGGCGGCGGGGCCGGTCGCGAGAATCCCCGCGGCAGCCGCGCGATCGTGACGGTCGGGGCACCGGATCGGCCGCGCCTCGTCGTCGAAGCAGCGGTGATCCTCGACGCTGTCGCGCGTCCGGTGGTCCTCGCTCCCACCCGAGCTCGACGACGACGAGGTGTGGGTCGCGCTGCTGATGCCCGAGCTCACCCGACCGAGCGCGCCACCTCGACCTCCGCCCGAGCCACCTCCGGTCGGGCCGGCGAGCGCGCTCGAGGGGACAAGGATCGGGATCACGAGCAGGGCGAGGAACGTCGCGAGGTGGAGGCGCATGCATTCGCCTCCGAGCACTTCGTGTGCCGCCGCGCGGCGATGAATGATCGCGCGTGACTAGCGTCGAAGCTCGGGCCGTCCGATCGATCGGTTCTGCGCCCGCCTGCGGATCCCGCAGAGCACTGTCGCGCGCGCGCCACACTCGGCGCAGGCGCAGGGGTGATCGCCCGAGCTCGGACCCGATCAGGCGGCGATCAGGCGGCGATGAGCCCGGCGATCAGCTTGCGGCAGTCGGCGAACACGCCCGGCAGCTCGCGATCCTCGTCGAGCGTCTCGACGAGCCACATCGCATCGAGCACCCGCGCCGCATGAAACCAGCCGTCGGGCAGGGCGCCATCGGCCTCGCGATAGCCGCGCTCGAAGTCGGCGAGGAACGTCGCGTCGTACCGGGTCGGGTCTCGAAACAAGCTGCCGATGTCGACGAGCGGCGAGGCCAGCGCGGCGGCCTCCCAGTCGATCACCCCGCCGATCCGCCAGCGGCCGGCCATCGCGTGCTGGACGATCATGTTGCGGCCGCCGAGGTCGCCATGACTCAGGCACGGGGTACCCCACGCGAGCGCCGGCGCCGCTCGATCGATCGCCGCGCGCAGCGCATCGGCCGCCTGGGGTCCGAGCCGCTCGCGGGCACGTCCACGACCGAGCATCGTGTCGGCCTGCGCGAGGATCGACGCGAGCTCCCAGGTGCCGGTCCAGTCAAACGTGGCGAGCCACGCGAGGAACCGGCCGAGTGGTTCGGCAAGCGACGCGAACGCCGCGGGTGGTTCCTTGCGCCGGCATTCGTCGAGCGTGATGCCGGGGATCCAGCGATAGACGATCGCGCGGCGATCTGCAGCGGTGTGCACGACCTCGGGGACCGGCAGGATCCCCGCGAGCTGGGCGATCGTCGCGACCTCGTCGTCGTACGGCGCGTTGCCACCAGCGTGGTGCTTGATGGCGAACGCATCGCCGGAGACCAGCGTCACCTTGTGGATCGTGTTCGTGAGGCCGCCATCGACGGCTTCGACCCGCGCGATCGCGCCACCCACCAGCCCGGCGAGCTCGCCGTGGCTGATCGCGATCAAGGGAAACACGCGGCCGTCGGTCACGCCTCGCGAGATTACTCGATTTGACGCGGGCTCCATCACGGGGTTTTGGTCACGGGGTTTTGGTCACGCCGGCTTCGGCGGCGTGCAGCCGACCGCGGACGAGCATGAATGCCTTCTGCACGCACCACGACGACGAGCGGTCGCCGGCGGTCGCGAGCTCGCGCAGCTCCTCGAGCACGCGCGACGGGAGTGCCAGCGTGAGCTTCACCTTGTCGGCTGCATCTGGCGGCGGCGGCAGCGCCTTCATGAACACCGGCACGAGACGTGGCACGGCGACCGCGGCGGGCGGCTCCACCGGCGGGGGCACGAGGAAGCGGGGCGGTGACGCTTCAGCGTCGGGAAGGGTCTCGACGATCGGGACGGCCCGGTAGAGGTCGGGCTTCACGGCTTCCCAGGCCGCCCAGACGATCATGCCGACCTGCGCGCCGAGCTTGTTCGCGATCGCCTCGAGCTCCTCGGCCATCCACGCGGGGAAGTACAGGCTCTGCGCGGCATCGAGCTCGGCGCACACGGTCGCGGCCGGCGGCGCCAGGCGTGCGGTACGCAGCGGAGCCTCGAGATAAGCGCGCACCGCGTCGGTGCATGGTCCCGATGTGAACGGCACCCGCACGACCGGCGTGTCGTACGCGAGGTCCATGTCGAGCCAGCTGCGCGGGACCCCGAGCGTGGCGGCGAGGATGCCGAGCGGCGCCGCCGCGAGCATGCGGTCATGGCGATCGTCGTCGCCGCCGGCGCCGTCGTCGTCGGGGTCGAGATCATCCCAGCTCACGCTCGACGACCCGCGCGCGAGGCCGTCGGGACCGAACTCGTGCACCGACTCGCTGCCGGACTGGTTCTCGTAGTGATAGGCCCAGACGTCGCAGCCGATGGCACGCGCGATGTCGCCGCCCATCGCCGCGTGCTCCAGGTGAAAGAACGCGTAGTCCTTGCCGTCGGCAGCGGCACCGCGGACCGCGACGTGCATCACCGGGCAGCGGCGGAGCACCGCGAACGTCACCGCGTTGCGCTCGAGATCGATGCCGCGCGCGCGCAGCGCCTGGGCGACGACCTGACGGATCGGCTCGGCGACCACCGCGTCGAGCGAGCGGACGAAGAAGCCGCCGTGAAATTCGGACATGGCCGCGTGCGTACGTCAGCGCGGACCGCGGCGCAAGAGCGACTATCCGCCGCGTCAGCGCGCGTAGTCGGAAGCGCGGGTCTCGCGGACCACGACGACGCGGACCTGGCCGGGATACGTCGCCTCGTTCTCGATCGCGCGCGCGATCTCCTTCGACATCACGACCGCCTGCGCGTCGTCGACCTGATCGTTCATCACCATCACCCGGATCTCGCGGCCGGCCATCAGCGCATACGCGCGCTCGACCCCGCCGAACCGCTTGCAGATCGCCTCGAGATCGTCGAGCCGCTTGATGTACGACGCGAGCTGCTCGCGCCGCGCCCCCGGCCGCGCCGCGCTCAGCGAGTTCGCCGACGCGACCACGTGATCGAGCAGCGCCTGCGGCTGCGGCCCGCCGCCGTCGTCGCCGTGGTGCGACGCGATCGCCTGCGCGACCTTCGGCGACTCGCCGTGCTTGCGGACGAGCGCGGCGCCGACCTCGGCATGCGGTCCCTCGTGCTCGTGATCGACGGCCTTGCCGATGTCGTGCAGGAGCCCGGCGCGGCGCGCGAGCTTGACGTTCGCGCCGAGCTCCGCGGCGATCAGGCCCGCGAGGTAGCCGACCTCGATCGAGTGCAGTAGCACGTTCTGCGCGTACGACTGCCGGAACTTGAGGCGGCCGAGCAGCTTCACGAGCTCGGGGTGCACGCGATGCAGGCCGAGATCGAACACCGCCTGCTCGCCGGCTTCCTTGCAGACTTTTTCGACGTCCTTCTCCGCCTTGCGGACGACTTCCTCGATCCGCGTCGGGTGGATCCGGCCGTCGGCGACGAGCGCCGAGATCGCGAGCCGGGCGGTCTCGCGGCGCACCGGGTTGAAGCACGAGATCGTGATCGACTCGGCGGTGTCGTCGATGATCATGCCGACGCCGGTCGCGGCCTCGAGCGCGCGAATGTTGCGACCCTCGCGGCCGATCAACCGACCCTTGA
>JBKJUF010000139.1:0-4370 GCA_046590445.1 Kofleriaceae bacterium
GCCTCGCCCTCCGCGCCGCCATGGCTCACGGTCGTCCACTCGCGCGCGCCGGGTTCGGCGGTACGCCGCTCGAAGCCGCGTGCGCGCTGTTCGACGCGGTGCTCGCGAACGAGTCGGGTGTCGTGTTTGCCGTCGACGAGTGGGCCGACGTGCTCGAGCGGGTCAAGACGCCCGATCGCAAGATCCACCTCGTGCTCCCCGATCTCCTCGCCGAGCTGGCGACGCTGCACGGCATGCCCGTTGCCGCCGCCGATCCCGAATTCCCCTACGTGCTCACGGCCGGCGAGCGCCGCTCGTTCACGGCCAACACGATCATCCGCGATCCGGCGTGGCGCAAGAAGGACGCCGGCGGCGCGCTGCGGATCAATCCCGAAGATGCGGACGGCCTCGGGGTCGCCTCCGGGCAGTCGGTACGGCTGACCACCCGCCGCGACTCCGTGATCGTCGCGATCGAGGTGTCGGCCACGATGCAGCGCGGTCACGTCGCGCTACCCAATGGTCTCGGGCTCGGCTATCCCGGTGCGGGCGGCGACGTCACGACCGGCATCGCGCCGAACGAGCTGACCGCTGCCGAAGACCGCGATCCGTTTGTCGGGACGCCGTGGCACAAGCACGTACCGGCGCGCGTCGAGCGCATCGAATAAAGCGGTCCCGGCGATCAGGAGAAACGGGCCCCGGGCGAGCTACGATGGCGCCGCGATGTCGAAGCGATCGAACGCCGGATCCGGCGACGACTCCGGTGCCGAACCGAGCGACCCGACGGCGACCGCGACAACGTTGCCCGCGACATCCGCACCGGCGCTGGCTCCAACGCTTGCCGCATCGCCGCAGCTGATGTCACTTGCAGCGACGCTGTCGCCGACACCCTCGCGGGTCACGTGGGACGCGAGTGCGACGCTGCCTGCCGGGGAAATGACCGACCGGGAGTTGCCACGGTTACCGGTCGTGTCGCGCGGCGAATACGAGGTCGGCAAGGAGCTGGCGCGCGGCGGGCTTGGCAAGATCCTCGTCGCACGCGATCGCAGGCTCGATCGATTGGTCGCGGTGAAGGTGCTGCACCATCAAGGCGGTCCGGACGCCGATCGGTTCTTGCGCGAAGCGTTCCTGACCGCTCGGCTCCAGCATCCCGGAATCGTGCCGATCTACGAGGCAGGCGTGTGGCCCGATGGCGAACCGTTCTACGCGATGCGCCTCGTCTCGGGACAACCACTCCACGAAGCGATCGCCGCGCGACCCACGCTCAACGAACGCCTCGCGCTCGTGTCGAACGTGATCACGGCCGCCTCGGCGGTGGCATACGCACACGACCAGGGAATCGTTCATCGCGACATCAAGCCGCACAACGTGCTGGTCGGCGAGCTTGGCGAAACCGTCGTGATTGACTGGGGGCTCGCCAAGGATCTTCGCGCGTCGGACCAGCCGGACGTCGGACCGATCGCCGATCAAGAAGCGTTCGCGGGGACCGACGGGTCGCTGACGCGAGCCGGTGCCGTGCTCGGCACGCCCGCGTACATGGCACCGGAGCAGGGACGTGGCGAGCCGTGTGACGAGCGCACGGACGTCTATGCGCTCGGAGCGCTCCTGTATCACGTGCTGTCTGGCGTCGCGCCATATGGCGGAGCACCGTTCGAGATCCTGGCGAACTTGCTCGACGGGTCGCCGGTGGCGCTTCGCGATCGCGAACCTGGGGTCCCGCGCGAGTTGCTCGCGATCGTTGTGAAGGCGATGGCGCGCGATCCGGAGCTTCGCTACCGGACGGCGAAACAGCTGGCCGATGACCTTCAAAAGTTCCAGACCGGACAACTGGTCGAGGCACATCGCTACCGACCGCTCGAGCGCGTCGCTCGAGTTCTGCGTCGGCATCGCGCAGCGGTCGCGGTCGCGATCGTCGCGACGGTCGTCCTCACCGTCGCGTTGCTCCTCAGCTTCCGGCGTATCCTCGGCGAGGAGCGTGTCGCCGGAGATCGCGCCGACGACCTCACGCTGATCTCGGTTCGGTCGCTCGTCGATCGCGATCCACCGCGGGCGCTCGAGCTGCTGGCCGAGCTCTCGCCACGCGGGAACTGGGGCGCGGCACGCGTGCTGTCCGGCGCGGTGCTTGCCCATGCTCCGCCGCGAACGTTCGTCGGCTACCTGAACGACATGCGCGACGCGCAGATCTCGCAGCCGATCGCCGCCACCGAGCGGCTCGTCGCGTTCCGCCGGGTCGATCACTCGATCGAGGTGATCGACCTTCCGTCCGCAAGCCACCGCACGCTACCCGGATCCTTCGAATCGGTCGCGTTCTCGCCGGACCAGACGTTGCTGGCGACGCTCGGAAAGGAGCTCGCTGTCTGGGATGCGGCATGCCTCGCACGCTGGGTCAACCGGGGTGCCGAGTGCCGGCCGTGGACCATCGACGCGCGCGCAGAAGCGCTTCCCACGAGTGGGTATCGGCTCGTGTTTTCGCGCGATGGCAGGATCGCGTGGGCCGCCCGCTCGGCGCAGATTCACGTCGCGAACCTCACAGATCACGTCGTGATCGATCTCGTCGGGCACGAGGGTGCCGTGACAGGACTCGGGTTTACCCGAGGCAACGTGCTGGTCTCGTCGGCACGAGACGCGACCGTGCGGACCTGGAATGTCGATGCGCGGACCAGCAGCGTGCTTCCCGGCACGCACAAGATGGTGTGGCGCCTCTCGGTGACCCCGGATGGCAACCACGTCATCGCGGCCGGGCTCGATCCATTCATCGCGATCTGGGATCTCGCGACCTCCGGTGATCCGATCACGATCCCCGTCGGCGACATCGACATGATCGCGTTCAGCGCCGACAGCTCCCAGATCGCCTACGTCGGGTTCGACGACAAGCTACGGATCGTGAAGCTGGCGGATGCCGAACGGATCGCGTTCGCCGGCCACGAGAACGTGACGCACGCCGTGGCGTTCTCACCCGATGGCAAGTCGATCGCATCGGGCGGTCAGGACACGACGATCCGCATCTGGAATCTGACGACGGGCCGGAGCCGCGTCCTCGCGGGTCACACCGATGCAGTGACCTGGCTCGGCTTCATCTCCAACGATACCGTGCTGTCTGCAAGCGCGGATGGAACGGTGCGTTCGTGGAGCCTCACGCCCGGCGAGGACATCGTCGCCGCCGATCGTCCCACCGTGTACGTCACCCATGCCCCCCGCGTCTCGCTCGCGTTTTCACCGGATAGTCGACGGCTCGCGTACATCACCCTCGACAGGGCGGTCGCGGTTCGCGAGCTCTCGGATGGGGTGACGAGCATCCTGGCGGACCCCAGACCGACGGTCACGTTGGCGTTCGCGGGTGATGGCTCGCGGCTCGCGGTCGGAGGCGAAGGTGGTGACGTGGCCGTGTGGTCGGGCGCCACGCGTCGCGAGGTCGGCCACCACGATGCCGCGGTGACCGCGCTGGCGTTCTCGCCGGATGGCCACTGGCTCGCCTCGGGTTCGCGCGACGGCTCCATCGAGCTGGTCGACACGACCCGTGAGGCACCACCACGCAGGTTGGTCGGGCACCGCCGCGAGATCCGACGCCTCGCGTTCTCGAGCGACGGTCGGCTCGCGTCTGCGAGCGAAGATCGCTCGATCACCGTCTGGGACGTCACCACCGGGACGGGCCCGTCCACTTCCCACGATAACTCAGCGTACGATCTGATGTTCGATCGCACCGCGAACCGATTCGTCGCCACGGTGGGTGAGAAGGTCGTGCTGCTCGAACGACAGGGTGTCGTGCGTTCGGTCCCGGTGGGTGCGTTGATGTGGGGTCTGGTGCAGGGGACAGGCTTCGTCGTGGCGGGCTCGCGCGCGGGGATCCGGATCCTCGATGTCGAGTCCGGATCGCAGCGAGCGCTCGATGTCCCCGACGACGTGATCGTCGATCTCGCGCTCTGGCAAGACAAGCTCGCGACGGCGAGCAGCCAGGGTGTCATCCGACTGTGGGATCTCGCGTCTGGTGAGTCGCGCGTCCTGGGGATCCACGACGGACCGGCGTACCAGGTCGAGCTGTCGCCAAATGGGACGCGGGTCGCCTCGGCGGGCCTCGACGGCACGGTGCGGATTTGGCGCGACGACCTCCCGGTCTCACCCACCGCGCTGAAGGCGACGTTGCGGCGAGGCCGAGACGCCTGGCGCGGTGCGCAAGGGCGAGCGAGCGCATCACCGCGACTCTAAGGGCGCAGCCGCAACCTCGCGAGCAGCGCGCGCCGCGGATTCGTCGCCGCCGCGATCTACGAAGCGGGCGGCATAGGCCTACCGCGCTACGTCGAGCGCGAGCTCGCGGCGTGGTCTCGCCAGACCCGCGGCCTCGCCGCGCGCTCCTTGCGTGATCTCGAGAAGGACTCGCAGGACTCGCAGGACTCGCA
>JBKJUF010000214.1:0-4575 GCA_046590445.1 Kofleriaceae bacterium
GGTCACGCTCGAGATCGCCGGCGATCGCCCGGTGCCGCAGGGCCTCGACGCGATCTGCGTCGGCGTCGCCGATACCCGCGAGACCGGCGGGCAGTTCGGCCGCGCGTACCGGCTCAACGGCAAGCTCGCATCGCTGCCGCAGACCCTGCGCCTCGAGCCGGGCGGCGCGGACTCCGCCCTCGCGTGGGTGCGTGGCGATCGCGGTGGCGTGCCGGTCGCGCGTGTGGCGGCCAACGTCGACTTCGGCGGCAACGTCCGGCTCACTCTCGATCGGTGCGGGCCCGGCCGCGCCGCGCCCCCCGCCGTCGTCGGCGATCCGGCCGGTCCTTCCGCTGCCCGGCTCGTCGGCTCGCAGGGCGCGGGTGGCAACCTCGTCGTCGCGCTCGCCGCAACCGGCGCCGCGGTGATCGACGTCGCCGATCGCGCGCTCGTCGCGACCGAGACCCCGGCGCTGCCCGGCGGCACGATCGTCGCGGCGATCGCCGCCGACGTCGACGGCGACTGCGACGACGACCTCGTGATCGCGACGACCACCAGCGCGCCCGTGATCTGGCTGCGCGTCGGCAACCACTTCGAGCTCGGCGAGCCGATCGGCACCACCGCGGTCACCGCGCTCGCCGGCGCCGATGTCGACCGCGACGCCGACACCGATCTCGTCACCGGCGCCGGCGCGACCCTCGCGCTGTGGCGCAACGCCGGCGGCACGTTCTCCCGCGACATCGCGGCGCTCACCGCCGGCGGCCGGGTCAGCAACGTCACCGCCGTCGCGCTCGGTGATCTCGACGAGGATGGCGCCGCCGATCTCGTCGTCGGTCAGGCTGGTGGTCCGCTCGCGGCGTGGCTCGGCGAGCCCGGCGGCACCGGCTTCTTCGTCGTCGCCGAGGCCGCGGTCCCGGCGCTGCCGCTCGACGTCGTCGCGCTCGCGCTCGTCGAGGCCGACGTCGACTTCCAACCCGATCTCGCGGTCGTCGTCCGCGGCGCCGCGATGCGGCTCTACATCAACCGCGGAGGCCGCCTCGAGGATCAGTCGTTCGTGCGGCTGCCGCAGCCAGCACCGGTCGCCAGCGCGCTCGCGATCGCCGGCTGGGACGCCGGCTGCGAGCCCGACGCGGTGATCGCGACCGCTGCTGGGACCTTTGCCCTCCGCGGCGAGCCCGGCGGCGCGTTCGCCGCCGACACCAGCGCCCCTGGCGCGACCGACGTCGTGATGATCGATCTGGATGATGACGGTGTCCTCGATGCGGTGATCGCCACCGCGGAAGGCGTGCGATGGCTCGCGCGCTGATCGCGATCGTCCTCGCGGGCGTGCTGATCGCGCCGGCGATCACGCATGCCGACGACCCGGCCAGTGGCGGCAGCGCCGCGAAGCCCGCGCCCGACAAGCCCGGGCCCGCGCCCGACAAGCCGGCGCCCGACAAGCCGGCACCCACCGTCGATGCCCACGCGATCGAGACGTTCTTGACGCGCGGCCAGAAGCTGTTCGACGAGCAGGAGTACGCCGGCGCGATCCAGACCCTCGCGCCGGTGACTCGCGACGCCCGCGCGACCCGCGCGCAGCGCCTGCGCGCGCTCGAGCTGATGGCGCTCGCGCACTTCATCCGCGGCGATCAGGGCGCCGCGCGCGCGACCTTCGAGCGTGTGCTCGACATCGACCCCGGCTACCAGCTCCGCGACACCAGCGGCTCGCCGAAGATCCGCGTCTTCTTCGACGAGCTCAAGAAGCAGCTCATTCCCGGCTTCGATCCCAACGCCGGCGCCGACCTCGAACACGCCGTCCCCACCGCCGGCACCGCCGCGCGCCTCCTCGAGCTTGACGTCCGCGCGACTCGCGGTGGCGAGCGCGTGTTCGAGCTCGTCATCGCCACGCGCCGCCGCGGCGAGCTCGCGTACAAGCTCGCCGGCGCACTGCCACGTGGCGACGGCAAATGGCGAGCGCGCGTCACCCCGCCACCATCGAGCAGGCCCTACGTCCTCGAGTACTACGTCGAGGCGCGCGACGCCGGCGGTGCCGCGATCGCCCGGATCGCCGCCCCCGACGCCCCGCTCGAGATCGCGCTCAACGCGGGCGGCGCCGAGTACCAGCGCCCGTGGTACGGGCGCTGGTACGTGATCGGTGGCGCCGCCGTCATGGCGGCGGGGATCACCGGCCTCGCGGTCGCCGCCAGTCGCGGACCCGGTCCAGGTTCGCTACCGCCGGGATCGGTCACGGTTTCGCCCTGAAACCAGCCATTTCCCGACGGTCACCAGAAATCCTCGCCCCTCGAGGCTTGGCGTTCCGCAACTCACGAGCATCACAGTTCGCGACCGCGCGCCTCACCGATCACAAGACGGTGTTAGGGCGCGCCGTGACGGTGCGTGACCCAGATCATCGTCGAGATATCGTCGACAGTTGATGGTGTGTGCACGTAGCAAGCGCACCGGGATCCACGCAGAAATAGCCTTGACCCCCGGGATCAAGATCAGTAGGGTCCGGCAGCATTTTTGAGAACCGCCGTGAGTTTGGGGACATTCCACCCAGCGGCAATCCAAAGGAAAGAGGAGTCATCGATGAAGAAGCTAGCTTTGGGAGCCCTGTTCGCAGGTCTGATGGCCTGCGGTGGTGGTGGCGGCGGTAACAACGACATCGTGCTGCCAGACGGCAGTGGCGGTGACGGCGGTGGCGACGTCTGCAGCCCGCTGACGCAGGCCGGATGCGCCGCCGGCGAGAAGTGCGCCTGGATCGAAGATCAGGACAACCCGCCCCTCGGCCACATCGGCTGCACGCCGGACGGCTCGGTTGCTGTCGGCGGCGCCTGCACCGTGGGCGCTGCGGGCCCCGCTGGCTTCTCGAACTGCGTGAAGGGCTCCGAGTGCGTCGCCGGTACGTGCAAGCAGATCTGCGACCACCAGGGTGGCGCGCCGATGTGCGACGCGAACCACGCGTGCGGTCGCTACGAGGGTCTCTTCGAGTCTGGCGACGTCACCGTCGCCGGCGTCTGCGACCCCAAGTGTGACCCGCTGACCCAGGCTCTCAAGGCCGGCACGAACACCGCTGCTTGCGGCTCGCCGATGCCCGCCATGCCGAACGCCGGCTGCTTCACGTTCGACTACGTCGACTTCACCTGCGCGCCGGTCGGTCCCTCGACCCTCCCGCTCACGGATCGCATGCCCGCCCGCGGCCCGGCCTCGGGTGGCGCGTACGTCAACGGCTGCTCGCCTGGCTTCGTCCCGTTCTGGCGCGAGGCCACGGGCTCGAACGTCATCGTCTGCGCCGGCATGTGCGCCCCGGCGAAGTCGGACAACTCGACCGCCGCGCTCCGCGCCGCGAACAAGGGTGACCCGGCTGTTCCCGCGAAGCTTCCGCTCGAGGCCGCTCCGGCCGCGGGCAACGCGACCTGCGCCGCCGGCAAGAAGGGCTCTGAAGCCAACGAGAACTGCCTCTTCCTCTGGCCGTTCAACGTCGAGAACAACATGCTGGTCGTCAGCGATTACAACAACACGCTCGGCATCTGCTTCGGTTACACGCACTACACGTACGACCACGACAACAACGCGGGCACGCCGAACCGTGGCGTCCCGGGTTGCGAGACCCTGCCGCCGAAGACCCCGGTCCCGGCGAACTGCACCGAGATGCCTGCGGGCTCGGGTAGCTACAGCGGCACGGGCTGCCTCGATGGTCTCGCCCACGAGTGGGGCTGCTACAACACGACCGACTCCGGCGTGACGTTCGCCGCGAACAAGCCGGCCCCGCTCAAGCCGTTCATGCGCGAGTTCCGCGCGCGTCCGTACGGCGAGGGCACGGGCGTTCGTCACATGATCCGCTAGTCTCAGACCAAGCGAATCCGTGAGAAAGGTCGGCCATGTGGCCGGCCTTTTTTGTTGTTCCGGAAGAAATTCACAACCGGCGACGATGCCGGTCGACATCCCGGGGTCTGATGAACAAGTATCGATCCATGCTGTGGTGTCGTTTCTTCATTGCTGGTGCTGGTCGTCGCACGAAGCGGAACCCGCAGATGTGCGCGGATGGGCTCTGCCCGGATCCGCAGTTCCCGTTCTGCGATGCCGACGGCTCGCTCGGTGGCGAACCGGGCGAATGCATCGCGGTGGACTGCACGCCCGGCGCGGTGATCGCGTGTCGCGCTGAGGTCGCGGTGACTTGCAACGCGACAGGGAACGACTACGACTTCGTCACCTGCACCGATCGCTGTGACGTTGCTGCAGGTGGCTGCATCGAGTGCGTGACCGATGCTGAGTGTGCTAACCCCCAACCGATCTGCGATGTGACCATTCATTCGTGCCGCGGTTGCAGTACCGACGACGAGTGTTCGAGCCAGGTCTGTAACCTGATGACCGGCGCATGTGTCGCGCCCGTCGACGTCGTGTACGCCTCGCCATCAGGCGTCGGAGCAGCCCCGTGCGTGCAAGCGCAACCGTGTCCTCTCGATCGCGCGCTGGCGACTGCAGCAGCTCAAGCCGCTCCCCTCTGTGCCAACGTGACTGAGACAGCGAGCCTGGTCGAAATTACCGTCGAGGGCGAGCAGGAATCCGGTCACGATGTTGAACATGGTCAAGAAGAACGGCGTTGCTCCTCCGCGC